>DATHNJ010000175.1:0-12639 GCA_035486155.1 Occallatibacter sp. | reverse complement strand
CGAGACGCGCCTGCTGCTCGAAAAAACGCGCGCAGCCTTAGAAGCGCTGCCCAAATAAAAAATGCCATGCGTCTGCCAAACCTGCATCGTGCACGCCGAATTACTCGGCATCGCGGAGGCAGGCCCGTCGATGCCCGTGATCCGCAAGGCCTACAAGACGGCCGCAAAACGCTGGCACCCCGACCGCTTCGAGAAAAATCCAACCCAGAAGCCTCAGGCCGAAGAGCGCTTCAAGCTGATTCAGGTCGCCTATCGCGAACTCAGCGAGCACTGTGACAACCCGCTGATGTTGCCGATTGAGGAGATCGCCGAGGCAGCTCCTTCATCGACGGAGTCAGACACATTCTATGGCGGCGTTGCAACAGAAAACACGACGCCCACCATCTTCTTCGGCAACCTGCCCGATTGTTATACCGCGCCGGACTTCTCCGCAGCCGCCAACCGCATCATCCTGGCCTCGACCATGGAGCCGAACGAAAAACCTTTGGCATTCGTCGATCTTTCTCACGGCGCCCGCGTCGCGGGAAATCCTTCGCAGTATGTTCTCCTCACCAGCTATCGCCTGGTCGTACGCAACGCGCTCAACATCGTTGCGTTTCTCTGGTTCAGCGATCTGGGCGAGATCGGCTTCATCGATCGGCTCACGCACGGCAAGCCGCACCTGTGGCGCAGCATCGTGGAAGCACTCGGAATGCAGCCACGGTACTCCCTGGTCATCACGCGGCACGACGGGTCCCACTTTCATACCATTGCCAATGAAGCCGATGACAGGGTAAAGAAAGTTGTTTATAACTTCCTGCGACAAATTCAATCGCAGACGCGCCCTTAGGCATCTGGAAGAGAAGCATGGATTGGAAAAGCAGCCGCATCGATGCATTGTTGGAGCAGGCTCTGGTTGAAGACAAGGCCGCCCACGACGCCACAACCAACGTCACCATCGACCCGAATCTGCGCGGCTCGGCTTCGATTCTCGCGCGCCAGGAGATGGTCGTCGCCGGCTTGGGCGCGGTGCCACGGTTCTTCGAGATCTTCGCCCGGCTCGATCAACGGCCCGAGGCGCACACGCGCTTCGAAGTCGTCAGCCATCCGGAGATCTTCGACGGCGTCCGCGTGCACGGCGGACAAGTGCTGGCCGTGATTCGCCATAATGCACGCGTGCTGCTGAGTTGCGAACGCGTGATCCTGAATTTGCTCCAGCACCTGAGCGGCATCGCCACGCTCACGCGCAAATACGCCGATGCGATTCAGGGTACGCATGCCCGCGTGCTCGATACCCGCAAGACAGTGCCGGGTATGCGCGCGCTGGAGAAGTACGCCGTCATGTGCGGCGGTGGAACCAACCATCGGCTCGATCTGGCCTCGGGTATTTTGATCAAGAACAACCATATCTCGCTCGGCGGCGGACTGCGCGCGGCGCTGACGCATGCGCTGGAGCGGCGGCCTAAAGGCCAGCGCGTGCAGATTGAAGTGCGCACGATGCGCGAGCTGAACGAGGCGCTGGAACTCGGCGCCGAAGCGGTTCTTCTCGACAACATGTCGCCGGCGCAGACCAAGGAGTGCGTCGATCGCGTCCGGCAGGAGAAACGCTGGATTCCGATCGAGGCCTCCGGCGGCATTGTGCTCGAAAATATTCGTGGGTACGCCGAAACCGGCGTTGATTTCATCAGCGTGGGCGCGCTGACGCACTCGGCCAAGGCCGCCGACATCTCCATGACCATTGTTGCGGAACCGAGCTGATCGTGTACGATCTGGCGGCGATCGAGGCCGCACTTACCGGAACAATCTTCTCGGGCAAGTTGAACTTTTCGCCGGTCACCGGATCGACGAACTCCGACGCGGTTGCGGCGGCGAGGGCCGGAGCGCCGCACGGGTCTGTTTATTTTACCGATGAGCAGCTCGCCGGCCGCGGCCGCAGCGATCATCGCTGGCAGTCGGTAAACGGCGCAGGACTTTATGTCAGCGTGCTGCTGCGCCTCGCCTTGCAGGCCGAGCGTACCCCTCTGCTGCCTTTGGCCGCGGGGCTTGCAGTCGTCGATGCAATAGATGTTGCGAGCGGTCTCAAAGCCGATCTGCGCTGGCCCAACGATGTTCTGATCAGCGAGCGGAAGGCCGCAGGCATTCTCGTTGAGTCCAAAATCGAAGAGAACATGCTGGCGTTCGCTGTCGTGGGCATCGGCGTCAATGTGCACCAGCGCAATTTCGATCCTGATCTGGCGACGCCGGCCACGTCGCTCGATCTGGAAGCCGGCCGCACGATCAGCCGGCAGAAGCTGCTCATCGCCTTGCTCAAGGCGCTGGAGCGAGAGACGCCAAGCCTCGCTGCATCGAATGCAATTCCGGCGCGCATCGAGCAAGCATCGACATGGGTCCGCGACCGCGCCGTAGAAGTGCATGGACCACAGGCGTGCGGCGGCGTCACGGCGGGCCTCACCGAGGGGGGATTTCTGCTTGTCGAGACTTCCACTGGCCTGATCGAGGTGCGGACCGGGGGCATTCGCGCGGTGAAGTTAGACTAGAAAGCGATGCTGCTCGCTCTCGATGTAGGCAACACCAACACAGTGCTCGGGCTCTACGAGCTCGATGTCGATCCGCCGAAGCTCGCCGCGCATTGGCGCGTCACCACGCACCGCACGCAGACCGTGGACGAATACGGCGTGTTTTTTGTGAACCTGTTCCAGATGCACGGCATGTCGCCGAATCAGGTCACGCACATCATCATCTCTTCGGTGGTGCCGCCGGTCGAGTCGACACTGCGGCAGGTGTGCGAAAGCTACTTTCACATTGAGCCGCTGTTCGTCGAGCCGGGAATCAAGACCGGAATGCAAATGCTGATCGACAACCCGACCGAGCTCGGCGCCGACCGGCTCGCCGACTGCGTTGCGGCGTACGAGAAGTACGGCGGCCCTTGCATCGTCGTTGACTTCGGCACTGCGACCAAGTTCGAAGTGATCTCCGAACGCGGCGAGTACATGGGCGGCGCCATCGCGCCCGGGCTCGGCTTGAGTGCCGACGCATTGTTCTCGCGCGCGGCGCGTCTGAGCCGAGTTGATATCAAGCGGCCCGCAAAGGTGATCGGGACCAACACCGTAGGCCATCTGCAGAGCGGGCTCTACTACGGCTACATCGGACTGGTCGACGGCGTACTGGAGCGCATATTCGAAGAGCTTGGGCACAAGCCGCGCGTCATCGCGACCGGTGGACTGGCGCGCATGGTGGCAGCGGACTCGCGTTACATCTCCGAGATCGACGACATGCTAACGCTCGACGGGCTGCGGATATTGTTCGAGCGCAACCGCGCCCTAAAATCGCGCAGCCGCACCCACTGAGGCGCACCGTGCGCAACTATTTCAACTACTTCACGGAAATCGAAGAGCGCTTTCAGAAGCGGCGCGGTTCGCTACTGCTGCTCTCGACGCTCGATTGGGCGCTGATCGAGATGTGGCAGGAGGCCGGCGTTCCGTTGGAGGCTGTGCTGCGCGGCATCGATGCGGCCTTCGACAAATACGAAACCCGGCAGCGGCGTGGGCGCATGCAGCGCGTCAATGGATTGGCGTGGTGCGCGCAGGCCGTGATGACCGCGGCAGAAGAGCTGCGTGAAGCATCGGCAGGCGCGGCGCCGGTAGCGGAAGATCGGCGCGATTCGGGATTTGAACACGAGCGCGTGGCTGTGCATCTTGAAACTGCGGCCAATGCGCTCGAAGCGACGACAATCGCCGCAGAGGCTTGTGCGGCAACCGCAGCGCGCCTGCGCGAGCTTGCCGGTGAAGTTCGCATGTCGAAGGATTGCAGTCAGGAGTTGGAAAGCCTCGAGCGCACCCTGACAGTGCTGGAAGAAAAACTATTCGCGGCGTTGACTGCGGCGGCGCCCGAAGATTTGTTGGTGAAGCTCAAAGAGCATGCCGCGCGTGAACTGGCGCCGTATCGCGGTCGCATGGGCGCGGTGCAATTGCGTCAGGTGGAGCATCAGTTCGTGACCAAGCAGTTGCTGGCGCACTACGATCTGCCGCGTTTTAGCCTGTTTTACATGAGCCAGCAATGATGCCGCCTGAATCGAAACTCGTCCGCATCGAAAAGCCTGTCTACGGCGGAGCGTTTTTGGCTCGTCTGGACGGCAAAGCCATCTTCACGCCGCTCACGCTGCCCGGCGAAGAGGCGCGTATCCGAATCGTGGAGGACAAGCGGGCCTATGCAATGGCGGAGGCGGAAGAGATTGTGCAGGCCGCGCCGCAACGGATTGCGCCAGACTGCAGACACTTCGGCGCATGCGGTGGTTGCCATTATCAACATGCTGACTACGAAGCGCAGGTCAAATTTAAGCGGGAGATTTTGCTCGAGACATTGGAGCGCGCCGGCGTACGCGCGTCTGTCGAGATCGACGTGCTCGTCGCGGAGCCGTGGCGGTATCGCAATCGGATTCGCCTGGCGTTCGACGCAGCGGGAGACTTCGGCTATCGCGGGCGCAGATCGCATGCGGTCGTGCCGATCAGCGAGTGTCCTATTGCAGCGCCGATATTACTGAAGGCAGCTACAGCATTTACGCAGGCAGTGCGCATAGTTGCGCCGAGACTTCGACCGACGGAGATCAGTCTGTTGTGTAACGCGGACGAATCGGCCCTGGTGGTGAGCGTTTTTGTCGATCGGCCCGCCAAGGAATCTTTCAATGACTTGGCGCGCGCCTGGGCGGAACAGGTTCCATCGCTCGCCGGAGTGGAGCTGGTCCTGTCGGGACGCGGAGACGATCGGCCGCGCACCGTGGATCGCTGGGGCGCAGATTCGCTCGCCTATCACGCCGCAGGCTTTGATTATCGCGTCGATCACGGCGCCTTCTTTCAGGTGAATCGCTGGCTGGTGGATGATCTCGTCGAGCGAGTCGCGGCCGATTGCAAGGGAAAGCTGGTATGGGATCTCTATGCAGGCGTCGGCCTTTTCGCGCGAAAGCTCGCATCGAAATTTGAGCGCGTGGTCGCCGTCGAATCGGCGTCGCCGTCGCTTGCGGGGCTAAAGGAAAACCTCAAAGGCGTGCACGCTGAGGCGATCCAGTCCGATACGCTGAGCTTTCTTCGCCGCCAGAAAGACGCACGTCCCGATTTGATTGTCGTGGATCCGCCGCGTACGGGACTCGGACCCGAAACGGCAACACAACTCATTCGGATCGCTCCGCCCGCAATCACTTACGTCTCGTGCGATCCGGCGACGCTGGCGCGCGACCTGCGAGCGCTTACGAGCTCCGGCTACACGATCGAGGCCGTTACGCTGGTCGATCTGTTCCCGCAGACCTTCCATCTTGAAACGATGGTGAAGTTGCGTCGCAACTGATACCCTTCTGAACAGCTCTCCCTCTTCGCTTTGGGCCTCATGCAAGCGAAACCTATCTCCGGGCCTCTTCCGCCTGGGTTCCCTTCGCGGAACCCGAGCTGCCCGACGACTGTCATTCCGCTATTTCACGCATCCTGGATATTCGCCATCGGTATCATGGCAGCGCATTGGGCTTGGCTGCGACCGGGCATCGTGCTCATTGCGTTGGCGCCAGTCGCGCTGCTGTGTTGCGTCGCGGCGTTCCGTGCGCAACGTATCGTCTGGATCCCGCTGGCCGCGCTTTGGTGCCTGCTGGGCGCGTGGTGTGCAGAGATGGCCCCGCAGCCTGCGCCGTCGAGCAGTATTCTGGCATCGTCAGACGGGCTTCTGCGCACTGTCGAAGGATCTGTCATCAATGCTGCGCCGATGCGCACCGAACGAGTCGAAAACATAGACGAAGAGAATAATCTTGAAGAGCCTTCGCAGCGCATCGATTTGCGCGTGGCGAATGTCGAAGTCGTCACAGATGCGGTGGATCGGCAGGAGCCTGCCGACGGCGGCGTGCGGTTGACGATTCGCTGGCCACAACCTTCGCAGGGGCAGCTCCACTTGCAAGCGGTTGCCTGCGGAGAGCGCATTCGCACAGTGGTTCGCTTACTCCCGCCAGAAGAGTATCGCGATCCCGGCGTGTGGAGCCGCAGAGACTATTTGATCGACCAGGGAATCACGGCAACAGCTTCGGTCGGCATCGATAGCGTGGAGCGTCTAGGCGCGGAAGGCGCGCCATCCTGGGGTTGCCGCATCGCTGCGTGGCGGCAGGCATTGGTTGTACGGCTGCTCGAACTGCCCGCATCGATGCGCTCATTGCCGGCGCCGCTCCGTCTCAGCTCAGATGATGCGGTCATGCTGACCGCGATGGCCACGGGAGATCGTACCTTTCTGACTCATTCGTTGCGTGAGGGCTTTGAGCGGACGGGATCGTTTCACATGCTCGTGGTGTCTGGGTTTCATCTGGCGATTGTCGCCGGATGCGTCTTCTGGATTGCCCGGCGAATTCGTTTGCCGAATGTCGCGGCCACATGCACGACCATCGCCGCGTCCTTTGCGTATGCGCTTTTCACAGGCTTCGCGACGCCGGTGCAACGCTCCCTCTGGATGGTTACGGTATATCTGCTCGGCAGGTTGTTCTACCGCGAACGGAGCCCATTGAATGCGATCGGCTTCGCCGCTCTTTGCCTGCTTGCGACAAATCCGCGCAGCCTTTTCGACTCGAGCTTTCAGATGACGCTGCTGGCAGTCATCGTGATCGCCGGAATCGCCGCGCCCCTGCTGGAGAGGACAGCGCATCCATTCCTCACTGCCGCCCGCGACCTGAATACGATTGCCATCGACGTCAAGCTCGAACCACGCATCGCGCAGTTTCGCATTGTTTTGCGGATGGTTGCGCATCGGCTGCAGCGGGCCGCGTCGAAGGGCATCGCGTGGCGTATCTTCCCGTGGGCTGTACGTTTCTGCTTGCGGTGTATCGAGCTGCTGGTCGTTTCCTGCGTCGTTGAATTGGCGATGACGCTGCCGATGGCGGCCTATTTTCACCGCGTCACGCTCTTTGCACTGCCGGTGAATATTTTTATTCTGCCGTTGCTTGCTGTGCTGATGCCGGCCGCGTTGTTGGCGCTTGCGCTGCTGGTTGTGTGGCCCGCGGCTGCAGTGATTCCAGCGGCCGTTGTGGCCTTCTTTCTACATCTGGGCGTTGGGCTAGTCCGCCTGTTCGGATCGCTAGCGCTTGGCGATCTGCGGATTCCTGGGCCTCAGTTTTTGGGGATCGCTGTATTCTGCGTTTTGTTGGCTGTCGCAATAGCGCTGGCGCGTGGAGAAGCATGGCGCCGACGCACCGCATGGGCGTCGCTTGTGCTGGCAGCTTTCGCTGCCGTTGCGCCGCGGACGATCGATCATCCGCGCGATGCTCTTTTGGTGGAGGCGATCGACGTCGGTCAGGGCGATTCAATTTTGCTTATGACGCCGGACGGAAAAACGCTGCTGATCGACGGAGGCGGATTCGGCGGCGGACCACGACAGGCGCCGCAGGAGTTCGACATCGGCGAAGAAGTCGTATCGCCGGCGCTGTGGGCGCGGGGCGTTCGTCATCTCGATGCGGTCGTACTGACGCACGCTCACGCGGACCACATGGGTGGACTGCCGTCGGTGCTGCGCAACTTTCATCCGCGCGAGTTGTGGGTGGGGAACAATCCGCCAGTTAAGGCGTACGCGGCTCTTCTGAACGAAGCGCATCAGATTGGAATCGGAGTTCGAACGCTGCGCGCCGGCGATGCGTTTGCTCTGGGCGACATCGATATCCGCACGCTGGCGCCATTTCCGAACTACCATCCTGGCGCCGAGCCGGCGAACGATGACTCACTCGTGCTGCGCGTGGCGTATAGAACTTCTTCGGTTCTATTGGAAGGCGACGCCGAAGAGCCGATCGAGAAGGCCATGCTGGCCGAGCCGGACTTGCAGAGCACGCTGCTCAAGGTCGGCCACCATGGAAGCATCACGTCGACGCGGCCGGAGTTTCTCGCCAAAGTCGCACCGCGACTGGCCGTCATTTCCTGTGGATTACACAACCGGTACGGGCATCCGCGCAAAGAAGTTCTGTCGGAGTTGCAAGCAGCGAAAGTCCGGGCCTACAGCACGGACATTCAGGGTGCGCAGTGTTTCGCGTTGAATGGGACCGACGCGAGCGCGATTCCATGCCAGTAAAAGTTGTGCGCTAGAACCGGACGCGCATGCCGAACTGAATCTGGCGGGGGCGATAGAAATCCGTTGCGTTGATGTTGAGCGGTTGGCCGAATTCAGTTTGTCCGGTCTTCAGGCCGGTAAGGAAATTGAGCGTCGGGAAACTTCCATTCACGCTGCCTGACTCGATCGAGTAGCCGACGGTCTCCAGTTCGGTGACATTCTGGTGATTGAAAAGGTTGAAGCTTTCGGCCAGCAATTCAAGCTGACGCATCTCACCGAGGTGGAAGCGCTTGGCAAGCCGCAGATCGGCCTTCCATGTCGCCGGATAGCGGTAGGTATTGCGTCCCACGCCGTAGATGCGGTCGTCGCCGCCGTAGCCGTTTATCCCCGGCGCAAGGCCCACAATCGCCGCGCCTGTTGTGTCGAACTCCGTGGCGAGCGAGCCGGCTGTGCGCATGGTGAACGGCAAGCCGCTGTGGAGCGATCCGACCTCCGAGAGCATCCAGCCGTTTGTGAACTTGCCTGCTTCGCCGCGCAGCCGCGAGCGCGGCTCCCAGATGAGAAAGACGGAAACGGAATGGCGCACATCGAGATTGCTCACGCCATATTCGGCGCGAAAATCGGTCGGGTCAAATACGCTCGGGCCGCCTACGTTTGCGCTTTCATTGGGGTTCCAGTCCATGGCGTGCGCATAGGCGTAACGCGCGTGCAGAGTAAGTCCACTGCGGCCCGTCCGCGTGAGGCGCACGACAGCGGCTTCATAGGTCGAGTTGGCGCGGCCGACGATCTCCGTGACCTGCTGGTAGTTCGGATTAAGGCGGCCGGCGAACCCCGTCGGCGAAGTTGCTGACGGCCACGAAGCAAAAAACGGTACGGTGATTTGCGTCGACTTGATTGGCCCGGAGCCATTGCCGTCCACAACCGCATAGGTGATGGTCTGCGGATTGACGGCCGGATCGATATTCGCGTCTTCAGTGACGGGCAGGCGACGGCCCAGGCTTGCGACCGCGCTGGCCTCGATGCGAACTTGACCGGCTAGCGTCTCTTCCACTGACGCCACTGCCTGATGCGCTTCGCCGTTGCGGAAACCGGGCGCAAACTCGACTGCTCCTGGTTTCACAACGGTCGCAGGCTCGCCAGCCAGCACATAGGGAAACGGTGGCGCTCCGCCGGCGTTGAGATTGTCGGTCGGCCGCATGAAGAGATTCAGGTCGCCCTTGAGCGAACCGGTCTGCGTCAGGGCGTTCTCAAAGGTTGAGTTCATCGTGCGCCCGAAGTACATGCCGTAGCCCAGGCGCAACACGGGCCAGCGGCTCTCGGCTGAGCCCCAAGCCACGCTTGCGCGGGGGGCCCACTGGCTGCCGAGCGCCGGCATCTTCTCCGTCAGCGGCAGATTGGGATTGTCGAGCAGAGCGATCGGCGACGGCGACTGTTCCATCTCCCAGCGCAAGGCAATCGAGGCGACGAGGCTCTTTTTCCGCTGCCATTGGACGGTGGAGTAGCTCGCCCAGTCGTTCGTGCTGAGCCACCAGTTGGCCGGGCCCATGGTCTGCGAATACCAGGAGTAACAAGGCAGGTCGCCGAGCCCATGCAATCCCCCGGCCGAATCGCGCCACACTTTTCCGGTCTGGTCACAGTTGTGCTGGTTGACCGGATTCAATTGGCCGCTCAAGCCGAAAGCGGCGAAGGACAATGCGTCGGACGCGAAGTTCTCAGCGCTCGCGTAGTTATACGTGCCCGTTTGATTGCGCAGAAAGCCCGTGGCGTCTTTGTTGTGGCGGAGGTCGAACCCGGCTTTGATCAGGAGCCCATTGCCGCGCACCCAACTGAGCTGTTCCTGTCCTTCGTAGAGATGCTCGTCGGGGTTGCCGCCTGGTCCGAAGCGCGACGGATTGCCAATGGTGAAGCCGTAGCGCGAGTCAACGGTCATTTGCGGCAGCCGACCCCAGTCGTTGTTATTGAATGACTGCTCGAAGGGCGAGGGATTTTCAGGAACCGCTGTCAGAAACTGGCGACCGACCGATCCCTGCGTCACTGCCAGCAGATTTGGCGTCAGGAATCTCTCCCAGCGGCCGAGCGCCCACTGATCGTCCGCGCGGCTGACGCCGTAGCTGCGAGAACCGTAAGTCTCTGACGCGCCTGTCAGACCGCCGCCGGGTGCATCCCAGCGTGCGCCGGTTCCTTCGAGAGTAAAGCTCTGGCGGTCCGTCGCCGTCCAATCGATGCGCCCAAAGCCCGTCCATTGAGACGAAGTGCGCGGCGCGGGACCAAGCAGCCCATCGAGTGATTGCAGCATGCCGGAGTAAGCGCCCAGGCCTTCGGCGATGGGATTTGTGCTGCTCAAACCGAGACGCGCGCTGAGGACTTGCATCTCGTCGTTGGAAGGCTGCGCGAAAAAGTCGTCGGGATGTTTCACCGTAGAGACGCCAGGATCGTTGCGCTCGAAGGCGTCGACCGCGGCGAACCAGAATGCCTTGCGGCGACGCAGGGGACCGCCAGCCCCCGCGCCCCAGATCCTTTCGCGATTGCTGGGCGTATAGGGTGTGGCCGCGAAGACGGGAACAGTGAGAGATGTGGCTGGCGCTGTTTGCTGCACCCATTGCGTGAACGGATTCTGCGCGCCCCACAAATTCTCGCGGTCAAAGAGGAACGACTGGCCGTGAAGCCTGCTGCCACCACGCTCGGATTGCGCATTTGGCCGGGAGGCCGCACCGCGATAGGAGGCGAGTTCACCGTTCTCTGAAGCGACTTGGACTGCGCGAAGCGTTGCTTCGTTGGTCCCTGGCCCCATCAGCGCCGCGCCCGGACCACGTGCATTCGCTGCATGAGGATTTCCGAAGGCGAGCGTTGTGTCGGCGCCGTCGACCAGTGAGGAAGAAGCACGGACAGGCCGGGCGTCTTCAGTCTGCGCGCCGCTCGTCTCCTGCGATTGATTCGAGAGATGATCTGGCAGAAAGCTTTGCCAGTTACGGCCCGCCAGCGGCAAAGCTTCAAACTGGCCTGCCGCCGCTGTGGTCGCGGGCGTAACTTGTTCTGGCGCGTTCTGGACTTGTCCGACGATTTGCTCCGTGACTTGCTCTGCCAGCTGCGGTGGGATGCGCAACGCCGCGGTGCCCGCCTGAACGGCGACATTCGCGACGCAAGCGCCGCCCAGGCTCGCGACGCTTGCTCCAGCGGCAGGAAGGCCCGATGCGGATGCGATGGCGGCCGGGAGGGACATCACGGTCGGCAGTGGCTGTATTGCCTTTGGAAGCATCTCGGGCGCGCGCATCGCCGCGAGGTCATCCGGCTTCTCCGGTTTCAAGACCGGCTGCTTCGCGATGACTGGTTCGGAAGCGCCTATGGCGGCCACATTCTGTGGTCCCAGAGTGAATTCAATCGCGGCCTGGATGCGCGCCTCATGACCGGCATCCACCTGAATTCCCGCAAGCGACCCCGTACCGAGATGAGGACTCGATGCCTCGAGCGTGTAGTCGCCAGGATCGATGGCGGCAAAGCGATAGACGCCCCCCTTGGCCGTGTTGGCGTGCACGAGCGCCCCAGTAACGCGATTGCGCAAGGCGACTGAGGCGCCTTCGAGGGGCTTCGAATAGAGATCGGTCAGCCTGATGCTGATGGCGCCTGCAGGCGCCTGCGCGAACACGGTCCAAGGCGCGTCCAAGACAAGCAATAACAGCGCGGCTCGCGCCAGCGGCTTGGTCCAATAGCGTTCGGGCATCGAGGGCACTCGACGCAAATCCGGGGGAGGGCGAGATTTTCGATACGGCCTGCTCGTACGGCAGGTCCGCCGTTCGTTCAAACAGAAAGCAGCCGCGATGAATATAGCGCCATGCAGCCAGATTGCCGGGTGCAATCCGTCACAGCTGTGATAGCAAAAAAGCCTCCTGGCCTTGTCGAAGCCTTCGCACCGGAGGCGCATCAATAACAGGTTGGTAGACTGAAAAGACGTGCTGTTTGACCTGGAGCCGGCAGGAGGCACGGTTATGAAGCGAATGGGGCCGGTTGCAACTTATCCATGTTCATTGATGAAGCAAAGATTAGGGTGAAGGCCGGCGATGGCGGCAACGGTTGCATGGCCTTCCGGCGAGAGAAGTTCGTGCCGCGGGGCGGCCCTTCGGGCGGCGATGGCGGCCGGGGCGGCGACGTGATTATGGAAGCCTCGCAGCGCCACAACACGTTGATTCACTTCCGCTACAATCCCGAACACAAAGGACAACGCGGCGAGCACGGCATGGGCTCCAACTGCACCGGCCAGGACGGCGATTCGATCGTGCTGCAGGTGCCTGTCGGAACAGCGCTCTACGACCAGGAAACCGGCGAGCTGGTGCACGACTTCCAGATTCCCGACGAGCGCATCATCGTCGCCAAGGGCGGGCGCGGGGGACGCGGCAACCAGCACTTTGCCACCAGCACCCACCAGGCGCCGCGTGAGCACGAACTGGGCCGAACCGGCGAAGAGCGCCAGTTTCGGCTGCAGCTCAAGCTGCTGGCCGATGTCGGTCTAGTCGGCTATCCCAATGCGGGCAAATCGACGCTGATCTCCCGTATCTCGGCCGCCAAGCCGAAGATCGCCGACTACCCTTTCACAACGCTGGAGCCGAATCTCGG
>DATHNJ010000174.1:0-11845 GCA_035486155.1 Occallatibacter sp. | reverse complement strand
AAGTTTGCGCTGCAGCGCGGAACCAACTACGCCCGAGAGTTCTGATCTGTCTTGCATTCGCGGGGTTGCGAACGCATCAAGGAATCCCCGTGACTTGCTGCATGCTGGAGGAATTGAGCGCTGGGACCAGCGCCATGTCGTAGCCGCTACATAACTCGTATTGGAGCGCACGACCGAAAGCGGATCGAGGAAATGCCAATGATTGAACTGAGTCGAAGAGAGTTGCTGCAAAGCGCTGGAGCGATCGCAGCGGGGACAACGCTGAGACGACTGCAGACGAGGATGGGAATCGGGCTGCCTGATGGCGTTCTTCCATCGGCGCCGGAATGGGTTCGCTCCATTCGTCTGATGATTGCCGAGGGATACTGTCCGCCATTCTACCCAGCGCTGGACTACGACCCGAAGAAAGCTGTCGAGATTGCGCGCGAACTCGGGTGCAATGCTCTTCGCTTTCCGAGCTTTTCCTACGTAGCCTACTTTCCGACGAAGACAAAGTTGCCGCGTCATCAGGAACTTGGATCGCGCGATCTGCTGCGGGAGACTGCCGATCTCTGCCAGCAGGCAGGACTCAAGCTGGTTGTCTATAACCCTCTCAACCATCCCTTCATGGACATAACAGCTGGCGATCCAAATTATCTCGACTGGACGCGACGCTTTGCGGATGGACGGCCCATGACCACCACGCACTTTGGATGGGGCGAGTACTATGAGGGCTGCCTGAACAGTCCGGTACGCGAACAGACAAAAGCGTGTGTGCGCGAGGTTATCACTAACTATCCGGTCGACCTGATGTATTACGACGGCGCATACGAGGGGATGGATCACGAGGGAGACTTTTGCCACTGCAAATATTGCAAAGAAGCGTACTCGCAGGCGCATGGCAAGGACATCCCTAAGCAGGATGGCAGCGACAAGCTGGAAGATCTCATCGAGTACCGACACTGGATGGAGCAGGAGGTTGTTGTCGCCTTCATGCAGGAGATCTGCACCATGGTGCGCGAGGTGCGCGAAGCGCCGCAGACCTACAACAACGGCGAGATGATGGTCGATGGCTGGACTGCGAAGGCCTGGATGATTCCGGAGATGACGACGTTCATGTTTGAGGCCTCGCGAACGCCGGAACAGAAGTTCTTCAACATTCGCGCCGGGCAATCGACGGGAAGGAATATCTGGACCTACGTGGGCTCGCACACGGTATACAACCGCGAACATATCAAGGACGATCTGATCGGCGGCTGGTTCAGTCATCCAATTGACGGCGAACAGTTGCAACTGGATGCAGCGATCGCGACGGCGGCCGGCGCGGGATATTGCTATTGGGGCCTGAACCGTCTGTTCTACGAGCCGGAGAGCTCTCTCCATCGGCCATCGATCCAGGGACTCAAAGCGATCTTCGAATTCAGGCGCGCGAACCAGAGATTATTCGATGCGATGGCGCCGCTGCCGTTGGTGGGGATTTTGCTCTGCACCCAGGCGATCCGCTGGTATCGCGACGATAAGTTTGTATCGGACGCTTATGGTAACTACTACTACGGCGCATTTCAGGTGCTGAAGGATCTGGGATACGATTCGGAGCCATTTCTGGATTACCGGATGACGCCGGAATCGCTGGCAAAGTTCAAGATGGTGTATGTGCCGAACGCTCCTTGCCTGAGCGAGGCGCAATGCGCAACGCTATCCCGCTACGTCGAAAACGGGGGCGCGCTGCTGGCGTCGCACCTGACCTCGATCGCCGACGAATACGGCAGGCCGCGCGGTAACTATGGGCTAGCCGAGTTACTGGGCGTCAAACTTGGCGCGCCTGATCCAATCGTGCAGATGACCGACCTTTATCTGCGGCCGGTTGTGTCGGAGAAGTTGATTCCGCAGGACCCGCAGGTCGTGCGCTTCGAAGTAACTCAGGGCGCCACTGTGCTGGCCGAGACCTATGAGCGCGGTTATCGCAAGGTGTTTGGGCCGGCGGTTGTAACGAAGGATCACGGCGCCGGACACGCCATTTACATCGGCTCAGGGCTCGAGGCAATCTATGACGAAACGCTGAATCAAGATGTGCTCGGTTACTTCCACACCCTGCTTGATCCAATTCTCTCTTCGTCGCGGCCATACGAGGTGGATTTTCGGCAAGGATTGATGCCCGAGTTTGCCGCATCGCGCGACACTCTGCTGTTGCACTTGATGGCGGACACAGGAAACATCTGGAAGAAACGGCTGGTCGAGGAGACGTTCTTGCCGGTCGAGAATGTTCGCGTTCGTATTCGGATTCCCGAGCGCCGGCAAGTTCGTTCCATCCGATTGATGTGGAGCAATGCGGAGGCGCAATGGACCGCCAAGGATGGCTGGGTTGGTTTGACTGTGCCGCGCGTGCACATCTACGAAGTAGTGCGCGTCGATCTCGCGTGAAGCAACCCCAGTCGGCTACTTTTTCGATCTGAGACCTGACGCCGCTTGTGCTGTAGAGTCTTGTGCCGGAAGCGAATCTCGACAGGCAAAGCGGGCGAACACAATGTCGCCATGAGCGCATGGCGGCAGGTTCACGATGCTGTTGCAGGTACGGACTGCTGCGAATGGCGGAGAGGGTGAGATTCGAACTCACGTTAGAGTTTCCCCTAAACACGCTTTCCAAGCGTGCGCCTTCAGCCACTCGGCCACCTCTCCATCGGCTGATCCAAGATTGAATCTACCACAGTTGGCGCGGTGAAACCTGCTTCTGGGGCAGCGAGGCAGCGCTGCGGCGCAGTGAAATGAAATCGTTTACTTTTTCGCGCCGCGTGCTTTATAGTTTCGCCTTGCCGTCCCGCTCTCCATTTTTTTGACGCTCCTTTGCCGGGCGTCCTGAAAGAAGGAATTTGATGCCTTTTGTCTCTCGCCGCGACCTGCTCTCGTCCGGATTCGCGCTCTCTGCGTCTTCTTTGTTTTCGCGCTCTGCCTGGGGGCGCACGGCGTCGATGCTCGCCAACTCGGCCGACGCCGCTCCGGTGCGAGCGCTGGCTGCCGTGGCGCCGCGCGAGCATTTGCTCTTCGATTTCGGATGGAAGTTTACATTCGGGCATGGCAGCGATCCGGCGCGCGATCTCAACTTCGGTTACGGTCAAGGCGATTTCGCCAAGACCGGCGACTTCGAGTTCGCCAAAGGCAAGTTCGACGACTCGAAGTGGCGCACGCTGAACCTGCCGCACGACTGGGCGGTCGAGTTGCCGTTTGTGCGCGATGACGAGCAGAAGTCGCACGGCTATAAGCCGCTCGGCCGGCGCTATCCGGAGACGAGCGTTGGGTGGTATCGCCATGAGTTCGAGATTCCTGTGAGCGACGCGGGCAAGCGCATCTCGGTCGAGTTCGACGGCGCCTTTCGCGACATGATTGTTTTCGTCAACGGGTGCTTTGTGGGCCGCAATAACAATGGCTACGCGCCATTCCAGTTCGACATTACGGATTTTCTTGCGCTTGGCGCGAAGAACTACATCGTTGTCCGCGTGGACGCCAGTTTTGGCGACGGGTGGTTTTACGAGGGCGCGGGCATCTATCGCCACGTGTGGCTGAAGAAGACGGACGCGCTGCATCTGAGCGCATGGGACAACGTGATTCGGAGCGAGTACAGCAACGGCGCGGCTGCGTTGTCGTTGAGTGCAATTGTCGTGAATGAAGGTAAAGAGTCTGAGTCGGCGAAGGTGAGCTGGCAGATTCTCGACGCCGCCGGCAAAACAGTTGCAACCGCCGAAGCTTCCGCACAGTCCGTGCCTGTCGATACGCCAACGTCCTTCACGGCGACGGCTCGTCTTGACAACGCCGCACTCTGGTCGGTCGATGAGCCCAATCTCTATACGGCGATCGTGACGGTCTCGGCGGGTTCGACAACGCGCGATGCAGAGCGGGTGACGTTCGGCGTTCGGACGACCCGATTCGATGCAGAGAAGGGATTCTTCCTGAATGACAAGCCGTTCAAGATTCAGGGAACCTGCAATCACCAGGACCATGCGGGCGTGGGCGCGGCGCTGCCCGATCGCCTGCAGGCCTATCGCATCGCGGTGCTGAAGGCGATGGGATGCAATTCGGTGCGCACCTCGCACAACATGCCGACGCCGGAGTGGGTTGCGGCCTGCGATCGATTGGGCATGACGATGATGTGCGAGACGCGGCAGATGAGCTCGAATCCAGAGAGCATGGCGCAGCTCGAGGTGATGGTGAAGCGCTATCGCAACTCGCCGTCGATCATCATTTGGTCGATTGGCAATGAGGAATTCACGCTGCAGAGCGAGATGTCGGAGCAAGGCGCGAAGATCGCTGCGTCGATGGTGCGGCGTTGCCATGAACTCGACCCGACGCGCGTGGTTTCAGCAGCGGTGAATGGGAACAACGAGAAGGGCGTTTCGACGCCGCTGGACATCATCGGCTTCAACTACAACCTGAAGATGCCGGATGGGTATCACCAGAAGAATCCCAAGATGGCGGTGTTCGGCTCGGAGACGTCGAGCGCGATCGGGACGCGCGGCGATTATTCGACTGACAAGCTGAGCAACACGATGAATTCGTATGATGGCGTGGTGCCGTGGGGCGAGACTGCTGAAGAGTGGTGGACGTTCTATGGCACACGCGAGTGGGAGGCCGGCGGCTACGCATGGACCGGCTTCGATTATCGCGGCGAGCCGACGCCGTACGGATGGCCTTCGATCAACTCGCAGTTCGGCATTGTGGATATGTGCGGATTTCCGAAGGACAACTTTTACTACTACAAAGCGTGGTGGGGTAAGGAGCCGTCGCTGCATGTTTTTCCGCACTGGAACTTCGAGGGCAGGGAAGGCGAGGAGATTTCGGTGTGGGCCTACTCGAACCTGGATGAGGTCGAACTGTTTCTGAACGGCGCGAGCCTCGGCAGTCAGAAGGTTCCACATCTTGGACACGTGCAATGGAAGGTGAAGTATCAGCCGGGCGCCATTGAGGCGCGTGGATCAAAGGACGGCAAGGTTGTGCTCACCGAAAAGCGCGAGACGGCGGGGCCTACGGTCGCGATTCGTCTTACGGCAGATCGCACGGAGATCGATGCCGATGGCGAGGACCTCGTGTTTCTCAAAGTGGAAGCGCTCGATAAAGAAGGACGTCCCGTGCCTATTGCTGACAATTTGATCAGCTTTAAGGTCGCCGGCGAGGGCGCGCTGATTGGCGTGGGCAACGGCGATCCGAACTGCCAGGAGAGCGACAAGGAGCCGAAGCGATCGCTGTTTAATGGCCTTGCGCAAGTCATCGTGCAGTCGACGAAGCGGCCGGGCGAGATACACATCGAAGCGGTGAAAGAAGGGTGGGATGGGCCGGAGCTCACGCCTGCGAAGGTTGTGATCACGACGCGGCGCGTTGAACTGCGGCCATCGGTTCCTATTCCGCGCGTGCGCGCATAGAGGCGATAGCGCGAAGGTATCATTGCAACTATGAGCAGAAAAATCCGCTGGGGCGTGTTGAGCACGGCATCGATCGGCGTGCGCAAAGTTTTGCCTGGAATGCAGCAGGGGAAGTACAGTGAAGTTGTTGCGATCGCATCGCGCGATCTTGGCAAGGCGCGTGAAGCCGCGGCGAAACTTGGCATTCCGACCGCGTACGGCTCGTACGAAGAGCTGCTCGAAGACGCGAGCATCGACGCGATCTACAATCCGTTGCCGAATCAGCTTCATGTTCCGTGGACGATCAAGGCAGCCGAGGCCGGCAAACACGTGCTGTGCGAGAAGCCGCTGAGCCTGACGGTAGCCGAGGCTGAATCGCTGCTCAAGATTCGCGAACGCACCAGCGTGAAGATCGGCGAAGCGTTTATGATTCGCAGCCACCCGCAATGGCTGCGCGTGAAGGCGCTCATCGATGAGGGACGCATCGGCCAGCTCCGCTGCGTGATGGGCTGTTTCAGTTACCACAACGTCGATCCGAAAAATATTCGCAACAACACCGAGAGCGGCGGCGGCGCTCTCTACGACATCGGCTGCTACTGCATCCAGGCGGCGCGTTACGCCTTTGGCGCTGAGCCTAAACGCGTGGTGGGGTGTATCGATCGCGATCCGGGCATGCAGATCGATCGGCTGACTTCAGGAATTCTGGAGTTTGCCGGTGGGCAGTCGATCTTCACGTGCAGCACCCAGTTCGTGCCCTACCAGCGCGTGCAGTTCTTCGGAACCACAGGACGCATCGAGATCGAGATTCCGTTCAATGCGCCGAAGGATCGGCCTACGCGCATCTTCATCGATGGCGGAGAGCTCTTTGGCGCGGAGCGCATGACCGAGGAGTTTCCGATCTGCGATCAATACACGTTGCAGGGCGACGATTTCTCGAAGGCGATCCTCGACGACACCGAGGTTCCAGTGCCGCTTGAAGAGGCGATCCGCAACATGAAGGTGATTGAGGCGATCTTTCAATCAGCGAAGTCAGGCGGTTGGGCCGACGTGAATTGATTTCTCATCGGCCACAACCGCGCTCGCGTGATCAATGCTGGATCGCGTAATCGCTGTTGGGGACTTTGGCTCCGGTCTGTTTCGGCGTGGGCAACTGGCTTAGGTCCCAACCCCCGCCAAGCGCCTGCACCAATTGCACAGCTGAGAGCATTTCCTGCACCTGAAGCGCGTTCAGCGTTTCCTGATCGCCGAGCAGCGTAGTCTGCGCGGTCACGACATCGACATACGGATCGACGCCCGAGTTGTAGCGCTGCATCTCGAGGTCGAGGAAATCCTGCGCTGCCTTTACCGCTTCCTGCTGCCGCAGGATCTGCTGCGAGTAGATGCGTGTCGAGGAAAGTCCGTCCTCAACTTGCTGGAACGCCGTCAGCACAGTTTGGCGATAGGTGGCTAGGTCGCCGTTGTAGATCGCTTCGTACTGGTGCAACTCGGCGCGGTAGAGACCGCCATCGAAGATGATCTGCGAAGCGGAGGGACCAATCGACCAGAAGCGGCTCGGCCAATCAAAGAGATGCTTGAAGAGCGAGCTCTCGAACCCGCCGGTGGCGGATAGGGTGACGTTTGGAAAGAATGCGCCGTAGCCGATGCCGATCGTGGCGTTGGCTGCGGCCAGCGTGCGCTCAGCGGCGGCTACGTCGGGCCTGCGTTCGGCAAGCTGCGATGGAACGCCGGTCGGAATCGCCGGCGGCGCGTAGATCATCGGCTGCACAGGAATCGAGAAATCTGTCGCGGGCTTGCCCAGCAGCACGGCGATTGCATGCTCGAACTGCGCGCGCGACAACCCGACGTTGATGGCCGAAGACTGCGCGGCTTTGAGGGTAGCCTTGGCTTCGACGACTGAAATGTAGTCGCCCGTGCCCGCGTCGTATGCGCCTTGCGCCGAGTCTAGAGCTTTTTGATCCGCGGCGACGGTGTCGTCGAGAATCTTCTGCAGCATGTCCTGGCCACGAATCTCGAAGTAAAACTGGGCCAGGCTGGCCTGTTCGGTGAGCTTTTCGAGCTCGAGGTCGGCCTCACTCGCCTGTGCGGTGTATTGAGCCTCGCGCACCTCGTTGCGAATCTTTCCGAAGAAGTCCGGGGTCCAACTGACATCGAGCGGAGCGGACCAGAGCGTGGACGTCTGACCTGTATTGGCCGTCGCGGAGTTGCGCAGGTTCGCTGACGAGCGCGAGCGATTCCAGGAAGGGCCTGCGCTGATCGTAGGCCAGAACTGTGCGCGCGCCTCGGCGATCAAGGCGCGGGCTTCCATGTAGCTCTCGAACGACGCCTTGATGCTCTGGTTGTTGACGTTGAGCTGCGTCTCGAGCCCATTCAGTTCCGGCTCTTTGAACACTTCCCACCAGGCGCCGCGGATCATCGCGTCCTGTGGGTTGGCGACCTTCCAGCCGTCAGTGTCGTGGAAGTTGACGGTGCTCTCTTTGTAGTTCGGCGCGGTCACCGCTGGTGGCGTCGGCGGATGGTACGGCGGCCCGACGCGGCATCCGGCCAGCAGCGCCATCAAGGCGATAGCGCCGAAGGCTGCGGTTTTCGATAATGTTCTTTTCGTCGACATAGCTACACTCTTTCTCGCCTCACGATGCCGCCTGCGCAGTCTCTGTCCTGCGCACATCGCCCGATCGGCCCAGGGCGCGCAGCCGCATGCGGTCCATCGCCAGATAAACCACTGGCGTCGTATATAAGGTCAGCAACTGGCTCAACAGCAGGCCGCCCACAATCGTGATGCCCAGCGGCCTGCGCAGCTCCGATCCGGTGCCGGTTCCAAACGCCAGCGGCAGTGCGCCAAAAATAGCCGCCATCGTGGTCATCAAAATGGGCCTGAAGCGCAGCATGCACGCCTCGAAGATCGCGTCATGCGTGTTCATCCCGTTCTGCCGCTCCGCCATCAGCGCAAAATCGATCATCATAATCGCATTCTTCTTGACGATGCCGATGAGCAGAATGATGCCGATGATGGAAATGACATTCAAATCAATCTGGAAGAGCATCAGCGCGAGCATCGCGCCGACGCTGGCCGAAGGCAGCGTAGAGATAATCGTGAGCGGATGGATCAGGCTTTCGTAAAGAATGCCGAGCACGATGTAGACCGCCAGCAGCGCCGTGATGACCAGATACTTTTCCGTGGCCAGCGAATCCTGATACGCCTGCGCCGTTCCGGCGAAGAATCCGTGGATGGTCGAAGGCATTCCGAGGTTCTGCTCCATGCGCGACACTTCCAGCGTGGCGTCGCTCAGGGACATTCCACCGGCCAGGTTGAATGAAACCGTAACCGAGGGGAACAGGCCCGTGTGATTGACCTGCAATGGCGTCGTGCCTGTGTGCGGATTGGTGATGCTCAGCAGCGGAGAGACTGAATTGAGCCCGGCGCGATTCGTGGTAGAACTCGAAGGCTTGAAGTAGATGTTGTTCAACTGCGTCGGATCTTGCCAGTATTGCGGGGCAACCTCCATCACGACGTAGTACTGATTAAGTTGCGTGTAAATGACAGAGACTTCCGACTGGCCGAAGGCGCTATAGAGCGATGAATCGAGCGATTGCGCGGTCTGACCGAGCCGCGCCGCCGTGACGCGATCGTACGTAAGCAGCTCTTGCAGTCCGCCGTTCTGCTGATCGGTATTCACATCGAGCAGGCCCGGCAGCTTCTTCATATTGGCCAGAAGAATCGGACCCCAGTGAAACAGATCGGCCACATTGTCAGCCTGAACCGTGTACTGATACAGCGCGGCGCTGTTCCGGCCTCCGATGCGGAGATCCTGCACAGGCTGCATAAACGCCGAGGCGATCGGCAGACGATTCATCTTCGGCCGCAGTCGGTTAATCACATCCATCGCTGAGACCTTGCGCTCTTTTCCGAGCGGCTTCAGGGCGATATAGATGAAGCCGCCGTTGCTCGCGCCGTTGCCTCCTGTGTAGGCGTTGACGTGATCCACAGCCGGATCGGCCTTGATGATGCTTACCAGCGTCTGAACCGAAAAGTTCATGAACGGGAAGGACGCATCCTGCGGCCCCTGCACCATGCCGACGGCGGAGCCGGTGTCCTGCTGGGGGAAGAAGCCTTTGGGGATGCGCACGATAACGACAAAGTTCAAAGCGATTGTCAGAACAAGAACAATCAGAATGAGCACAGGATTATCGAGCGCCCACGAGAGCGAGTAGCGATAGATCTTGATCAACCACTCGAAGAAGCTCTCGCTGGCGCGATAAAACCTGTTGTGTTGTTCTCCTTCTTTATGCGCCTTTAAAAGGTGAGCGCACATCATCGGCGTGGTCGTCAGCGAGATCACCATGGAGACGACGATGGCCGTAGAGAGCGTGACGGCGAACTCGCGAAAGAGCCGTCCCACGATGCCGCCCATCATCAGGATGGGAATGAAGACGGCGATCAACGACATGCTGATCGAAAAGACGGTGAAGCCGATCTCCTTGGCGCCTTGCAGGGAGGCGGAGAACGGGTCCATGCCGGCTTCCATGTGGCGGGTGATGTTTTCCATGACCACGATGGCGTCGTCGACGACGAATCCGGTCGCAATGGTCACGGCCATCAAGGAGAGATTGTCCAGGCTATAGCCGAACAGGTACATCGCCGCGAAGGTTCCGATCAGAGACACCGGGACCGCAACGGTGGGAATGAGCGTGGCGCGGGGACTACGCAAAAAGATAAAGACGACAAGAACGACGAGAATGATGGAGCCGATCAACGTGCGTTCGACGTCGCGGACGGAGGCGCGGATAGTCGTCGTGCGGTCCAAGACGATGGTTGTTTTGATGCCCTGAGGAAGCGTCGCTTCAAGAAAAGGCAACTGAGCCTTGATCCGATCGACGGTCTGAATGATGTTCGCGCCGGGTTGTCGGGAGATGATGATGAACACGGCGTGCGTGCCATCCATGTATCCCGCGGTGCGGACGTTCTGCGTGGAGTCGATGACATCGGCTACATCCGAAAGCCGAACCGCTGCGCCGTTGTGATATCCGATGACGAGAGGCTTGTACTCTTCAGCCTTGGAGATCTGATCGTTGGTGATGATGTCCGCAGTGACCGACCCATCGGCGAGCTGTCCGCGCGGTTCATGCGAGTTTTGCAGACTGAGTATCGATTGGACCGAACCCAGGGTGAGTCCGAAGCTCTCCAGTTTTTTAGGATCGACCTCGACGCGCACCGAGGGCGTTGCGCCGCCACCGACGAAAACCTGTCCTACGCCCTGAATCTGCGAAAGCCTCTGTTCAAGGATGGTCGACGCCAGATCGTAGACCTTGGTGACGTCATACTTGTCCGATGTCAGGCCGAGAATCATGATCGGCGCATCGCCCGGATTGACCTTGCGGTAGGAAGGATTCGACGGCAGATTGGTCGGTAGATAAGTACGCGCCGCATTGATCGCAGCCTCTACATCGCGGGCCGCTCCGTCGATATTGCGGTTGAGATCGAACTGCAGAGTGACGCTGGTGCTGCCGAGCGAACTCGACGAGGTCATCTCGGTGATGCCGGCGATGTGGCTGAACTGCCGTTCGAGGGGCGTCGCCACAGACGCAGCCATGATCTGCGCGCTGGCGCCGGGCAGGCTGGCAGACACGCTGATGGTCGGAAAGTCCACCTGCGGCAACGGCGACACGGGCAGCACCGTGAAGGCGATGGCGCCCGCGATCGCCACTGCGATAGTCAGCAGCGTCGTGCCGATTGGCCGCGTGATGAAAGGAGAAGACAGACTCATGCGTGTCCTTGCGCCGGCTGCTGCTCCGATTTTCTGCCTTGCGATGGGCGATGCCCGGTGATCTTCTCGCCGATTCGATCAAAGAAGATATAGATCACCGGCGTGGTGTAGAGGGTAAGGATCTGGCTAAGCAGGAGACCGCCGACCATAGCGATGCCCAATGGACGGCGCAACTCCGATCCAAGTCCGGTTCCGATGGCCAGCGGAATGCCTCCTAATAGCGCGGCCATCGTCGTCATCATGATGGGACGGAAGCGGAGCAGGCTTGCCTGGTAGATGGCGTCTGTCGACGACATCCCGTGTTCGCGCTCGGCCTCGAGGGCGAAGTCGACGATCATGATGCCGTTCTTTTTCACGATGCCGATCAGCAGGATGATGCCGATAATCGCGACGACGGAGAGATCCTGGCGGCAGATGTATAGCGCGAGAAGCGCGCCGACGCCGGCCGAGGGCAGCGTCGAAAGAATAGTCACCGGGTGAATGAAGCTCTCATAGAGCACGCCCAGCACGATGTAGACCGTCACCAGAGCGGCGAGAATCAGCAACGCCTCGTTGGAAAGTGAGTTCTTGAACGACGCCGCTGTGCCCTGAAAGTCTGCCTGCAGGCTGGCAGGGAAGTTCATCTTCTCGGTGACCTTGTCGATGTCCTCGATTGCGGTTCCCAGCGAAGCGTTGGGCGCGAGATTGAATGAGATGGTGACAGAAGGGAACTGGCCC
>DATHNJ010000173.1:0-4139 GCA_035486155.1 Occallatibacter sp. | reverse complement strand
TCGGCCAGCGCTTGGCCGCAACAATGAACTGACGCTGGCGGGCTTGGGCGGTGCGGCTCTGGCTCTGCTGGCTCTGCTGGGCATTCCCAAGCAGCGGCGCGCCATCCGCTCCATGCTGGGCATGCTCGCTGTTGTTCTGATGCTCGGCGGCCTGGCTGCCTGCGGCGGTGGAGGAGGCGGCAGCAGCAGTGGCGGAGGGGGTGGATCTGGAGGCGGCGGAACCAGCAACCCCGGCACCGCAGCTGGAATGTACACCTTTACCGTGAGCGGAACCGGCAGCGACACCGCAAAGACGGCTGCGTCTACGACTTTCACTGTCACCGTCAACTAACCAGCAACCAACCCCAACCGCTGCCCTTCCGTTTCGGGAGGGCAGCGTCGTTTGCTGCAGTTCCCGATGGAATTTACGCTGTTCGCTATCGCGCTCTGGACGGACCCGACGTCCAAGATGCTATAGTCGGCCAGTTTGTGAATGGTCGCCCTATGACTTCGCCCATCAGATCAGGAACCGAGGCGGTCAATACCCAGGACGGAGCCCAGGAAAAGGTCCAAAACCGGTTGCGTTCTGCTCTCGATCCCCAGTCGCCGCGCGCGCAGGCGAACCGAGCGGCGCTGCGGGCTCTGCTCGACGGGTTGCGCACAGAAGAAGACGTGATCCGCCAAGGGGGCGGCGCCAAAGCCGCTGAAGCGCAACACGCCAAAAAACGCCTCACGGTGCGCGAGCGCCTCAAACTTCTTCTCGACAATGAATCCGATTTTCTCGAACTGGGCCTGTGGGCGGCGCGCAGCATGTACGCCGAATACGGCGGCGCGCCCGGCGCGGGCGTTGTTACAGGCATTGGCCGTGTCTCCGGCCGCCTCTGCATGATCATCGCCAATGACGCGACGGTGAAGGCTGGAGCATTTTTCCCGATGACGGCGAAGAAGGTTCTGCGCGCCCAGACCATCGCCCTCGAGAACCGCATTCCGACGCTTTATTTGGTCGATTCTTCCGGCGTGTTTCTTCCTCTACAGGAGGACGTCTTTCCCGATACCGACGACTTCGGCCGCGTCTTCCGCAACAACGCTGTCATGAGCTCGCTCGGCGTCCCGCAGATCACGGCCATCATGGGGATGTGCGTGGCGGGCGGCGCGTATTTACCGGTGATGACCGATACGGTGCTGATGACCGAAGGCTCCGGCCTCTTCCTTGCCGGCCCGTCGCTGGTGCAGGCCGCCATCGGCCAGAAGAGCGATCCGGAAGAACTGGGCGGCGCCGCGATGCACGCCGAGATCTCCGGCACCGTAGACTTCAAGGAGCCCAACGATCATCTCTGTATCGCTCGCATGCGCTCGCTGGTTGAAAAGATGGGCCGGAGGGCAGCCGCGTCTTCGCCGAATGAGACGTATTCGCGCATCGCATACGATCCGTCGAAAGACGCGCCGCGCTATTCCGCTGAAGATGTATACAGCCTGTTGAATCCTGAGCCGGCCGCGACCAATGTCTACGAGATGCGTGAAGTCATCGCGCGCATCGCCGACCGCAGCGAGTTCGACGAGTATAAGGAAGAGTTTGGCCGCACCGTTCTCTGCGGCTATGCGCGCATCGGCGGCCACGCGGTCGGCATCGTCGCCAATCAAAAGATCAATCAGAATCAGATCGTCGCCATGGGACCCGCGGCGGGGGCGAAGAAGATTGAAGTCGGCGGAGTGATCTACACCGAAGGCGCCCAGAAGGCCGCTCGCTTCATCATGGACTGCAATCAAAATCTTGTCCCGCTCATCTTTCTGCACGACGTGAACGGCTTCATGGTTGGCAAAGACGCCGAGTGGTCGGGCATCATCCGCGCCGGCGCAAAAATGGTGTCGGCGGTCAGCACGAGCGTTGTTCCGAAGATCTCCGTCATTGTTGGCGGCAGCTTCGGCGCCGGCCACTACGCCATGTGCGGCAAGGCCTACGATCCGCGTTTTCTCTTTGCATGGCCGACGGCGCGCTACGCGGTGATGAGCGGAGCGTCGGCGGCCAACACGCTGGCCGAGGTCCGCGCAAAACAGTTGGAGCGTAGCGGCAAGGTTCTGTCCGACGCTGAGCGAACCGCGCTGCACGATGAGATTCGCGCCGCATACGACGAGCAGGCCGATCCGCGCTACGGCGCAGCTCGTCTGTGGATCGACGCCATCATCGATCCGGCCAAGACGCGCGATGTATTGATTGCAGCATTGGAAGCCTGTGCGCTAAATCCCGATGTGCCCAAATTCAATCCCGGCGTGCTGCAGACATAAGAGCGATTCTGCTGATTGGAAACGTCGATCGCATCGTATTCAAGAGGAGTCTCATGGCCGCAATCTCTGAACCCACTGAAAATCTATATCCGTTCGTCCTGACCGAAGAGCAGGAGCAACTGCGCAAGGAGATTCGCGAGTTCGCCGCGCGCGAGATCGCGCCCCACATGATGGCGTGGGACGAAAAGAGCGAGTTTCCGCTCGACGCAATCAAGAAGCTTGGGCAGATGGGACTGCTCGGCGTCATCTTTCCGCCCGAATACGGCGGCGCCGGTCTCGGCTACGTTGACTATGTGCTGGCTATCGAAGAGCTTTCCGCCGTCGACGGCTCCATTGGAATCACGGTGGCCGCGCATAATTCGCTCGGCACGAACCACATCTTTCTCTGCGGCAATGAAGCGCAGAAGAAGAAATATGTGCCGAAGCTGGCGAGCGGTGAGTGGCTCGCTGCTTGGGCGCTGACCGAGCCCGGCTCCGGTTCTGACGCCAGCAACGCCCGCACTGTCGCCGTCAAGAAAAACGACCGCTACATCCTGAACGGAAACAAGACCTTCATCACCAATGGCCACCACGGCGATGTCGCTGTCGTGATCGCCGTGACCGATAAGACGAAAGGCACACATGGCCTCTCGGCTTTTGTTGTCGAAAAAGGAACCAAGGGTTTCCGTCCCGGCAAAAAAGAAAACAAGCTCGGCCTGCGCGCCAGCGAAACCAGCGAGCTGATCTTCGAAGACTGCGAGATTCCCGCCGAAAATCTCATCGGCGTTGAAGGCGAAGGATTTGTCGATGCGATGCGCGTGCTCGACGGCGGTCGCATCTCCATTGCAGCCCTCTCGCTCGGCATCGGACGCGGCGCCCTGGACGCGACTCTGAAATACGTGAAGGAACGCCGCCAGTTCGGCAAAGCCATCGCCGAGTTCCAGGGCATCCAGTGGAAGCTGGCCGACATGGCCACCGAGATGGACGCGGCGCGCCTGCTGACTCAGCGCGCCGCGGTGCTCAAGGATGCCGGGCAGCGCGTCACGCGCGAATCTAGCATGGCCAAGCTTTACGCGAGCGAGGTTGCGGTGCGCATCTGCGACGAGGCCGTGCAGTTGCACGGTGGCTATGGCTTCATCAAAGATTATCCGGCCGAAAAGTTTTATCGCGACGTCAAGCTCTGCACCATCGGCGAAGGCACCAGTGAGATCCAGCGCATGGTCATCGCGCGCGAGATCCTTAAGGTTCACCCTTCAAGAGGCTGAGCAGCGGAGAGAGATGACGGAACTGCTGCCAAACCTCATCACCGCGCCGCTCGAGTGTGGCGTGCTTCGGGATGGAGAGCTGCAACTTGAGCTGGTCGAGTTCATCTCTCATCCCATCCATATCGTTCCTTCGTATCACTTCCGCATACTGTTGCGCGGTAGGGCAGCGGGCACGATCAATCTGCGGCTGGGATGGGACGAAAACCTTGTTCTCTATGCGGGCCACATTGGGTACGGGGTGCATGAAGCCTTTCGCGGTCATCGTTGCGCGGCGCGATCGGTGGTGCTTTTGAAGCCTCTGGCCCGGCGGCATGGATTCGACGAGATCTGGATCACCTGCGACCCGGACAATACGGCGTCACGACGAAGCTGCGAGCTGGCGGGCGCGGAGTTTGTCGAGATCGTGGACCTTCCGGAGACAAGCGTGTATTACTCACGCGGAATACGGCAGTAGTGCCGGTATCGACTGCCGGTCGCAGAATGAATTTATGATCGAATGCGAATGACGCGAGCGGATGACAGCGCAGTGCGCGACCTGGCAGAACGTCTTGTTTCCGGAGACACGCGCGCACTGGCTCGCGCCATCTCGCTGGTAGAAAACGACGCGCCGGAAGCGCAGGCGCTGCTCTCAGC
>DATHNJ010000172.1:0-12790 GCA_035486155.1 Occallatibacter sp. | reverse complement strand
AGCGACTCCATAAAAAACGCGACCGCGACCAGCCAGGGGAGCAAGCGTTTTGTCGCGTCAGAGGGAACGTGCGGCGCTGCGGTGGCGCCTGGAGAAGTGGATGCGCTCATGGGGTCAAGAACCAGCGTTGGATCTTCGCTTTCTCAGGTAGTTTCGATCGGCCGTTCCTCTCACGGTTGTAACCCAGACAGTGCGCGTTGCGAGGATCGACAGGGCCAGAGCGGATTGCTCTATAGCAGAGGCGAGTAGCGCAAGAGCTGTTTCGCCACACGGTTTCTCAGGGAGCCTTGATGGGCATGCTTGGCGTCGATTCCCCAATACTCTGGTCAAATTGCCGCTGAATCTCTCTCTTGGCGTCCGTTCTTTTTGAGCGTTTGAGCAGCCAGTAGTTGAACCCATCCACAATCGCCATCAGCGCCGCCTGGTTCATGTCGCTGCTGACTCCGGCAGTGATCCACGGCTCGTGTCCGTCGGCGTGAAAGCTGACCGTCACGCGCACGTACGCGGCCGAGTCGTGCGCCGAGACGTCAAGCGCCGTCACGCCGAACGTGCCAAGCCGCATCTGCACCAACGCCGGATACCAATTCTCCAATTCGCGACGCATGGCCTTGGTCAGCGCGTCGACCGGGCCGGCGCCTTCGGCGCGCGTCGTCGTGACAGTCGAGTCTCCAACCGAGAGAGTCATGAAGGCCTGCACGAAACGATGGCCGATCTCGTCGGACTCGTCAAACACTCGCCAACTGCGGATGCTGAAACGATTGGGAAGAGCGCCGAGAACGCGCATGCACGCCAGGCGGAAAGAAATCTCGCTGGCGATGAATCCGCCGCCTTCGATCATCGGCGTGTTGGCGTCGATGAAGGCCTGTGCCTGTGCGGAATCGAGAGCAATGCCGAGCGCCTCGGACAGCAGGATGACGTTGGCTTTGCCAGATTGGCGATTGACGCCAACGGTGGGATTGGCGCCCACGCGCGCAGGATCGCACCACAGATAAGCGCCCGGATTCTTGCGCTCGCTGCTGCCGTGCATGCCTGCCCACGTTCCAAAAGCGCCCGGCCCGACAATGGGCGCGCCATGAGGCGGCTCGAGCCCGAAGGCTGCGTAAGCCGCCTGCGCCAGGCTGGTGAGGCCGCGTAACGATTCGGACGGAACGAACTCCGCCTCGCCGCGGAGCTGCATGCCGCCGATCACAGTCGTGAGATTGACATTGCCGCAGCGCTCGCCCGTGCCCAGCAGTGTGCCCTGCACGTGAACGGCGCCGGCAAGGATGGCCGCGCGGGTGTTTGCGACGCCAAGACCCCTATCGGTGTGTCCGTGAAACCCGAAGGCTGCGTTGGGGTAGGTCCTAACCAGGCCGCCGATGACTTCGCCGACTTCTTCCGGGCTCGCGCCGCCATTGGTGTCGCAGATGACAATGCGGCTGACATTCTGGCGAATGCACTGGTCGGTAAGCTGGCGGAAATAATCCAGGCTGCGCTTGCGAAAATCTGCGTCGCAGGCAGAGCCATTCTCGCGGCGTCCGCAGTTGGCGTCCATGGCGTGCTCAAAGTCGACCATCACCTCGAGGCCATTGTCCTGCAGGCAATCGATGGTCTCCCATGCCATGCGCAGGTTTTCTTCCGGCGTGGTTTCGAGGGATTTTTCGATATCGAGCAGACGAGACTTGATGACGATGACGGCTACCGGCACGCGCCGTTTGTGGCGGACGATGAACTGCACGTCTGGCCACTCGGGCGCCTTGGCGCCGCGGCCACGTGTGCGGCCGAACAAGGCCAGCTTCATCGCGCCCGCGTCTGTGGACGCCAGCGCCGCTGTCAAATCGGCGACAAATTGGTTTGATCCGGCGAATCCGATCTCGGCAAAGTGCACGCCAAAAGCGCCCATGCGCTGCAAAAGCAGAACGGCGTTAGGGACGGAGATTTCGAGGTTCGGCTGCTGCAGTCCGTCGCGAAGGCTGGTGTCGAATAGCTCGACGCGTCTGGGTTCGGTGGTCTTCATCGCTTTATATCTTCAGCATGGCGCAGCAGCTAGGTACAGATTGGCGCAGGCTGTTTGACTCTCCATCTTATCGCGAATGCCGCTTGCTGGCGGGGTTTCAACTGACGGCAAGACCCATTCGTCACATAGCTGGCGCGGCTGCGTGCGAAGCGATAGGGCCGGCGCCCAGTTCCTGGTCCTTGTATTGGAGCTGGTAGAGCTTCCAGTAAAGGCCGCGCAAAGCGAGTAGTTCCTGGTGGCTTCCCATCTCGCGCAGCTGCCCTTTGTGCATGACCAGGATCGCATCGGCGCGCTGCACGGTTGACAGCCGGTGCGCGATCAGCACGCTGGTGCGCCCCTCGACCATACGCTCCAGAGCGCCGCGGATGCGTAGCTCGGTGTCGGTGTCGACGCTGGAGGTAGCCTCGTCGAGAATCAGGATGCGCGGATTGTAGGCCAGGGCTCGGGCAAAATTGATGAGCTGCTTTTGCCCAGTCGAGAGAGAGCTACCACGCTCTCGCACCGGCTCGTCGAAGCCTCCCGTCAGGCTGTCGATGAAATCTAGCACGTTAACGTCGCGCGCGGCGACGCGCAGCCGCTCGTCGCTGATGGCTTCGTCGCCCAGGCGGATGTTCTCGGCGATCGTGCCTGTGAAAAGGAATGGGTCCTGCAGCACGACCGCGAAATGCCGGCGAAGTTCGTTCAGATCGTGTTCGCGCAGATCCACTCCATCGATAAGAATCTGCCCTGCCGTCACGTCATAAAAGCGCATCATCAGGCTGGTCAGCGTGGTTTTGCCCGCGCCGGTATGGCCCACGATTGCGATCGTCTGGCCGGGCTCGACCGTGAAGCTGACGTCCTTCAGGATCCACTCGATGTCGGGGATCAGGGCCAGATCAGCGCCCGGATTGGATGACAGCGCGGCGCGATCGATGGCGGATTGTTGTTCCTGCGTGAGCTTCTGATAGGTGAACCAGACGTGGCGGAATTCGACGCGATTGCTGCCGTCGCCCGCCCGCACGCTGATCGGGCTGACGATCTCCGGCTCGGTATCGAGCAGCTTGAAGATGCGTTCGCAGGCCGCCATTGCAGCTTGGAGGATGTTGTATTTGTCGCTCAGGTCCTGGATTGGCCGCCAGAATCGTTGCGAATACATATTGAAGCTGGCCAGCATGCCCACGGTGACGGAACCGGCCAATACGCCGAAGCCGCCGCGCCAGATGACCAAGGCGATAGCGATCGCGGAGAGCAGTTCGACTGCTGGATAGTAGAGCGCGTAGGCAAAGATCGTGTCTTTGAACGCGATCATGTGCAGGCGGTTGACCTGTTCGAAGTCTTCGTAAGCGCGCTGCTCGCGATTGAACAACTGCACCACGCGCATGCCGGTGACGTGCTCCTGGCTCACGCTGTTGATGCGCGCGATCGCGGTGCGCACGCGGCGGTAGCTCTCGCGCACGCTATTGCGAAAGATGCGCGTGACGATGAGGATGATGGGCAGAACAGAGAAGGCCAGCAGCGCGAGCCACCAGTTGATGCTGAGCATTACGATGGCCATGATCGACAGGGTGAAGAAGTCGTCGACGATGGCCAGTATGCCGCTGGTGAACATCTCGTTGATCGCGTCGACGTCGGAGGTAAGCCGTGTGACCAGGCGGCCGACGGCATGCGCATCGAAGAAGCCGATGTGCATGCGCTGCATGTGACGGAAGATCTCGCGGCGCAGATCGAACATGATCTTCTGGCCGGTCCACTGCATCAGATAGGTCTGGATGAATTCGAAGAGATAAGCGCAGATTTGCAGGACGAGATAGATCGCCGCAAGTTGCGTGATGCCCCGCGTGGGGTCGGAGCTGAGCCGGCGGGTGAGCCATGCGGCCGAGCCGAATCCATGAGTCACAGCATGAGAAGCGCCTGAGCCCGTGGGGAAGTAATGGTCGATGCCAACCATTACAAGAAACGGCCCCGAGACGTCGCTCAGCGATTTGAGCGTGACCGAAATCGATGAGACGACAGCCTGCCACCAATACGGAAGAAGATAGCGGCCCAGGCGCCCCATGAGCCGCGAGTCGTAGACCTTGCCTACGGGATCCTCGTCAGCTTTGCGCGGGTCGGGCCTGCGAACCTGATTTTCTGCAGGAGCAGTGGGTCGGTGATTCTTGTCTGCGGGTTCCGCCATAGACTGCGTAACAGTACAACCCCATTGTACGAGGTCTACTGCATGCAGTGTTTATGCGCTCTTCGAATGTTTTGGAGAGGTTTGGGCGCTTCTGGCTTTGTGTTGTTCGCAGGCGATCTCGTTCAACAGCCCCTCCAGCGACTCCCGCGCGTCGCGCAGCGCCATCCGCGAGCCTTCGATGCGGCTGATCATCAAGGCGCCCTCTAAGGTCGCAATCATCGTGTTGGCGATTCGCCTCGGATCAATGCTGCGCCGAATCTCGCGGCGTCGAATTCCTTCCTCGACGATTCGCGCAAGGCGAGCCTTCCAGTCTGCGATGCCATCGCGCGCCAGTTCCCGCAGTAGAGGGTTTCCATCGTCGGCGTCGATTGCGGTATTCATCAACACGCAGCCGCCCGGCATCGTCGAGGGCTCTTCCACAAAGCGCCGTACAAAAAAGCGAAGCTGTGCGAGCGGACCGCCGGCAGATTCCAGGCCGTCCGTTCGTGTCTTCACCGAACTCCTCAGCGCATAGCGAAAGGCTTCCGCCGCTAGCTCCTCTTTGGTCGAGAAGTGCCGGTAAAGGCCGCCTTTTTCGAGTCCGGTCGCCTCCATCACATCTTGCATCGAACAACCGGCGAAACCCCTCTGGTTGAAGAGCGGCGCAGCATTCGCAACGATTTTTTGCCGCGTTAATTCGCCTTTCGTCAATGGGATTCTCCTTTACGATCAGCATAACGCAAAAAAAAAGACGCATCAGTCTCAAATTTGAGGAATCAGATGAGATGAATCGCGACAGTGTGATTCCCAATCTATTCTCTTGAGGTTGTTGCGTGGCCACTGCCGTAATTCGCGCTGAAGCTCCTCCCAGACAGCATGTTGTGGCCAGACCGGCGATTAACCCCTGGGTGGTGGCGCTGACGGTGACGCTGGCGACGTTCATGGAGCTTCTCGACACGTCGATCGCAAATGTTTCTCTGCCGTATATAGCCGGTGGCCTCGGGCGGTCCTACGACGAGGTGACGTGGATTCTGACCACCTATCTGGTTGCGAACGCCGTCATATTGCCCATGTCTGCATGGCTGTCACGCGTCTTCGGCCGGAAGAACTACTACCTGATGTGTGTGGCGTTGTTCACGGTGACGTCGTTGCTCTGCGGCATCGCGCCGAGTCTTGGCTTCATGTTGCTCGCGCGTGTCCTGCAGGGTATTGGCGGGGGCGGTTTGGCGCCAGTGGAGCAGGCCATCCTCGTCGACACGTTTCCGGCCAACAAGCGCGCCTCAGCCTTTGCGCTCTACACCATGGCCATTGTGACGGCGCCGGCCATCGGGCCGGTTCTGGGCGGCTGGATCACTGACAACTACAACTGGCGCTGGATTTTCTTCATTAACATCCCTATCGGCCTTCTATCGATGGTCCTCACCACGCGGTTTGTTCACGATCCGCCCGCATTCGCAGAGGAGCGCAAGACGGTGCGTGGCGCCGATGGCAAGCTTCGCGTAGATGGCGTGGGCATCGCCCTTATCGGTCTCGGCTCGGCGGCCCTCGAGGTCATGCTCGATCGCGGACAGATCGACGACTGGTTTGGATCGCGCTTCATCACGTGGATGTTTGCGATCGGCGTGACGTGTATCGCCACGGCAATCTTCTGGGAGCTGCGGCAAGACGATCCGGTAATCCAGCTCCGCCTGCTCAAGTCGCGTAACTTCGCCATATCGAGCGTGTTTTATTTCGTCTTCGGCTTCGGGTTGTTCGCGTCAACAACCATGATCCCGCAGCTTCTGCAATCGCTCTACGGTTATCGCGCGATTGATGCGGGACTCGTGCTGGGCCCGGGCGCGCTGGTCATTACTGTGCTCGCGCCGGTGGGCGCACAACTGGTGCAACGCAAAATCGTGCAGCCCCGCATTCTACTGCTGGGCGCTCTCCTGGTAGTGGGCATCTCATTTATCCATTACAGTCATTTCAATCTCGACACCGACTACAACCACTATGCTTGGGCGCGCGCTCTGCAGGGTCTTGGCTACGCTTTCTTCTTCGTGCCGCTTTCGGTCATCTCTTACTCTGAGCTGAAGCCGAACGAGAACAACAAAGCATCGTCGCTGACCAATTTCTTTCGCAATTGGGGCGGCAGCTTCGGCATCGCATTCATCAGCACGGTTTCAGAGCGGCGGCTGAGTTTTCATCAGGAGCGTGTGGGCAGCAATCTGCCCGCCTCGTCCGGAAGTTTGCAGCAGCAGGTGCAGCAGGCCGCGGCCTTTCTCGAACAGCGAGGATTTGCGCACGCCGATGCAATGCAGGCGGCGACGGCTCATTTCTACAATCAGCTTCAGGCGCAGGCCCATTTGCTGGGATTCATGGACTGCTTTCACATCATCGGAATCATGACGCTGGTAGCGGCGCCGCTCGTCCTGCTCACTCGGTCGTTCAAGGTCGGCGGCGGGTCGGGCGGCGGACACTGAGGCGCGAGTTTGCCCTGCGATAAGAAACGGGCCAAATGCACTAGACTCGAACCGTGGGCTTCAGCGACTTTCTCGGAAATCGGGCCACGGTCACGCATCTGCGCGAATCCATCGCCGCGGATCGTTTTCCGCAGGCGATGATCCTTGCTGGTCCGAAAGGCGCGGGTAAATACACGCTGGCGCTGATGCTGGCGCGCGCCGTGAACTGCCTGAACCGGACCGAGTCGGACGGCCTTCTGGATTTTTGCGGCGTCTGCCGCAATTGCGAGCGTATCGGCGACGCCGTCAATCTCGATGAGCGTGTGGCCGAGGCGGTGGCCGCGCGGGAAGAGATGCGCGACGTGGACAAGCGCGAAACGCGCATCCTCGTGCAGACGCATCCCGATGTTCTGATCGTGCCGCCCGACCCGCCGCAGCTTCTCATCAAACTGGGCCAGGTGCGGCAGGCGATTCACGTGGCGCATTATCGGCCGCCGGTCGAGGCGCGCCGAGCGTTCACTATCTTCACATCGTCTGCCTTCATGAAAGAAGCGGCCAACAGTCTGTTGAAATTGCTCGAAGAGCCGCCGCCGAACACATCTCTCATGTTGCTGACCGAAAATCCGCAGGAACTGCTGCCCACGATCCGCTCGCGGGCCATCGTGTACCGGTTGGGCGCGCTGCCCGCGGTCGAGCTTGAACAGTTGCTCGCTGAGCGCCGGCCAGAGCTGAAGCCGCAGGAGAGGGGGCTCGTCTCCCGGCTAGCCGAGGGCGCCGTGGGCCGCGCCTTGATGTTTAACCTGGAAACCTATTTGGCCAGCCGCCAGGATGCGTTGATCGTGCTGCGGACCGCCTTGCAGGAGCCGGATTATTCCCAGCTCTTTCGCGCCACGGAGACCTATCGCGCCGGCGCCGACGGGCAGGAGAAGACAATTGGCTTGCTGCGCGCCCTTGGAAGCTTGATCGAGGATCTCTTGCTCGTGGTCGCGGGAACTCCGGCGCTGGCGCGCAATGTAGATGTTGCGCCGGAGTTGCAACGGCTGGCGCAGGGGCTCACCGTGGACTGGATCGACGGCGCTTCACGCGCCCTGGCGCAGGTGGAGCAGGGAATGCGGCGCAACCTTCTTCGGTCTTTATCTCTAGATGCAATGGCCGTGTCCCTTTCCGAACGATGAACAACGCTTCCGCTCGAAAAAAGCAACCTGTGACAATCGCGGGGCATCTTTTCCGATAGAATCAGGCAAAATCCTTAAACGGAAACTTGAACGGAAAGCAGACGTAAACGGGATCTCCTGGGTACAGTCGCAGTGTCTTTCATGCTCAGGGGCCTGTGCAAAAGTCTGGTCTGTGCGAATCCCTTTTAAAGGCGGGACACACGGACGGACGCTGCTTTCCTCATCAGAACTTGCAGTTTGTTTCGAGATCGGGCCTCACGCACCCCCAAGGAGGATCGTATCCATGAATACTCAGGCCGTACTGAACGGGATCGAAAACGAGCCCGCAGCGACGCCCTCGTTGCCTACTCCGCGAATCGGAAAAAAAGCTCCATTGCCAATTCACTTCATGAATCACGCAATCGAGGACGACTCCGGCCAGCGTCAGGCTGAGCTCTTTTATCTTCAGAAGCAGATCCAGTCGCAGACGCCCATGGTAATCGTGCTTGCCGATGGCGAACACATCGAAGGCTGCATCGAGTGGTACGACAGGCGCGCGCTGAAGGTCCGCGGGCGCGACAAGGTGCTCATCTATAAGTCGGCGATTAAATATATGTACAAGGTCGGCGAGAACGGCGCTGGCTTGTAGGCGCGCTTGCTCATGACTTCGTCGTCGAGCGTCAGCTAGCGCGCAGCCTTGCGAAGCCGATCGTGCAAAGCTGCGCCGAGTCCCTCGGCAACCGGCATAGGGCAGAGAATCACTTCGCATCCCTGGGCGTCGAGCGAGCGCAGGCCGGAATACAGATTCCGCGCCAGCTCTTCCGGCGCCGACCACTTTCCCCAGAGAAAAGAGACAGCCTCTCGAAGCGATGAGATCGCTGCGGATGCAGCAATCTCCGCCGGCAGCATGAGGCCGACCCGTTCCGCGGGATGACGTAGGACTTCCGCCGCGATGCGATTCGGCAATTCGGCCAACGGAGCTTCGACAAGCACCAGCCGCGCCCGTGGAGCGTAATGGCGCAGGCCAACGCCGGGCGAGGGAAGCGCTTCACGCGGAGCCGAGTCGAGCGGCGCGGAAGGCTGAAACAACTCCACTGGGCCCGCAACCGCGCGAATCTGCTCTGTGGTGACTGCGCCTGGCCGGTAGATGATCATCGGCGATTGGTTCGGATCGAGCACAGTGGATTCGACACCGTGCAGCGTGGGACCCGCGTCGAGAACCGCATCGATGCGCCCGTCGAGGTCCTCCAGCACATGCTTGGCGGTTGTGGGGCTGATGTGGCCGAAGACATTGGCGCTGGGCGCCGCGACCGGCACGCCGGCCGCTTCAATCAGCGCGACCGCGACCGGGTGCGCCGGCATGCGAACCGCGACAAGAGGCCGTCCGGCTGTGACCGCGTCGGGAACCGCGTTGGATCGAGGCAGCAACAACGTAAGTGGACCTGGCCAGAAAGCCTGGATCAGTTTCTCTGCGTTCTCGGGGATCTCCGCCGTCAAACTTTCCAACATCGGGTTCTTCGTTGTGGGCCCAGCGATGTGAACGATGATCGGATCCCACGCAGGCCTCTGTTTTGCCTCAAAGATGCGGGCAACGGCTGCCGAATCGAAAGCATTTGCGCCAAGCCCGTAGACAGTTTCTGTAGGAAGCGCGACAAGGCCGCCCCTGCGCAAGATCTCCGCGGCCCGATCGATCGCCAGGCGCGATTCGACGTTCTCTCGTTGCGCGGGATCGACAGACAGTCGCAGTGTCTTCACAGCTCTATTGTCGCTTGCCGGCTGCCGTATACTCGGTTCTTACCATGGCGATCGAGACTGAGATCAAATTTCGGGTGGACGATCTGGCTGAGCTGCCTAAACAGCTCGAAGCCGCCGGTTTTCATCTCGACACGCCGCGCGCCTTTGAAAGCAATGTCCTCTATGACACGCCGGATCGCTCCATGCGCGCCCGCACCGAGATTTTGCGCATCCGCGACTACAACCGGCGATGCCTCCTGACGCACAAACGGTTGCCGGACGTGGGGCCCGGCGAAGATAAGCACAAGCATCGCATCGAGACAGAGACAGTCGTCTCCGACGGCGAGGCCCTTGCCGCAATTTTTCGCTCTTTGGGACTAGTCGAAGCCTTCCGCTACGAAAAGTGGCGCTCGGAGTGGAGCGATGGCGAAGGACATTGCGTGATCGACGAGACGCCCATCGGAAACTTCGCCGAATTGGAAGGCGCGCCAGAGTGGATCGATCGCGTAGCTGTGCGCCTGGGAGTGAAGCCAAGCGAGTATATGACGCTCAGCTACGGCAGGCTCTTCGATCAATGGCGCGAGGAGCATCATTCGGCGGCGCAGCATCTCACCTTCGACGCGATTTCGGCTCGAAGTAACTGACTACTGACTACTGCTCCACCCCATGACATTTCTTATACTTCTTGCCCGAACCGCAGGGGCAGGGATCGTTGCGCCCTACTTTTTCACCGACCTGGCGTTGTGTCGGCTGGCTGGCTTCGCCTGCGCCGGCGCGATTCGCCACCGCAAGTTCGCGCTGCTTCTTGCGCTGGAATTCCTTCTCCAGCGCGTCGATCGTCGTGGAAGGCTGGCGCGTGGGAATCGCGATTTCGCGCGGCTGCGCGCCATTGCCCCCTCCGCTGCCGTTGACAGCAGACACGGGCTCGGAAGCGCTTTCCACCGGCGGCGCGGGAGGAACGGCACGCCGAGGCTGCGGCGCCGCGTTCACTGGTTGTCCGTCGGGTCCGAGAATCTGCATGCGGAACAGGAAGCGCGCCGTGTCTTCCTGGAACTTCAGCATCATCGCTTCGAACATGTCGAACGATTCCTTCTTGTATGCGACCAACGGATCCTGCTGCGCGTAGCCGCGCAATCCGATGCCTTCCTTCAGGTGATCCATCGAGAGCAGGTGATCTTTCCAAAGCCCGTCGATCACGCTCAGCATCACCATCCGCTCGTGGTAGCGCATCGTCTCAGGGCCGAGGATCTTTTCCTTCGTCTCGTAGACTTCCTTCAGCCTTTCGAAGATCGTGTCGCCGAGCTCGTGGCGCGAGAGCTGTGTCGCATCAATGCCCGCAGCCGAAAGGCTCATGCCGAAGTGGTCGACAAGCTTTTCATCCAGACCCTTGATGTTCCACTGATCGGGCCGCACGTCTTCGCCCGCGAATTCGTCGAGTAAGCCGCTCAGAATGCCGCCGACGTAGTCCTCGAGAATCAGCTCGCGCTGCTCGACGCCTTCGAGAAGCTGCCGCCGCAGTGCGTAGACTGCTTCGCGCTGCTTGTTCATCACATCGTCGTATTCGAGCAAGTGTTTACGCGATTCGAAGTTTTGCGCTTCGACGGCTTTCTGCGCCCCTTCAATGCGCTTGGAGATCATGCGCGACTCGATCGGCACCCCCTCTTCCATGCCCAACTTCTCCAGCAGCACCGAGACCCACTGCTTGGCGAAGATGCGCATCAGATCGTCTTCGAGCGAAAGATAAAACCGCGAAGCGCCGGGATCGCCTTGACGGCCGGCGCGTCCGCGCAACTGGTTGTCGATGCGCCGCGACTCGTGCCGTTCAGTGCCCAAGATAAAGAGCCCGCCCGCGTCGATTACCTTGTCGTGTTCTGCCTTCGCCGTAGAGGCGTGCACTTGATTGACTTCACCCCAATCGCCTTCAGCAACCTCGAACTCCTGCCCCTGGTAGTAGAAACGTTGAAATCCTGCCGGGGCCATCGGATTGATGGCGCCTTCCGCCATGCTGATGGCGCGCGCGCGCTTTTTGTCGACTAGCTCCTTGCGCGTGGTGAACTCGGCGTTGCCACCAAGAAGAATGTCGGTGCCGCGGCCAGCCATGTTGGTGGCGATGGTGACCATGCCCAGCCGCCCGGCCTGCGCGACGTACTCGGCTTCCTTCTCATGCTGCTTGGCGTTGAGCACAACGTGCTTCACGCCTTTGCGCTGGAGAATCCCCGACAACAGTTCGCTCTTCTCGATCGACGTGGTGCCCACCAGCACCGGCTGCTTGTTCTCGTGCAACTCGGCGATCTCATCGGCCACCGCCTTGTACTTCTCTTTGGTCGTGCGGAACACGACGTCGGAGTTCTCGACGCGCAGCATCGGCTTGTTGGTAGGAATCACGACGATCTCGAGCTTGTAGATCTTCTCGAACTCGGCAGCCTCGGTCTCTGCCGTGCCGGTCATGCCGCTGAGTTTTTGATAGAGGCGGAAGTAGTTCTGAAAAGTGATCGTCGCCAGCGTCTGATCTTCCTTGCGAATGCTCACGCCTTCCTTGGCTTCAATCGACTGATGCAATCCATCGGACCAGCGGCGGCCCGGCATCAGGCGGCCAGTGAACGTGTCGACGATGATGACCTCGCCGTCCTTGACCACGTACTCGACATCGCGCTTGTAGAGCGAGTGCGCCTTGATCGCCGTTTCGACGTAGTGCTTCAGATCCCAGTTCTCCGCGTCAGCAATATTGCCGATGCCGAGCAGCTTCTCAATCGTCTCCCAGCCTTGATCCGTGACGCCAATAGTCCGGTGCTTCTCGTCGACAACGTAATCGCCCGAGAAGAACTTCTCGCCCTCGGCCAGTTGGATACCTAACTCTTGTTGTCGCTTGTGATCAAGAAACTCGACTTCTTCGCCAAGCTCAAGTTTGGGGATGATCTGGCGCGCCCGCGCGTACTTATCCGTGGTTTGATCTGTCGGACCCGAGATGATGAGCGGGGTGCGCGCTTCATCGATGAGGATCGAGTCCACCTCATCGACGATGGCGTGATAATGGCCGCGCTGCACGCAATCCTTGATGTCGAACTTCATGTTGTCGCGTAGATAATCGAAGCCGAACTCATTGTTGGTGCCGTAGGTGATGTCGGCCGCATAAGCTTTGCGACGCTCTTCATCGCTCAAATCGTGCACGATGACGCCGACAGTGAGGCCGAGAAACTCGTAGATCTTGCCCATCCACTCGGCGTCGCGCTTGGCCAGATAGTCATTCACCGTGACGACGTGGACGCCGTGCCCGGCCAGCGCGTTGAGATAGCAGGCGAGCGTCGCGACGAGCGTCTTGCCCTCGCCGGTC
>DATHNJ010000171.1:0-12539 GCA_035486155.1 Occallatibacter sp. | reverse complement strand
GGCAAGACTTTCGGTGACGAATTGAGTAAAGACGTTCCTCCGCGAAGCGCCCAGGGCAGAGCGAACCGCAATTTCACGCTGGCGCCCTGTGCCCTTGGCGAGCAAAAGGTTTGCGACGTTTACGCAGGCGATGAGGAGGACGCATCCAACAGCGCCGAGCAGAAGCCAGAGCGTGAGCTTGACGTTGTCGCGCATGAAATCGTTCTGCAGAGGATCGACGCGCGCGCCCCAGCCTTTGTTTGACCGCGGATTAGCCTGGGCGATGTGCGTGGCCACGCCGTTCATGTCAGCCTGGGCTTGCTGGATGGTGACGCCGGCCTTGAGACGTCCCATGACGAGAAGCCAATGGAAGTCGTGATTTTTCTGCTCGGGCTTGAAGACCAGCGGCACGATCAAATCCTGATTGAGCTTGTCTGCCTGGCCGCCGGCCAGCACGCCCACGACTGTGTACGGCTTCTGGTCAAGCTTGATCTGTTTGCCGATGATGTTGGGATCGGCCCCGAGCCGCCTCCACGTCTTGTTCATCAGGATGACGACGTGGTCTTTTCCGTCGACGCCTTCTTCGGGAAGAATGTCCCGGCCCAGTGAGAATCGATTGCCCAACATGTTGTACATGCCCGGCGTGACCATCTGGGCTTGCGCCATCTCCGGGGCCTCTTTGCCGGCCATGTTGAAGCTTGTGCCGGAGAACGCCTTGAGAGCCTGAAAGGAAGCGCTCTGTTGCTGCCAATCGAGGAAGTCGCCGGCGGAGACGCCGTTCTGGTTAAACTCCCTGATTTTGGACCAGACCATGACGAGCTGATTGGGGTTGGGATACGGCATGGGCGCGAGCAAGGTTGCATAGACCACGGTGTAGATGGCAGTGGTTGCGCCGATGCCGAGGGCGAGCGTGAGGATGGCGGTGATGCTGAAGACCGGCGCCTTGCGTAGCTGGCGAAGCGCGTATTGCAAATTGCGAAGCATGGTTTGCATCTTGCCCCATCCTTTCCTTAAGAACTATTCGGTGCGCAGCGCGCGCATAGGTTCAACACCGGCGGCGCGGCGCGCCGGCAGTGCCGCCGCAAACACGACCATCAGCGCCGTCAGCAATGCGGCGCCAGCGAGCGTGATGGGATCGAAGTTGGTGACGCCATAAAGTTGGCTGGCGAACAGTCGCGCCAGCATTACTGTGGACGGCAGCGCGATCGCCGTGGCGATCGAAGCGATGATGAGCATCTCGCGCGAGATGAGCAGCACCACTTGCGAACGCGGCGAGCCCAGCGCCAGACGGACGCCGATTTCGCGCGTGCGCTGTTCGGTCGAGTAGGCGAGAACGCCGTATAGTCCGACGGCGGCGAGAAGCGTGGCCAAGGCTGAAAACCCGATGGCTAGAAACGCGAGAGCACGATTGTCGGAGGCGCTCTCGTCGATCTGCTCGTCCATGGTCTTAAGGCCGTCGACCACCAGCGTCTGGTCGAGGCGCTGAATCGTTTGTCGAATGGCGCCTTTTACAGTCGCTGGATCCGCTGTCGTGCGCACATACATCTGCACACCGAGCGGATGCTGGTCCTGCAGGTACGGCCGGTAAATCGCCGGCCCCATCTCGGTGCGAAGATTCTCATGCTTGGCGTCGCCGACAACGCCGATGATGGTTGTATCCAGCTTGACGTCGGCGCCGCGACCTTGTGCGAGAAGGCGGCCAATCGCATTTTGCGCCGAGCCGTAGTAGCGCTTCGCGAGACTCAGATTCACAATGGCTACCGGCGTCTGGCCCTTGGCGTCCGATGCAGTGAATTCCCTGCCCACCAGTATGGGCTGCTGCAATGTAGCGAAGTAATTCGGCGTCAGGCGCACATCTTCGAAGTGCAGAATCTCATCTTCAGCAGGCGTGTATCCCTGCAGAGTGAACGAGGAATGCTCGGAGTTTCCGGCCAGCTCGGGATCATTGGTGGCGCCGACCGAAACGACGCCTGGAATTGCGCGTAACGCATCGAGCGCGCTGGTGACGATCTGCGGAGCGCGATCTTCTCCATAACCGGAGCTGGAGGGATCGAGCGAGAAGGTGAGCAGTTTGGTGGTCTCAAAACCGACTGGCTGACGGCGCAGGCTGTCGAGCGTGCGCACAAAGAGACCGCCTCCAGCAAGCAACATGACGCTGATCGCAATCTGTACGCCTACAGCGATCTTGCGAAAGCGCAGCGAGCCTTTGGAAGCGGTGCCTGCATTTTGGCGCAGGGCGCCGGCTAGATCGGGACGGAGAAAGTGCAGCACAGGCGCGATGCTGAAAAGCAGGCTCGAAACCAGTGCGACGGCGAGCGTGAAGAAGAGAATGCGCGAATCGATGGTCGCCGCGTACGGCTCATTGCCCGGATCGGCGCCAGTCATCAGACGCACGAGCGCGGTGACGACCACAGGCGCCAGCGCCAGTCCGGCAGCGGCGCCGGCGATTCCGAGCAGGCCGCCTTCGACGAGCAATTGCACAACGATACGGCCCCGCTTAGCGCCCAGCGCATAGCGCATCGACATTTCGCGCGCGCGGCCCGCTGCGCGCAGCAGCAGGAGCGTAGCCACGTTGATGACGCACATGGCCACAAGCAGGCCGGCCATGCTCATCAAGATGATGAGCGGCGTCCTGAGCTCCGTACGGCCTGGCGAATAGCCCGTCGAGTCATCGAGCACTTTGAGATGCGAGTTGTCGAGAAAGTCTTTGCGGAAGTGCGCTGTCGTGGTCTTGTAGAGGGTCAGCTCGTGAGCGCGCAGCGTATGCCACATGGGCCCGAGGCTGGCTTCAGCCTGCGCATTCGTAACGCCGGGCTTGAGGCGCGCGATCAGCGTGAGCCACAGCGACTGATGATTATTCAGATCGTCGCGCTGGATCATCCAGGGCATCGCGACTTCGACCATGCTGATGGGCAAGAACACGCCAGGCCGATAACCGCCGATCGCCGAGTCGAAGTTGCGCGGCGCAACGCCCAGCACGGTGAAAGGATGGCCGTTGACTAGTACGGTCTGACCAACGATGTTCGGCGCGGCGCCGAAACGCGCTTTCCAATAGGCGTAGCTGAGAACCAGAACCGGATTCGCATTTTTCGCGGTATCGTCCTGGGGCATGAGCAGGCGTCCGAGCGTGGGCTTGAGACCAAGAAGCTGAAAGTAGTTGCCGGTGACAATCTCAGCATCCTTATTCTCTGCCGTGTTGCGCCATGAAACGCCAACACCGGCGCGGTCAGCGGCGGCGACGCCGGCAAAGACCTGGTTCTGGTCGCGCAGGTCTTTGTACATGGGATAAGAGAAGTAGTTGTGCATGTCGCCGCCGAAGCTGGAGGCGGAGCCGGAGAAGCTGCCGGTCCAATTGAACCGGACCAGTTCTTTGGGCCGCTGCACGGGGAGCATGCGCAGGAGAACTTCATCGAAGAGCGTGAAGACCGCTGCATTGGCTCCGATGCCGAGCGCCAGCGTGAGGATGACCGTAAGCGTAAAGCCGGGCGACTTGCGAAGCTGCCGGCCGGCGTAGCGAAGATTTTGTGCGAGCGCATTCATTCCAATTCTCTCCGTGCTTATTCGGTTCTCAAGGCGCGCATGGGTTCGATTGTGGCGGCGCGGCGTGCTGGAACAATGGCCGCGGCAGCGGCGCAGATAACGAGCAGGAGCGGCGCGCCCACGAGGGCAACAGGGTCATAGTTGCCGACGCCGTAGAGCAGGCTCTTCATCAAGTACCCCGCATAGAGCGTTGCGGGGATGCCCAGCGCGAGGCCGAGCAGAATCTGCCAAACTTCGCCACGCAGAACCATCAGTACGACGCTTCTGCGCGTGGCGCCCAGGGCCATGCGAATGCCGATCTCGCCGGTGCGGCGCGCGACAAAGTACGACATGACGCCGTAGAGACCGACGCAGGCAAGGATCAATGCGAGCGCGCCAAACAGAGTGCTGAGGCGGGCAATCAACCGTTCCTGATTAAAGTTGTCGGCGACCTGCACATCGTAAGGACGCAGATCGGTGATGGTGAGATTGGGATCGATCGAGGCCAGCGTGCGACGGACGGTCTGCTCCACTTCCTGCTGCGGGCCATTGAAGCGGAGAATCACGGCGTCGATGAACATCGAGCGGTTTTCGCTGGTGCTGTCGACTTCGTCGGTGTAGCCAGTGAAGTGTTGCGACAGCGGCCGCAGGAAGAGGCGATGCGCCAGGTCGCGAGGATTGTTCATCTTGAAGTCGGGAATGACGCCGATGATCTCGAAGGAGCCCTCGTACTTCACGCCAGCGGTTCCGAAGTGTTTGCCGATCGGGTCTACGTTGGGGAAAAAGCGTTTGACGAAGGACTCATTGACGACCGCGACCGGTTGGGTCGATGCGGTGTCCTGCTCGGTGATGCCGCGGCCGCGCAGCACCCGGACGCCAATTGTGTCGAGGAACTGGGGGCTGACGCGATCCCATGTCGCCCAGCTCTGGTTGTTGTCGGTCGGCGTAGGCTGCCCTTGAACAAAGACGCCTTCGCTCCAGTTGTCGCCCTCGAGGGGGCTGTACATCGCGAGCGCAACAGATTTCACGCCTGGCAGTGCGGAAAAGCGATCTTCGATCTGCTGGTAGAGACCGGGCAGCCGGTCGATGACGTATCCGGCGCCGGCGGGATCGAGATGAAAGACGTAGCGGTTGGCGGTCTGGATGCCGAAGTTCTGGTTCTGCAGATTGCCTAGCGAGCGGGTCATCAGGATAGCGCCGGCGAGAAGCACGATGGACAACGCTGCCTGAAAGACGACCAACGCCTTTTGCGGCGCAGAGGAGCGATCGCGCACGGTGCGATTCTGTCCGCGCAGCACCTCGGCCGGCTGCGCGTGCGACGAGAGCCACGCGGGAGCGATGCCGAACAGAACTCCGGTCGCAAGCGAGACCAGGAAAGCAAACCCGAGGATGGGCAGCGACGGGCTCGCCTGAATGGGAAGATTGCGCGCATCAGGAAACGCCAGGGCAAGGATGGTTTGCGATCCGCCGTAGGCGACAGCCAGGCCCGCGAGCCCACCGATGAAGGCGAGGATGACGCTCTCGGTGAGCATCTGACGGACAAGCCGTCTGCGCGCGGCGCCCATGGCCATGCGAATGGCGACGTCGGCGCGGCGAGCCGTGCCGCGCGCCAGAAGCAGGTTGGCGATGTTGGCGCATGCGATAAGCAGGACGACGCTGGAGAGAACCATCAGCATGTTGAGGCCCTGACTAGTCTGCTGCTGCAGGTTCTGAATCCCGCCGCCGCCGGGCGAGAGAACGACGTGTTGTTTGACAATCTCCGACTGGATGCCGAATTCGACGTATACAGGACGCGTCATGAGGAACTGACGCAGCGTCGCGGAAAGCTTGGCGTCCAGAGCCGAGATGCTGGCGCCCGGGTGAAGACGCCCGATGGGATAGAGCCAGTTGGTGTCGGCGTGATGCAGGATCGAGTTCGAGCCTTCGACGATCGGCTCGTTGTTGAGCGGAATCCAGATGGCCGGGGGCCGGTCGGTCACGCGATCGCCGAAGAAGCCCGGAGGAGCGATGCCGGCTACGGTGAAGGGATGCGTTTGAATGAAGATCGTCGAACCAATGATGGAAGAGTCGGCCCCGAAGTCGCTCTGCCATGAGGCGTAGCTCAATTCGACCGCGGGAGCGGCGCCGGGCTTGTCGTCATTGGCGGTCAGCGCGCGCCCGAGGTACGGACCGATGCCGAGCGTCGAAAAATAATTGCCTGTGACGTACTCGATGTGCAAGTTGCGCGGCTCGGCTTCTCCGCGGCGCACGTAGTAGCTGTTCTGGCCGGCCTGCACGGCGGCTAGCTGCTCGAACTCCGGCGCGGCGTTGCGCAGCACGAGATAGAGATCGTAGGAAAAGATCGTGAAGTCGCCGTTCGGGTCGTTGAGGCCTCCGTTGACACAGCAATCGTCGTTGTCGCCGATGCGATAGAGCTGGCCTGGATCGGATACTGGAAGCGAGCGCAGCAAGATACCCTGCACGAGCGTAAAGATCGCGGTATTGGCGCCGATGCCGAGCGCCAGCGTGATAACTGCCGTGAGGGTGAAGCCCGGCGACTTGCGCAACTGGCGCAATGCGTAACGAATGTCCTGAATGAGCGTAAGCATTGTTCCCCCTGCCATTACTCGCTGCGCAGCGCGCGCATCGGATCGACGGACGCCGCGCGCACGGCCGGAATCGTGGCAGCCGCAAGACCGGCGAGCAGCAGACCCAGCGCGAGCAGCAAAAATCCGCCAGCTTCTTTTTGTGTATCGAAATAGATGACCATGCCTATGGTCTTACGGGCGAAGATCGTCAGCAGCATTCCCGCAACCGCGCCGGCGCCCACCATCCAGGCGACGCGCTTGAGCACCATTGACAGGATGCGATCGCGCGAGGCGCCGAGCGCCATGCGCACGCCGATGTCGCGCATCGAAAGCTCGACCTCATGGCTGACGAGTCCGTAAAGGCCAACAAGAGCGAGAACCAATGCGAGAGCGGCGAAGATTCCGAACAGCCAGCCCTCCATGCGCTCGAGCGCCAGTTCGTCGGCAACGGCGTCGGACACGGTTCGCGGGTCAGCAAGAGGAACCGTGGGATCGACTTCACGCAGCGCATTCGTGAGCGCGGGAATGAGCGACTTCGGATCGCCGGCGGAGCGCACTACGAGCACCATTGCCGACATGGTCGTAGCGCGGTCTTTGAGAGGGATTTCATCGATGAGATAGTCCATCTCGGCCAACGCCGGCTGGCGCAGATCCTGACGGACACTCCCCGTGACGCCGACGATGGCGGTCTTCTCCTCGGGCTTCTCATGATCGTCGATGTGCGGCGTCGCGCCAGGGAATGAGCCGTGCAGGAATTTAGCGACGAATGCCTGGTTGACGAGCGCGGTTGCCGCCTTGTTGTTCGGTCCATCAAGAAATGCCGAGAGAGAGCGCCCAGCGCGCAGTGGAATGCCGAAGACGTCGTAATATCCGGGCGAGACCATGCGGCTTTCCGCAAGCGTCTCGGTGTTTTTAGGGTTGGGCGGCTGGCCGGCGATGTGGACTTCGGAGTTTGAACCCCAGCTCTCGATAGGCAGTATGTCTATGAGCCCCGCCGCGCGCACTCCGGGAATCTGGTGCACGCGATCGAGCAGCGGATTGAAGAAGCCGGAGATCGGATCGCGCCCTTCGTATCTGCCGGGTGCGATGTGCAGATCGACGGCCAGGATGTGCTGAGGATCGAAGCCGAGGTCTTCGTGCTGATATCGCGTGACGACGCGAATGAGCATACCGGCGACGACAAGAAGCACGAGCGTGAGAGCAACCTGCGTGATGATGAACCCGGCGCGGAGACGATGCTGCGCGCGATCCGTTCCGGCGCTGCCGCCGGAGCGAAGCGCGCGATTGGGATCGACGCGGGACATGCGCAGCGCGGGAAAAAGCGACGCGGTGAGGCTGGCGCCAACGGCGATGACGACCGCCGCACCGAGCACGGCCCAGTTCATGCGGATGTCGGCGCCGCGCTCCAGCGCCTTGAGGAGGAAGGCGCGCAACAGATCGAGCAGGCCCCAGGCGAGCAGCATGCCGCCAGCAGCGCCGCCGGCAGCGAGCAGTAAGCCCTCGGTGAGCACCTGGCCGAGCAGACGTCGACGGCCGGCGCCGATCGCTACACGCATGGCCATCTCGCGCTCACGCTTCACGCCGCGCGCTAACAGCAAGCCGGCGATGTTGACGCAGCCGATGGCGAGCACAGCCAGCACCGCTCCCAGCAGCACCCAGAGGGGACCGCGGCTCTTGGAGTCGATTGACTTCGAGAGCGGCAGCAACTGGAGGTTCCGGCCGCCGTCGGTGTCGGGATAGGCGCGGGCAAGGTTGGCGAAGACATGCGCAAGATCCGCCTGGGCCGCATCCACGCTGACGCCATCTTTGACGCGCGCGATGGTCCGCAGCCAGTGGCCTCCACGGGTCTGCATCCACGCTGCCGCATCGAGATGAACCGGCGTGTACACCGCATCGCGGGCGTTGAGAGGATAACGAAATCCGGGAGGCATAACGCCGACGATGGTATACGCGCGGCCATCGAGACGCACCGATGTTCCGATGACGTCGCGCGAGCCATTGAAGTGCTTTGCCCAGGATTCATAGCTGAGAACAACCACATCGTTCTTTCCGGCGATTTGCTCGCCGGGCAGAAACGTGCGCCCCAGCATGGGAGGAACGGCGAAGACATCGAAGAAGTTGTCGGTGGTGCGGATGGATTGAAAGACTGCGGGTCCACTGGGCGTCTCGGCCGCGGCCTCCCGCCAGCGGAAATAACCCGCCAGCGCCTTGAACGCGGTCGTTTGGGCGCGTTCGTCCTGATAGGACGGCCATGACGCGGGTTGATAGTAACCGCCGCTGCTGTTGTGGCTGTCGATCTCGACGATGCGATCCGCCCGAGGATAGGGCAGAGGGCGCAGAACGACGGCATCGAGCACGCAGAAAACCGCCGTCGCCAGGCCGACGCTCAAGGCAAGCGTCAGCACGACGGTCAATGCGAATCCGGGCGCCTTGCGCGACTGACGCAGGGCGTACTGCAGATCCTGAACGACGCCGCGCAACACGATTACGCCTCCACTTCTGCGGTGAGCTTTCTGAGCTCGTCCTCCGAGACGACCTTGCCGTCGAACAGGTGCACCTCGCGCTCGGCGTGCTTGGCGAAGCGGGGATCGTGCGTCACCATGCAGATGGTCGAGCCTTCGCGATGCAGATCGGCGAGCAGATGCATCACTGCTTCGCCATTCTTCGAGTCGAGGTTTCCGGTAGGCTCGTCAGCCAGCAGGATGGAGGGCGAACCGGCCAATGCACGAGCTACGGCGACGCGCTGTTGCTGACCGCCGGAGAGCTGTGCGGGGTAGTGGCGCATGCGATGCGCCATGTTGACGCGCTCCAAGGCTTCCTTGACGCGCTTCTTGCGCTCGGCCGAGGGCATGCCGGCGCGATAGGTCAGGGGCAGCTCGACGTTCTCTTCCACGGTGAGGTCGCCGATCAGATTGAAACTCTGAAAGATGAACCCGATCTCCTGGTTGCGGATGCGCGAGCGCTCGCTGAAGCTGAGGTTCTCGACCGGCTTGTTGTTGAGCAGGTAGCGGCCGCCGGTCGGCGTGTCGAGCAGGCCGAGGATCGACAGCAGCGTCGATTTGCCGCAGCCAGAGGGGCCGGACATGGCGACATATTCGCCGCGCGAGATGGTGAGATGAATGCCGGAGAGTGCATGCGTCTCCACTTCATCGGTGTAGAAGACTTTGGTCAGTTCTTCGATTTCGATCAGCTTGTCGTTTGCCATCAATCCCCCTCGTCAGTAGTTCGGAGTTCACAGTTCTTAGTTCACAGTTCCAAGCCCGTCCTTCTCAACTTGCGCGCAAGGCTTCCGCGCTCCACACTTACTCCAACCGAACGCGATCGACGTTGTCGTACCGCGACATGTCGGAGAGAATCACCGTGTCGCCTTCCTTGAGGCCATCCAGCACTTGAATCTCGTTGACGGATGCGCGGCCCACCTTGACGGGAACGCGGATTGCATACTTGCCGTCGGCGTCGACCTTGAAGAGACTCAACGTGGAGTTTTCGTTGCCGAGCGCGGGGCGGCCGACGCGGAGAACATCCGTCATGCGCTCCAGATCGATGGTGCCGTCGACGCTCAGATTCGGCACCGCGCCCGGAGGCAGCGGCCCATCGAGTTGTACGTCAACGGTGCGCGTTCCGTTCAATACGGTTGGGTCGATGCGCGAGACGTGGCCTGGAACGATGCCGTTGTGCGTGTCGATCGATGCAGGCTGGCCAAGCTGGATATCGTGGGCCTGCGTCTCGGCGATTTGCAGCGCGGCTTTCAGCTTATCGAGTTGAATGACTTCGGCGACCGGCGTTCCGGCGGCGACGTGGGTGCCCACCTGCATCGGCGTGGGCAGCGCCGCGACTTCGCCCGCAATGCCTGCCTTCACTTCGAGAGCCTCTGTCTGGTTCTGGTACAGATCGACGAGCGTCTTCGCCTGATCGATCTTCGATTGCGCAGATGAGAGCTGAATCTCGATGGCCTTCTGGTTCACGTCGAGCTGCTCGACGGAGATATTCTTCTGCTGCGCGAGCTGATCGAATTTGTTTTTGGATGCGCCGCAGACCAGGCCTGAGATCACGCCGAGCTTGCAGAGCTGCGCGTCGGTGTCGGCCTGGCGCTTGTCTGTCTCGTAGTCGGCATCGATCTGCGCGGCCGTAGTCTTCTTATCCATCAGCGTGCTCTGCAAGGAGGACTGCAGGCTCTTGTAGTCGGCCTGCGCCTGCCCCAGGGCCAACTTGGCGCTGAGGAGCTGCTGATTGAGCTGCGGGTCGGCTAGATCCATCAGGACCGTGTCGGCGTTGACCTTGGCGCCCGGGAGGACGCGGATGCGGACGACGGTGTCGTCGGTCAGCGCGGGGATGAGAAGAATACTGTCTTCCCGCGGGACGAGAGTTCCGGTGGACCCGCGCACTTGGCGAATCATGGGTCCACGCTTGACGGTGTCGGTCCAGATGGCGGAGCGGTCGACGGGCGGAGCGGCCGGCTTGAGCCGGGAAACAATGACTACGGCAATTCCAATGATGACGACTGCAACGCCAGCCCAAACGAACATCTGGCGCTGCTTTTTCTTTTTAAGATCTGGCCGGGCGATATCCATGTCGGGAGAGAAGGAGCACTTGCCGTGCCAAAAGGCAGCGGCCGTGGGCCACAGGAAATAAAGAGGTTATTCGGGAAAGGCTCTCGATGAAGAGGGATGGGAGTTGACCGGTTGCAAGGGCCGGTGTTCGATTTCGGACAGTTCGCGGCGGTTCAACCAGCGGCCAGTCCAGATCGCAGATGTCTCAGACCCGTTCGACCGCCAGGGCGACCGCATTGCCGCCGCCGAGGCAAAGCGCGGCGATGCCCCGATCCTTGTCGTAGCGCTGCAGGGCATAAAGAAGCGTGACCAGAACGCGCGCGCCGCTGGCGCCGATGGGATGGCCGAGAGCCACAGCGCCGCCATGGATATTGACTTTGGCCGGATCGAGTCCGAGTTCACGCGTGACGGCGAGCGCCTGCACGCTGAAGGCTTCGTTCAGCTCGAAGAGGTCCACGTCGGCGAGAGGCCATGCGGTTTTCTCCGCGACGCGGCGCACGGCGTCGATGGGCGCGAGGCTGAACCAGGCGGGCTCGCGGCCGCTCACGGCCTGCGCGCGAATCATGGCGATAGGCTTGAGGTCGAGCGCACGGGCTCGGTCGGCGCTCATGACGACAAGGGCCGCCGCGCCGTCGCTGACGCCGGGAGCATTGCCCGCTGTCACCGTGCCGCCTTCTTTGAAGGCCGGCTTGAGGCGCGAAAGCGCTTCCACGGTCGTATCGGGACGGATCGATTCGTCGACTTCGAACAGGGTCGGCGCGGCCCCTTTTTTTGCGGACGGAATTTCGACGGGCAGAATCTCGTCGCGGAAGACGCCCTGCGCGGTTGCGGCGGCCGCGCGGCTGTGCGACTCGGCGGCGAAGGCGTCCTGCTCTTCGCGCGAGATGTTCATCTCTTTGGCGACCATCTCGGCGGCCGAGCCCATATGAAAGTTGTTGTAGGCGTCCCAGAGCCCGTCGTGGATCATCGCATCGACGAGCGCGCCGTTGCCCATGCGATAGCCGGAGCGCGCCTGGGGCAGAAGGTAGGGCGCATTGCTCATCGACTCCATGCCGCCGGCGACGACGATCTCCGCATCGCCGGCTTGAATGGCCTGCGCAGCGAGCGCCACGGCGCGAAGGCCCGAGCCGCACACCTGGTTGACCGTAAGGGCGCTCGCCTCGGCGGGAATGCCAGCGTAGATCGCCGCCTGGCGCGCGGGATTCTGACCCACACCTGCCTGCAACACGCAGCCCATGATGCACTCCGATATTGCGGGCTGAGCCTTATACCCTCCGGCGGACGATGAAGGCGCTCCCATATCGTCCGACTCGGCGGAGATTGCGCCGTTTACGAGGGCGCCTTCAAGGCCGGCGCGGCGGACCGCCTCACGCACCACCAGCGCGCCGAGTCGAGGCGCGGCAAAAGACTGCAGCGAGCCTTGAAATTTGCCGAGCGGCGTGCGAACCGCGGAAACGATGACGACTTCTCTCACGCGAACCACCCTCGGAAAGGATAGACGATGCATCCGAGCGTGTATTTCGGGGGCGTGTATTTCGGGGGGCTTGTATTCATGAGCGGGTATTCAAGGTCTGTCCGATGAGTCGCCGCCAGAACCAGTCAGGTCGCGCGCGGGGGACAGTGCATTCGCCCACCCGGCGCGACAACACGCCCGTGATTTTGGCCCTATGGGATGGTCACGCTCGCCGTGTTCGACGGGACGCTTTCCAAGCCCGATCCATCTACGCTCGTTACATAGTACAGATAGCTCACGCTGCCTTGAGGCGTTGAATCGGTGTAAGTGGTTTGCGTTTGAAGAGACGCATTCAGCTTCTGGTACGACGAATTGCCGCTGATTGCGCGGTAGACGTTATATCCAGCCACAGCATCGGTCGTGCTGCTCGGAGCCTGCCAGTTCAGGGCGACTTCATGCGGCAAACCAGTT
>DATHNJ010000170.1:0-2183 GCA_035486155.1 Occallatibacter sp. | reverse complement strand
CGGCGATCCCGATCGCTGCGTGCATATCGGAGACCGGGAAAGCGACATTTTTGAACTGTTTTGCGCTGCCAGCGAGCTCGGCACACATTTTCTGGTGCGGACCTGCACGAACAGGTTAGCCGGCGACGGCGAGCATACCGTTGCAGACGAAATGTCAGAGGTGCGAGTGAAGGGATTGCACCGGATCGAATTTCGCGACGCCAAAGGGCGCCCTCACCAGGCGCTGCTGGAGATCAGATATCGGCGCCTCACGGTTTGGCCGCCCGTCGCAAAGCAGCGGCACTATCCAGCGCTCAGACTGACGGTCATCCATGCGACGGAACGCAGCGAGCCGGTGGGTCGGGAGCGTATCGAATGGAAGTTGCTCACTGATCTGCCGTTGAACTCACGTGTGGAGGCAATCGAAAAGATCGACTGGTACGCGATGCGCTGGAAGATAGAGACGTTTCACAAGAATCTGAAGTCCGGTTGCAAGGCTGAAGAGTCGCAGTTGCGTACAGCCAGCCGGTTGACCAACCTGATCGCCATCTTCTGCATCCTTGCCTGGAGAGTATTCTGGCTGACCGAGATCAATCGATGTGCACCAGAGGCTCCACCGGAGGTGGCGCTTACCGCAACCGAGGTGATGCTTCTTGACCACCTCGTCAAAGATACGGCACGCACCGCACAGGCGCCTCCACTGTCTCGCAGCCTCATCAAGCTCGCCCAGCTGGGCGGCTATCTCGCACGCGCCAACGATCCTCCGCCCGGCAATAAGGTCATCTGGCGCGGCATGCATCGGCTTGTCGACATCCAGATCGGATACTGGCTGGGGCGTGAAAATAGTGGGTAATCACAAGGCGGCGGATCGCGTTTACTCTCCGCTTTTGAGCGGACGCCTTGGTTACCGAATCGACACCCTGGACGCAAACGGAATTCGGGCAACTGGACCTGGGCGACGCGCGCCTGAACAAGCGAGCGAGGCTTTTGATGGAAAGAATGGCGGCCGACCCGACGGCCAGTGTGCCGCAGGCGTGTCATGGCTGGGGCGAAACGATGGCGGCGTACCGCTTCTTCGACAACGACAAGATCGAGTGGCATGCGATTCTGGAGCCGCATTGGCAGCAGACGCAAAAGCGCATGCAAGCCCATCCTGTCATTCTTTGCCTGCAAGACACCACCGAGCTCGATTTCAATGGTCAGCAGGCGCAGGGACTGGGGCCGCTGACTTACGAAGCGCAGCGGGGCCTGTATCTGCATCCGACTTATGCCGTCACGCCGCAGCGCGAGCCGTTAGGCATTCTGGACGCATGGATGTGGGCCCGCGAGAAGAAGGACGAATCCGGCCAGCGTGGCGGCCCCAAGGAAAGTTTGCGCTGGATCGAAGGCTATGAGCGCATCGCCGAGATGGCGCCGAGTTTGCCATCCACGCGCCTGGTGTACATGGCCGACCGCGAAGCGGATCTGATGGCACTGATGGAGCGCGCAGATGCGCTGGGCAATCCGGCCGACTGGCTGGTGCGTGCTGCGCATAACCGCAGCCTGCCCGAGGACGACAAGCTGTGGGAGCGCGCCACGCGCGGCGAAGCGTTGGGAGAAATCGCCTTCACGATGGCCGCGCGTCAAGGCGTGAAAGCGCGCACGGTGCGCCAGCGCCTGTGGCTGCAGCGCGTCGAGTTGCCCGCGAGCAAGGGAAAGTGCATCGTTGCGACATGTCTGGTCGCGCGCGAGTTTGACGCGCCTGCTGGCGTCAAGCCGATCGAATGGCGTTTGCTGACCAACCGTGCGGCCAGCACGTTGGATGAGGCGATCGAACTGATCGACTGGTATCGAGCGCGGTGGGAAATTGAGATCCTGTTCAACATCCTGAAGAACGGGTGCCAGGTCGAAGAGCTTCAGTTGGGCACGTTCGAGCGGCTCGAGCGCGCGTTGGCACTGTTTCTGGTGGTGGCCTGGCGGGTGGCTCATATGATGCGGCTGGGGCGAACCTGCCCCGATCTGGACGCCCATCTGTTCTTCGATCCCGATGAAATTCGCGCTGCCTACCTGCTCACGAAAACCCGTGCTCCGGCGCAATCCAAGCTCAATGAAGTGTTGCGACTCATCGCACGCCTGGGCGGATTCCTCGCTCGCAAGGGCGATGGCGAACCCGGCGCGGAAACCATCTGGAAGGGACTCACAACCGTACGCATCGCCGCAGAAAC
>DATHNJ010000169.1:0-3177 GCA_035486155.1 Occallatibacter sp. | reverse complement strand
TATTGTCGAACGGAGACGAATGCAAGACAGATTCTGGCTGAATTCGACCCTGTCTTACGCCGTAAGACATTCGTCCGCCCCTAGTCTTACGCGAGTCTTGCATTGTCTTACAGGACCGGTTTGGAGCAGGACCGGACCAAGCGCTTTCGTGGACGATTGTCTTACCTTGTCCTACGCCGGCGAATCGCAACGTTGGATTCTTGGTCCTTTGTAAGACTTGAGGCGGCTTCCGCGCCGAATTCCGGCGATCCGCTCAGGCTGGAATCCCCTCGAGCCATGCGGCCAGATCCGCATGGCCGCGCTCCCGCGCGAATTCTGCTGGGGTTTTTCCGTCGTCGCTCGCGATCTGGGGATTGGCGCCATGATTCAACAGCAACTCAGCCAGGTCTTTGCGGTTCGCTGTCGCGGCCGAAAAGATAGCCGTATATCCGCCCGCTTGCGTCGCATTGACGTCAGCGCCGTGCGCCAGAAGCAGTTCAATCGCCGAGGTATTGCGCCCCAAGGCCACCGCCGCATGCAGCGGCTGATTCTTCTGCGCATTCTTTGAGACCGCATGCACATTGGCGCCGCGAAAGATCAATGCAGCAACCGAAAGGGGAGTGCCGAAAGCCGCAGCCAGGTGCAGCGCGGTCCAACCGTCGCCGGAGTAAACCAGTGCCGACTCCGAACTCTCGCTCAAGATGGCCTGCAGTCGCGCTTCGTTGCCGGTAGCCGCAGCCTCAAAGACATCGAGAGGAAGCTTCCACGCAGCGAGTTTGGCCACGAGAAAGTCGCGCACCATCGTCTGGCCGGTGTAGACGGACCACATCAGCGCCGACACATCTTGCGAATCGCGCCAAACTGCCAGGCCGGGGTCATTTTCAATCGCATCGGCCACCTCTGCGGTGGCCCCACTCTGGATCAGTTTCAAAAAGTTTTGATTCACGGATGTATCACGCTGTAAGGGCCGGGAAGCTTGGGCCCCGAATTGGTCGCCTCGACTTCTGGTTTGGCGGGCTGATCGGTACGTTTGGAATAGATGCGAAATTGCACTACAAGGTCGAGAAGAACAGGGACCGGTTTTCCATCTTTCATAGCCGGCTCAAAGCTTGCTTTGCGAATCGTTTCGGCAGCGCTCTCGTCCAATCCGAAGCCGATCGGTCTGCCGACGACAATCTCCTGCGGCTTGCCATCCGCGCCGATAACCGCATGATACAAGGCCATGCCGGCAACACCGCTGGCTTGCGCATATTCATTCGAAGGCGGCTCAAACGTCGAGAGGAGCTTGGCCTTCTGGTCGACGGCGCTTTGACGATAGATAGCGGGATCTGTAGGGCGGTAATCTGCCTGGTTTGCGACCGATTGGTAATAGAGCTTCCAGAAGCTCGGCATCGACGCAATCATGCGTTCGTCGAGGCCAGGGGCGAAGATGCGATCGAGGGCGTCGCGAAGCAGCCGCGCCGCATGCGCCGGCGACGTGGTGGTGGTGACGCTGGCGGAATCTGCGGGCCGTTCTGCTTCCGGCGCGGCGTTCATCTCGGCCCTTGCCTGCTCCACGTCGCTCGCCTCGACGGCCGGAGCCGGCGCGGCAGAAACATCGGACGCAGTGCTCGGCGCAGGAGCAGTGTCGCTGGCCATGCTCGTTTCAGCTGTCTTAACGGTCGCGGGTAGTTCCTCGCCCTTTTTCTGTTTGTTCTTTTTCGGCGTTACGACCAGTTCGCGGTCGATGGTGATGCGCACGAACTTCTTCTTGGGCGTGATCCGCACCTTGTCCACGGCCTTGGTCGGGTCTTCATCGGCTCGCGCGCCGAGGAAGTGCAGCCCGTAACGCGCCCCGGTCAGCTCCACCTTGTGCTTGGAGAGATGGACCTTGTCGATTTGCACCAGGCTCAGCGTGTAGGAGCCCTGCGGAGAATGTCCGGTGAGCTTTCCGTGCTCGTCAAAGCTGAGCGTGTTGTCGAGATAGCCGTCGCGCAGGTAGAGGGTTTTTCCGGTGACAATTTGTTTGACTTCGTCTTCGGTAATCGCCCCGCCCTTCGCGTCTGTCGGGGACGCATTCGGAGGAGTTGTGATTGCAGCGGGAGCGGGCTGCTGCGTCGAAGGCTGGGGGGGTGAATCGGCCGGAGCCGCGGCGGGCTGTTGCGATGCACCTGCCGGTGCGGGCGTTGGTGCGGCGGGCTGTTGCGCGGGATCAGCTTGTGCAGGTGTAGTTGGCTGCGCAGGCGTGTCGGGCTGCGGCGCGGCGGGCGCCTGACCGAGCGCGGCACTCGACAGCGCAAGCATAAGTCCGCAGGACAGGACAAGCCCACGGAGACGCGATTTGGGACACGAGCCCTCAGGGAATGGAAGAGGGGAGATCTTCATTGGGTGACCCTTTGACCAGAAGGGTAGCAGGCCAAAGATGGTCCCGGTTTGGATTTGAAGAAACGCGTGTTACTGAGGTGTTGCGGCGGTTCACTGCGGAGCGAGGGGATGCTGCAGGCGCCACAGGATGCGCCGGAAGATGCCCAGCGCGCGCCTTGTGTCTGCAGCATTGAGGTTCAAACGCCGCAGCAGCAGGCGCAGGTCGTGCCGGTTGGCGGCTTGCATGGTACGCGGCGAATAACCGGCCGTCTGCATGCTCTGCTCTACCAACTCGGCGAGCCGGTCGACTGTGGCGGCGGGCGCATTCGGCTTTGATCCGAAGGGATTCGTCGGAGCCGTGTTTGGTTCGATCGCTGGGGCCGACGCGCGGACGAGCTCGTAGAGGCAGACGGCGACTGCCTGACCGAGGTTCATCGAAGGCTGTCGCGCATCGGTCGGAATCTCAACCAGCAGATGACAGAGCGCGAGATCGTCGCGGGTCAGACCATGCTTCTCTGGACCGAAGACGAGGTCTACGCGACCGCCGCGTGCAATTTCATCGCGCACCAACGGTGCGAGATCCGGCAGGGGAACTACGCGCTGTTCAGCCTTGCGATGCGTCAGAGTGCCCGTGCCGATGGCAAGCGTAGAGTTTGCGAGCGCCTCTTGAAGGGTTCGGAACAACGTTGCGTGTTGGAGAAGATCTTCAGCGCCGACCGCCGATTGGGCTTCGCGCCAGTGCGCTTCGTATGGGGCAACAACCGCCAGGCGCGAAAATCCGAAGTTCGCCATCGCGCGCGCGGTCGCTCCAATATTGAGAGGATTGCGCGGCGAGACGAGCACCATCTCGAGTCG
>DATHNJ010000168.1:0-23921 GCA_035486155.1 Occallatibacter sp. | reverse complement strand
CGCACCGATGAGGACATCATCGATACGACTGTTCTGGTGCAGGGCAACATCGTCGATGTGCGGGTCAGCACGCAAAATGGATCGTCAGGGAACGCCAATACCACCAGCCGGCGTCCGGGCGCAGGTCAGCCTTGCTACTTGCCGGGGGCAACAGCGGCGGCGTCCATCACAAGCTGCCAGACCCTGCCGCCGCCTCCGCAATAAGCCAGCTATAGGTCAGCTATAGGATTGCTGCGCGGATAGAATCAGTCGAAGACCTCGTTTGTGCGAGGTCTTCGCGACTGAGTGCATGGTCGAAAAAATCTCTCATAAAAAAGAACGAATTGACGTGGCGCTGGTGCAGCGCGGCCTTGTGTCCGGCCGCGAACGCGCGCGCGCGCTGATCATCGCCGGCCGCGTTCTGGTGAATGAGCAGAAGGTCGACAAACCTGGAACGGCGATAGCACCCGACGCGGCGATTCGCCTGCTCGGCGGCGACATGCCCTATGTGAGCCGCGGCGGCCTCAAGCTGGAGGCCGCGCTCGATCACTGGACGATTACTGTGGAAGGGCGAGCCTGCCTCGATGTGGGCGCATCCACCGGAGGGTTCACCGACTGCCTTCTGCAGCGCGGCGCCGCCCACGTCACCGCGGTCGATACCGGATTCGGGCAGATCGCCATGAAACTGCGCACCGATCCGCATGTGCGTTTGCTGGAAAAGACCAATGCGCGTCTGCTTGCGCCGATGAGCCTGGCCGAACCGGACGCGCCGGCTCTGACGCTGCTGGTGATGGATGTGTCGTTCATCTCGGCGACGCTGTTGATCGGGCCGGTGCTGGCGGCCGCTCCCCATCTGAACGAAGCGGTCATCCTTGTGAAGCCGCAGTTCGAAGCCGGACGCGAGCATGTGGGCAAGGGCGGCATCGTGCGCGACGCGGCGGCTCATCAGTTGGCGATCGATAAGGTTGCGGCTTGCGTAGACTCATGCGGTTGGCGGCCTGTCGAGACCATTGCGTCCCCGATCACCGGCGCGGAGGGCAACCAGGAGTTTTTGTTGTACGCGCGAAAGAGTGAGAGGGAGAGCGGTAACTAACTGCGGCTTACGGGTATCTATCCCTCATCCTTTAAACTGAGACCGCATGATACCTGTCGCCATCGTCAGCAAACCGAACAAGGAAGAGCTCGGACGCATTCTGCCCCAGTTGGTCGCCTGGCTCAAGGAGCACGGGTATGCTCCTATCCTCGATCGCGAAGGCGCCGCATACTGCAAAGACGCCGAGGCGGTCGATCGCGAGGATCTCCCCAGGCATGCGCCGCAACTGGTCGTTGTTCTGGGAGGCGACGGCACGCTGCTGGCGGCGGCGCGCATCTTCGCTTCATTGGGCACGCCGATCCTGGGAGTGAATCTGGGCTACCTCGGATTCCTGACCGAGATCCGGCTGAGCGACTTGTACGCCACGCTCGATGGATGGTGCAACGACTGCCACAAACTCGACTCGCGCGCCATGCTGCACGTCGGCCTGTGGCGCGACGGAAAAAAGATCGCCTCCTATGAAGCGCTCAACGAGGTCGTCGCCTCCAAGGGCGACATTGCCCGCATGGGCGACTTCGCCGTGGAGCTGGACGGCAAGACAGTGGCGCGCTTTCGCGCCGACGGCGTGATTGTTTCTACTCCGACCGGATCGACCGCGTACACGCTGGCCGCCAACGGCCCGATTCTTACGCCCGATGTGGACGCCCTGGTGGTGACGCCGATCTGCCCGCATCTGCTCACGCTGCGGCCGCTGGTGGTGCCTGGCGAGGCGTCGCTCGCCGTGCGCATCGAGGGCGTCCCCAGCAACTGCCTGCTCACCGTGGACGGGCAACAGGCGGTAAGCCTGCGCCTGGGCGACGAGATTCGCTGCCGTCGCTCGAGAAACACCGTCAACCTGGTGCGCCTCAAAGAGAGCGGCTTCTTTGAAGCGCTGCGCAGCAAGTTGAGTTGGGGCGAGCAGTAGCGATCGGCCCACGAGACACGCAAACCGCCGCTCATTGAAGAGACGATTGCTCAACCATCAATGAGCTTGACATAGTCAGGCTCGTCAGCAATTGACTGGTATCTGAAGCCGCGAACGATCCGACGGTCCTGCAAAAAGAAGATCCCCGGCATTTGATGAGCGTCCTCGTGAATCATGCCAATGCCATATTTCCGCATTGCGCCCTTGACCCATCCTTTGATCACCGCCGGATTGAACAACTGCAGGTATGGGTTGATGCGCCCAAGGGCAAAGAGTGGATGCTGATAGAGCGAAGCGTCTGGATTTCCGACGCGCTCGACATCCGAGAGATTGTAGTAATCGAAGTAGAGCTTAGCCCGCTCTTTTGTGCCCAGGTGAACGAAAACAGGCCTGGTCCGGCGCGCCGCGATCTGATCGCGGATCTTTGACACCTGATCGAGCGCCTGACGGCAGAATGCGCAGCCAAAGTGGCGAAGAAAGATCAGCAGGACCGGCGATTCGTCGATCAACTCCAGGAGCGCTCGTCCCGATTCAGTCTGAACTCCACCGAAAAGGCTGACGAGCTCAGTCTGTTCCGCCGATTGTTTTGTCGCGTGCATTTGAGGTAATGCACATGGTATCGCGAAATGGGCCGTGTTGCCGATGAAGTCGCCAGCATTGATTGACGCCGGTTGATGGGCGCCAAAGCTCTCTTCGACACGTTCGAGAAGCGGTATCGAAACAGACTCCGATCTGAATATGCGGGACGCTATGCCATGCCCCTTGATGGTTCCGGGCCAATCACCGTCTAACAGGACCTTTGACGAATCTTCGCCACGGTTCGTTACCTCCTCGTCCGCAGCAACGTATCCGAGGCGGCTCGAAGTGGCAAAATCGGTCCATAATTGATCTTCGCGGGAGAGAAAAGATGGCAAGATGCCCATCGTGCCAACACGAGGTCTCTGTATTTTTCGATTCCATCCGCCCTGCGGTCTTCTTGCAGAACATGTTCCGGTCGCCTGCAAGCAAAGTTTTCATCTGCAGACATTGCAGCGAGCAGCTTACGATGGCGACCTCAGGTTTCATCGCCTGCCAGGTGGCATTCGTCGTCATCGTCATTCCATGTGCGATCGCTTTTGCTCGCCTGCAGACGTGGCTTCTTAATTCGTCCCAAGTGTTTCATCAGCTTTCTACAGAGTTTCCGAACATGACCGTGGTCTTGCTCTGGATTCTCCCCACCTTGATTGTGACTTTTATTGCTTGCGCTCAATTCGCCAAACACTTTGTCGAATTTCGAAGAGCGGTGTGACCGCACGCGCAATCGGCGAAGCGACGCAGATCGCCCGCGGTTCGAGCCCGTCACAGCCTGACCGGAAATTTACTCTTCAAACAACTCAGAGTTGATGGGCGACTTATTGATTGATCTCGCCAAACAGGACCTTGGCCTTCACGGCTAGCGTGTGTGCGCCGTCCACATCGCCTGAGTCGAGCGCGGTGCGCGCCTGCTTGAGGAACTCCTTGATCTGCGCGACGGTCTTCTGCTCCTGATCATTGAGCGAACGATTGCCGATGTCTTTGAGGCCGTGCTCGGTCGTTGAGATGGACTCGACGGTCTGGTCGCGAAGATCGGAGGATGCGCCGGGCGATAGCTGCCCGATGGCGCTCACCTCAACCGGAGCGGTGTTCGACGCCTGTTCGGTCGGCTTTGGCTGATCCTGCTGCTTCGGGTGGTGCGATTTCTTGGGCGGCTTCTGCGTCGGCTGCGCGGGAGGCGTGATCTCAGCCGTCGGCGCCGGCGGCACGGTGGCTGCCGAAGCAGGCAGCTCGGTCGGCGTGGTTGTGGGCGGAGTGGTCGGTTTGTCGACGATGGGCGGCGCCGTTGGATGGTTCTTCGCCTGATCGTTCTTATGCGCGCATGCCGCCAGCACAAATGGCAATAGCAATGCCACGCTCTTTACAGGCGTTTTCATCCCACGTTCCCTTCCGAATTTCCCATATGCGCCGGCAGGAGATGCCGACGCCCCCATTCCGTGGAGGTGAGTGGAATTCGCAAAACGAACTCCGTACCACGGCTCTCATTATTTTGAACTTCGACACTGCCATGATGCAACTGAAGAATGCGATACGTCATGGCCAGGCCGATTCCGCTGCCCTCGCTCTTGGTTGTGAAATAGAGATCGAAGATCTTGTCGCGGATTTCGTCTGGAATGCCCACGCCTTCATCGGCGATGCGAAGGAGTGCGTTCTTTTTGTGCTCTTCCAAGACCACGCGCAGCAGACCCCCATCCGGCATTGCCTGGGCCCCATTTTGAATGACGTTGAGCACCGCCTGTTTCAGCAGGTCGGCATCGACATTCGCTATTAGAGGGTTAGACGAGACCGAACTGACCAGCGTTACGTTGCGGGTGGATAATTCATCCGACGCCAAGGTAAGCACATCGCCGATTACCTGCCGCAGATCTTGTTCTCTGAGTTGAAGTTCGACCGGCCGCGAGAAGTCGACCAGGGTCTGAACCACGCGGTCGAGGCGATGAATCTCAGAGTCGATGATCTCCAGATGGCGCAAGGCCGGCGGATTACCGTCGCCGATCTTGTTCTTCAAAAGCTCCAGGTGAACCACGATGGCGTTGATGGGATTCTTGACCTCGTGGCCCACGCCGGAAGTCAGACGGCCGATGGCCGCCATGCGCCGCGAGAGCTCCAGTTCCGACTCGATCGCCTCGACCGACTCGAGATCGTGCAGCGTGACCAGCGCGCCCATATCCTTGCGCGTCTCTTCGTCGTAGATAAAATCCAGCGACGCCTGAATGCGCCGCCCGGTTTCGGTGCGGATCTCTTCGTTGTCGAGCGCGGTTCCGGCGCTATAGGCCTCGCGCAGCGTTCGGCCCAGCAAGCTCGAGCGATCGAAGATCTCTTGCGCGTGCAGGCCGAGAATAGGGCCGTCCTCGATCTGCAGGAAGCGGCGCGCCGCCTCGGAGACAAGCACGGCGCGGCCGCCGGTAGTGAAGAGCAGGATACCGTCCTGCAGGTTGCCAAGAATCTGGTCGAGGTTCTCTTTCAGCGCGGAGAAAACCTCCTCGACGCTGCGCATACGCTGGCCGATCTGTTCGATTCGAGTGGAGACGCGCTCCGGCGTGTCGCGCTTGGGCCCCTTTGCGTCGGCCTCCTCCGGCGTCCCCGCGGCCGCGATCCAATAGTCGAGCTGCATGCTGATCGCTTCCATCGGGCGTAGAGCAAGATTGCTGAGCAGAAGCGCCGAGAGCAGCGCGGTTCCGATGGCGAAGCCGGTCAGCGTGAGGGTCTCGCGCAGCCACGGCGCATAGGCCTCGCGCAGCAGCGTGGTGCGCGCGCCCACGTGCACGGTGGCGAAGGGAGCTCCGTTGCGATCCAGAGGCACCACGACGTCGAAGACCTTGGGCCGTCCAAACACCTCGCGGTAGAGTTGGACGGAGTCGGCGTCCAGCAGCTCTTTGTAGTCGGTGCGCGCGGGCAGCTGCTTGTCGTCGTTCTCTGGATTGGAGCTGAGGATGATGCGCGACTGTGCGTCGGCGATGTTGACGTCGTAGACAGTAAGTGAGTAGAGATTGACCGAGCTGATCATCGCGCGCAGCGTGGCGCTGTCGTGGATGGCCTGCGCCTCCAGATTGCGCAGTTGCGCGGGAACGTTGGGATCGACGGTCTGGCCCTTCAGACCGTTCTCCAGGGCCTGCTGCAGCGCGAAGCGCAGCTCGTTGGCGACCATCCTGTTGGTCTCGTAGGTCTGCTTCACAGCTGCGTCAAGCAGCTGCGTGACATAGACCAGCGAAACCAGGCCGGTGATGAGCAGAACCAGGCCGGCGATCGCGATGACGAGTTTGGTCTTCAGGCGCATGGTCTTGCTTCAATTGCGCGAATCGCTTTACGCCGGCTGGTCTTCGCGCGATTGGCTGTACTCTTTCAGTTTGTTGTGCAGCGTCTTCAGGCTGACTCCGAGAATCTCCGCCGCACGCGTCTTGTTCTGGCTCGTCGATTCCAGAGTTCGCAAAATCAGGAGCCGTTCCGCCTCATCTACCGTTGTGCCGACGCGCACCGGCACGATGTTCGCGTCGAACACCGGCGCTGCCGCCGCCTGGGCTCTCCCGAACGTGGGCGGAAGATGCGCCGCATCCAGCGGCGAGCCGTCGGGGCATAGAATCACCGCGCGCTCGATGGTATTGCGCAGCTCGCGTGCATTGCCCGGCCAGTCGTAGGACATCATGCGATCGAGAATCGAGGGGCCGACGCCGGATACCTTGCGATTATGCTTCTGGTTCATCTCCTCAATCATGTTTTCAGCCATCGCCGGCAGATCAGCGAGATGCGCGCGCAGCGGCGGAAGATCGATGTGGAAGACGTTGAGCCGGTAATAGAGATCGCTGCGCAGATGCCCATCCGCGACCGCCTCGGCAGGGTCGCGATTGGTGGCGGCCAACACGCGCACGTCAACCTCCTGCTCAGTGCGCGCGCCCAGGCGGCGCAGCTTGCGTTCTTCAAGGACCCGCAGGAGCTTGGCCTGCGTAGCGACCGGCATCTCGCCGAGTTCGTCCAGCAGAAGCGTGCCGCCGGTAGCCAATTCGAAACAGCCTGCGCGGCGCTCAACGGCGCCGGTGAACGAACCCTTCTCGTGGCCGAAGATCTCGCTTTCGATCAGCGTCTCGGGAATAGCGGCGCAGTTGACCGCGACAAATGGCCGCGATTTGCGCGGACTCAAATCGTGCAGCGTGCGCGCCACCAACTCTTTGCCGGTGCCGCTCTCGCCGGTGATCAGGACAGAAACATTGGATGGCGCAATCTGCTCGATCAGGGCGAAGATCTCGCGCATCGCCGGCGATGTGCCCACCATCGACCCCAGCACGCCGGTTTCGCGCAGACGCCGGCGCGCAACTTCGAGCTCGATGGTCGTATCGCGTTGGCGAGTCGCATTGGCCAGGATGGTGCGCAACCGCGTCGCATCCACAGGCTTCTGCAGAAAGTCGTAGGCGCCCAGCTTCATCGCGTCTACAGCCACCTGAATCGATCCCTGCGCCGTGAGCAGAACGACGGCGACGTTGGAGCTGATGCCTGACGACGCTTCCGACATTTTGGCCAACAAGCCGAGGCCATCCAGGCGCGGCATCTTGAGGTCCGTGACCACAATCGCTGGCTCCCAGGCGAGGACTTTCTCCCAGCCTTCCATGCCATCGCGCGCGGTCTCGGTCCGGTATCCCCATCCGGAGATGAGCTCCGCCAAACCGGTCAGCGCATGGGGCTCGTCTTCCACAATGAGGACCTTCACCGCATTCTGCATACCTTTATTCTATGCAATCGATTGCCCCGGCAGCCTATTTTGATGTGGCTTATTAGGGTAATGGGGAGCATCCTCCGGCACTCCTGGAAAGCGAATATAGACTGGAACCATGCTGGATTTTGAGATTTCCGCGGCTGATGCGGCTGCGTTGCTTCGAGACAAGAAGGCGCGTTTCATCGACGTACGCGAACCGTGGGAAGTGGCGACGGCGCACATCGAAGGAAGCGAGACCATGCCCATGGGCGAAGTTCCCGCGCGCGCTCATCAGGAACTGGACCCGGACGAGAGGGTCATTGTGTTTTGCCACGCGGGCGTGCGCTCGATGAATGTGACGGTGTGGCTGCGCAATCAGGGTTTCGAGCAGGCGCAGTCCATGCGCGGCGGCATCGACGCCTGGTCCGCCGAGATCGATCCCACGGTGCCGCGTTACTAGAGCGATTCCAGTTTGCGATTGTTCTAATGCCCAAACGCGTACGTCACCTGAAAAACCCCGTTGTCGATTCCCGGATTGTCCGGAGCCGTGAAGTGGTTCGAGATGTGGTGATAGCGATAGCTGACGCGAATCGACTTCGTCGCCGATCGATAAAACTCAATCCCTGGACCAAAATCGAACATGAAGTTGAATGAGCCGGCGTTGTCGGTCGGAATCGGCGTCGTGGAGTACATGTAGCCGCCGTGGCCCACGAAGAAAGGCTGCAGCTTGTGGCGCGGCCGGAAGTTCCACTGAAAGCCGATCGGAGACATGGCCTCGCCGATCGTCCACTCTCTTGGACAAGTCTGCGTGAAGGTTCCCGCGAAGATCACCGTCGTTCCATTCACCGTAACGGGATCGTTATAGGATCCCGAGCCCACCTGACAGGGGAACGGCGCGCGCGTGTTGGTGATGGTGGTTGACGGCGTCGGCGACGTCTCCATGTTCACAAAATGAATGACCGGATCGCTTTCCAGCGCCACGGGAATCAGTTCGCCGTCATATTGCCAGTTCACGATTCGGTTGTGAAGCAGCCTGCGGCTGTAGGAGGCGCCAAAGCTTAGCAGTTTTCTGTTTTCGGCGTAGCCCAGCAGCATGTGGCTGGAGTCATTGGAGTACATTGCGAAAAAACCGAAGGTATTCACGCGTGAGTAAGGAGGAATCTCGGTCTTTGTTTGCCCCCAGGATTGGAGGAAGATGGTAGAAAGAAAAAAGATAAGAAGGACGTTGTATGAATTAAGAGCACGACTAAAAATATACAAAGTTTCTTTTCCTCTCGGATTTAGATCTTGCGAGGTTTTGCGGCCTATACTTTTCTTTGACTGCAGAGATTAGTTTAAGGAACCCGCCCGCATGGCTTCATCTTCAGCCGCTGTATTTGCCCGTGAGAATCATCCTCGTTTTCTTGAAGAACTGAAAACGCTGTTGCGCATTCCCTCCGTCTCGACTCTACCCGAGCACAAGGGGGATTGTCGCAGAGCAGCCCAGATGCTCGCCGACGAGCTGCGGCGCATCGGCATGGAGCATGTGCGCCTGATCGAGACGGAGGGCCATCCCCTCGTGTACGGCGATTGGCTGCATGCGGCCGGCAAATCTACCGCCCTTTGCTACGGCCACTACGATGTGCAGCCTGCGGATCCGCTCGATGAGTGGCATACGCCGCCGTTTGAGCCAACTGAACGCAACGGCAATATCTATGCGCGCGGCGCCGTCGACGACAAGGGACAGGTGTGGGCGCAGGTCAAAGCGCTGGAGTCGCTGCTGGCGTCCGAGCGCGCTCTGCCGCTCAATGTGCGTGTGCTGTTGGAGGGCGAAGAAGAAGTAGGCGGCGAGGGGATTGGAGCCTATGTCGCGTCGAAGCCGGCCGACCTGAAAGCCGACTTTGCGCTGGTCTCCGATACCGAGTTGTTTGCGCCCGGCCTGCCGACGTTGTGCGTAGGCTTGCGCGGGATGATTTACACCGAGATCGAAGTGCGCGGCGCCAAAAGCGATCTGCACTCGGGCATGTATGGCGGCGCGGCGCCCAATCCGTTTGTGGCTCTGGCGCAGATGCTGGCGCGCCTCAAAGATCAGGACGGCCATATCCTGATTCCCGGCTTCTACGACGACATCGTTCCCCCGAGCGCCGCCGAGCTTGCCGCGTGGCGCAGCCTGCCGTTTGATGAGGAGCAATATCGCATCGCCGAAGTAGGTTCGAAGACTCTTGTGGGCGAATCAGGCTACAGCGTGCTGGAGCGCACCTGGGCGCGCCCCACGCTGGACGTTCATGGCATGCCGGGCGGCTTCATCGGCGCGGGCGCAAAGACGGTGATTCCGGCCAAGGCGCTGGCGAAGGTGTCGATGCGGCTCGTGCCGGGAATGACGCCGGCAAAGGCATTTGCCCAATACAAGAAATATGTTCTCGAGATTGCGCCCGCCGGAGTTGATGTCGATGTGCGCATCATCCACTCCGGCGATCCGTGCCTGATTCCCGTCGACAATCCATACATTCAGGCGGCTACCCGCGCGCTGCAGGAAGTGTGGGGCCGCGATACCGTCTTCATTCGCTCCGGCGGCTCGATCCCCATCGTCGGCGACTTCGCCAAGCATCTGAATCTGCCCAGCGTGATGATGGGCTTCGGCCTGCCCGACGACAATCTTCACGCGCCGAACGAAAAGTTCAACCTCAAGAACTTTGAGCTGGGCATTCAGTCGCTGATTCGTTTCCTTGAAGAGGCTGGCGGTTGAGTCGACCGGCCGACAAGATTGAGGGCGGCCGGGTCGAGGACAAATTGGCTGCCGGATTTGTCCTGGCGGGCGGCCAGTCGAGCCGCATGGGAAGCGATAAGGCGCTCGTCGAGTTGGGCGGCGAGCCGCTGGTGGCGCGGTCGCTGAACATCCTTCGCCAGGCGGGTCTCTCGGCGACGATCGCAGGCGCGCGCTCGGAGCTTTCGCGATTTGCGCCCGTGATTGACGATGCGGGCGGCGGTCCCCCAAACGGTCCATTGTCCGGCGTCTGTGCGGCTCTTGAATCAATGCAGGCCGAGTACGCGGTTTTTCTTTCGGTGGACATGCCGTTGCTGCCCTCGTCGCTGATCTCATACTTGCTCCATCGCGCGCAAATCACGGGCGCCGTCGCTGTGGTCGCGTCCGTGAATGGATTTGCGCAGACATTTCCGGCGGTCGTGCGGAAAGACGCGCTCTCCGCAGTTCGCGCTGAATTGAGCTCCGGTAAGGGAGGGTGCCTGCATGCCTTCCGAGCCGCAGCGGATCAACTCGGCTTGCCGTTCGCCACGCTCGCCGTCGAGAATCTGGTTCAGGCCGGTCAGCTCCAGCATCCAGCAGGCCTCCCGGCGGCGTTCTGGTTCCTGAACGTGAATACTCCCGGCGATCTGGAACGCGCCGAGACGTGGCTGTCCTTGACGCATCGCGTAAGCTGAAAGCAGCAATGGCCGACTCATCGTCGAATCCAGAGATTTCCACGGCTCTGCCGGACACGCTCAGCGACCGGCCGCTCGAGAGCGAGTCGGCGGCCCCTGATCCGGTGGCGGCGGCGACCGAGCCGATCATCGTTTTCAACGACGTCTCAATCTCGTTTGGCGAGCACGTGGTTCTGCAGAACGTGAGCTTCTCGATCGAACGTGGACAGACGTTGTGCATCCTCGGCCGCAGCGGCGTGGGCAAGTCAGTTTCGCTGCGCGTGCTGATGGGCTTTCTCAAGCCCGATTCCGGCTCGGTGCGCGTCGAGGGCCGCGAGATTACGAATCTCGACGAAGACGGCATGCAGGAGATTCGCAAGCGCGTCACCATGGTCTTCCAGAACGGCGCGCTCTTTGACTCGCTCAGCGTGCGCGAGAACGTCGCCTTTCCGCTGCGCGAGCGTGGCTCGCTCGACGAAGACCAGATCCAGCAGCTTGTCGATCGTTTGATCCGCATGGTGGGCGCCGAAGACGTCGAAGACGCGCTTCCGGCCAGTCTCTCGACAGGCCGCCGCCGCGCCGTGGCTATGGCCCGCGCTCTCGCGTCGCAGCCCGAGGTCGTCCTCTACGACGAGCCGACCACCATGGTCGATCCCATCATCGCTCGCCGCCTCGGCACCATCATCCAGCGTCTCAAGCGGCAGATGGGCTTCACCAGCATCGTGGTCACGCACGACATGCGCTTCGCCGAGCGGCTCGCCGACCTGGTGCTGTTCCTGCATGGGGGCCGCGCGGCTTTCTTCGGCACGCTCGAGCAGTTTCTTGCGTCGCCGGACGAGCACATCCAGCAGTTCCTGACGCTCGACGTCTACGAAATCCCAAAAGTCTAAAGCCCGTTCCTCGCCACGCCATCAAGCCCGCCCTACGAATTGCAATAGAAAGACAATTGGCCCGCGTCCCTCAGGTTCTAATTGAGTCTGGAAGACTAGCAGTAGATTTTCTGAGGGGTATGATCCCGCATGGCGACGCCGGAGGTTTGGCAATCCGTTTCTCGGCCCATTGCGGCTAAGCCGGAGTCCGATCTTGCTTCGCGCGCCCGCCGGGTCGAGGGCGAACGCGCCGCAACGCTGTCCAGCGCCGGCGCCGCGACTCTCCCGCTTCGCAGCAGAATTCTTAAGCGCGCGGTGGATCTTGTCTTTTCGAGTCTGGCCTTGCTCCTGCTTGCGCCGGTTTGTCTGGTGATCGCCATCGCCATCAAGCTTGATTCAGCGGGCCCGGTCTTCTATCTCTCCCAGCGCATCGGCAAAAACGGCCGCGTCTTTTGGTGCCTCAAGTTTCGCACCATGGTCCGCGACGCGGAACGCCGCCAGCCGGGCCTGATGCATCGCAACGAGCGCGACGGGGTGCTGTTCAAGATCGCCAACGATCCCCGCGTGACGCCGGTCGGACGATTTCTGCGTAAATATTCGCTCGACGAGCTGCCGCAATTCATCAACGTGCTGCGCGGCGAGATGAGCGTGGTGGGCCCGCGTCCGCCCATCGCCAGCGAGGTGCGGGAGTACAACCGCACGCATCTGCGCAGGCTGGCCGTCATGCCGGGCATCACTGGGCTTTGGCAGACCCAGGCCCGTCACGATCCCTCCTTCGATAGCTATGTCTCTTTGGACCTGACCTACATCGAGAACTGGAGCCTCGGCCTCGATCTGAAGATCATGGCGCACACGCTCGGCGTGTTGATGTCGGGCTCCGGAAGCTAAGAAGGGCGCCCTGGCGAACCCGGCCAATTAAACTAAAAGAGTGAAGATCGCTCTCGCCCAGATCAATCCCACCGTCGGAGATTTCACGGGAAACCTGGAGAAAATCGTTGCGGCCAGTCGTCGAGCGGCTGCCGAAGGCGCGCGCCTCACCGTCTTCTCCGAGCTCTCGATCTGCGGCTATCCGCCTGCCGATTTTCTGGAGAAGCCGAGCTTTCTGGCGCGCTGCCGAAGCGCGGTGGATGAACTGAAATCGGCGACTGCGGAGCTTTCGACTGCCGTTCTCGTCGGCGTAGCGTTGCCCGCCCCTCCAGATGCTGGCAAGCCCGCTGTGAATGCGGCTGTCCTGCTCGACAGGGGAACCGTTCTGCTCGAACAGCACAAGCGTCTCCTGCCGTTTTATGACGTCTTCGACGAGCAGCGTTATTTTCGCGCGTCGCGCGAGCAGAGGGTCGTCGAACTCGATGGGCTGCGGCTCGGAATCTCCATCTGCGAGGATGCCTGGAACGATAAAAACTTCTGGCCGCAGCCTCTCTATGCCGTCGATCCGATGGAAGAGCTGATGCGGCAGAATCCGGCGATTCACATCAACTTGTCCTCATCGCCGTTCTGGCACTCCAAGCGCGAGACGCGGCAAGAGATGCTGGCTGCGATTGCCCGGCGCGACGGCATTCCGATTCTGATGTGCAATCAGGTCGGCGGAAACGACAGCCTGCTCTTTGACGGCTCTTCGCTGGCGCTGAATGCGCGCGGCGAGTTGATCGCGCAGGCCGCATCGTTTGAAGAAGACCTGATCGCCTTCGACCCATTTGCTGCTCCCGCAATGAATGCGCCGCCCAGTGACGACACCGAGGCTGCGTATCGCGCGCTGGTGCTGGGTACGCGCGATTATGTGCACAAATGCGGATTTCGCAAGGGACTGCTCGCCCTGAGCGGCGGTATCGATTCGGCGCTGGTGGCGGCCATCGCGGCCGAAGCGCTGGGGCCGGAAAATCTGCTCGCCGTCGGAATGCCCAGCCCGTACTCCTCGCAGGGATCGATCGACGACAGCCGTAAGCTCGCCGAGAACCTCGGCATTCCTTTCGAAGTGATCGGCATCAGCGCTCTGTTCGAGGACTACACCGAGGCATTGGCGCCGCTGTTTGCCGGGCGCAAGCCTGATCTGACCGAAGAAAACATCCAGTCGCGCATTCGCGGTACGTTGATGATGGCTCTGTCGAACAAACTCGGCGCGCTGGTGCTGACCACCGGCAACAAGTCCGAGATGGCCGTCGGCTATTGCACGCTCTACGGCGACATGGTCGGAGCGCTGGCGGTAATCGGCGATCTGGTCAAGACGCGCGTCTATGCCGTGTGCCGCTGGATCAATCGTGAGCGGGAGATCATTCCCACGGCGATCATCGACAAGCCTCCCTCGGCCGAGTTGCGGCCGGGTCAGAAAGACACCGACTCGCTGCCGCCCTACGAGGTGCTCGACCCCATCATCGAGGCCTATGTAGAGCGCTACGAGACGCCCGAATGCATCGCCTCCAAGCGCGGTTTTCCCCTGGAGCTCGTCCAACAGGTGGTGCGGCTGGTGGAGCGTTCCGAGTACAAGCGGCAGCAGGCCGCGCCGGTGCTCAAGGTGACGTCGAAATCATTTGGCATGGGCCGCAGGTTTCCCATCGCTGTCAAAGTTCAGGTATAAGCTAAAAGGCGGCGGGGTGTGACCCGCTTTCGAAGGAGATTCAGCTTGATTCGTCGTTTTTCCGGTATTGCAGGCGCAGCCGCGCTGCTCGCTTCGTCCCTCTCCATTTTCGCTTCGGCTCAAGAGCAGGTTCCCGCCGCGCCTCCGCAGGCGGCGCCCTCGGCGCCCGCGCCCACTGGGCCGCCCACGTTTCCCAAGCCCGATCCCGCCAACTTCACCGCGACATCTCCCTCCAAAGACGTGATTAATGCCTTTTTGGAGGCGAGCTGGGGATACGATGACTCGCGCATGTGGCAGGTGCAGGCCATTCTCAAAACTCCGGTCGAGGGCATCAGCAAGGTTGTGATCCTCGTCGGCGACAAGACAGGCAAGCAGAAGGCGCAAGCGCTGCAGTTCTTTGTTTTGCCTGACGGCAAGCACATCATTGCCGGCGAAGAGATTATTCCTTTCGGCGATCATCCCTACGCCGATTACCGCAGCCAGGTGCAGCAGGGCGCAGATGGGCCGTATCGTGGCTCGGCCTCAAAGGATCTGGAGCTGGTCGAGTTCGCCGACTTTCAGTGCCCGCACTGCAAGGAAGCGCAGGCCAACATGGACAAGCTGGCGACCGATTTTCCCAAAGCGCGCATCGTCTTCCAGAACTACCCGCTGGCCAGGATCCATCCCCAGGCTGTGAAGGCGGCCGCGTACGGCGTCTGCGTCACCAAGCTGGGCGGCAGCAGCGCCTTCTTCCAGTACGCATCTGCGGTGTTCGATGGGCAGGACGGCCTGGCCTCCGCGGACGGCGCCGCGCTGACGCTGAATAGCGCAGTGACGAAGGCCGGCCTCGATCCGGCCAAGGTCGCCGCTTGCGCTGCGACTCCTCAAACCAGCACGCAGGTGGACGCTTCGGTAAAACTGGCGCAGGATTTGAATATCAATCAGACTCCGACGCTGGTAATCAACGGACGCCAGGTGCCGATCGGCGGCGTGCCCTACGAGACGCTGAAGCAGATCGTCGCGTATCAGGCCAAGCTGGACGGAGTGGGGCAGTAACTTCGCACATTCAGACGCCAGATTTTCGAACGATGGAATGAGAACCCCGGCGATTTCACGCCGGGGTTTTTCTTCGGCTGCGCAAGCGATCAAACGCCCGGCTTATTGTCCGGTCGCGCTACGCTCGATGCGAAGAGTTCGCTCCGGATTGGATGGGTAATGCGGGGCGCGGACCAGATGCGGCGTCAGGACGATCAGAAGCGTCGTAGTGCTTTGCTGCGTGTTTTTCGACGTGATGTTGTTCAGGCCCGGAATCTCGCTGAGCCCCGGCGTGCCGCTCACCGCGAGGCTCTCCGACTTGTCGAGCTCGCTCATCAGCACGATGCCTTCGCCTGACTTGAGCGTCACCACGCCGGAGTACGAACGGTTGTTGAGGATGGGGATGTCGTTGATCAGCCCGCCGGCAAGCGCGGTGATCTTCAGGTCCACCGTGAGAGCGACATCGCCGCTGCGCATCACCTTGGGGTTCGTCTTCAGCGTCAGGCCGAGATCCTGATACTGCACCTGCGGAATCTGCTGCGCCGAGCCGGAGACCGAGGAGAGAAGGGAAGAGAGGCCGCTGGACGAGCCTGCGGAGGTAAGTCCCGGAATACTGACGCCGTTGGTGGTGAGGCCGGAGGAGTACGACGCGGTGAGGATCGGGTAGCGCTCGCCGCTCATGATCGTCTCGTCCTGTCCGTCGGTCAGCCGAAGCTCGACTGCATCCAGTTCCTTCGAATCGGATGAGTTCAGATTCAGGTTGAGCGTGGCCGGTCCCGGAGAGAGCCCAGACGTTGTGAGTCCGCCGCCGAACAGAGCGATGCCGTTGGTGAACAGTGAGCTTGAAACCTGTCCGGAGGCCAGCAGGATTCCCAAAATCGCCAGCGTATCGCCGGGGGACGCCAGACCCGAAGAGATGATCTCCTGCACCAGAGCCTGATTCTGATTGAGGAGCTGCTGTTCTTCGGCAAAGACATTGAACGCCGTGACCTGCTGCGGTAGTTGCGCTCCAGTGGTGCGCTGATTGCTGTGCGCCAATTGAATGATGCGCACATCGAGCAATACCTCGCTTCGTCCGTTGACCAGATCGCGCATGGTTGCGTTGAACGCATCGAGCGTCCTTGCCGGGGCGCGAACCGTGACCGCTTCGGTCGTCTCCTCCACGGCGACCTGCTGCGCGGAGAAGATGTTCTTGGCGATGTTACTCACCTCGGTGAGCTCTGCTTGCGTCATGCCGGGCAGGTAGATCGTCTCCAGCTCCTGGCGAAGAAATTGCGTGCGGTTTTCGCGGGTATCGCGCGCCACCAGGACGCGGTGCGCATCGATCGGGACGTCGAAAGAGTTGGTCGCCATGTTGAGCAGATCGACCGCCTGGTTAAACGAGACATCGTCGGCGTCGAACCGCGCCGGCGTCGCCTGGACGCTCTGATCTAGGGTTGCATCGATTCCGTAGGCCTTGTAGACGCGCTGGATCAGCGAACGGCGATCGAGCTTCAGGTGAAAGCTCTGCGGTCCGGTGGACGGCTCAAGCCCTGGGCCGTCGAGAGCGCTGCGGGCCGATTCTTCGTACAGCGGCTCCGGTTCTCCGGCAATTGCCCGGTTGGCCAGGTCGTTGATGTGCTCGGCGATGAGAGGATTCTTCGGATCGAGATCCCGTGCGCGCTGCAACGCCGCGCGGCTCGCTCCCATGTCGCCGCGCGTGCCTGCCTGAGCCGCCTGTTGAATCAAGGCTGTCACTGCGTGGCTGCGCGCCACCGCCGCGGCGAGGGAGTAATCCCGATTGGTCGGATCCAGCCCGGCCGCTTCTTCGTAGTCGTGAATGGCGCCCTCGAATTGGCTTCGCTCGAAGAGCTTCGTCCCTTCCAGATAGAGCTTGGCCGCGCGGCGCCTGTCCTTGGCGCGGACGGGTTTGGTTGGGAGCTTCGCGTGATCTGTTGCGATCGGCGGCGCCGCGGCGGAGGGCGCAGGCGCCGTCTGGCCGAAGACCATCGCCGGCGTCGCGGCCAACAAGATCGCGGCGAGGCAGGCCCGGCCGTCCATGCGCAGCACGCTCACGGCGTCGACTCCGTGGCCGTCATCAAGTCCTCCAGCGACGTCGCGCAGACCTCCGGCTTCAAGGCAAGCAGCGCGTCGAAGTCGTAATGACCGGTGGCCACGGCGATGACAGGCAAATTGTTGGCCCTCGCCGCTTCGATGTCGCGCGGCGTGTCGCCGACAACGCACACCGTTGCCGCTTCTCCCGCCAGCGCGCGCGCTTTTTGCGCTGCCTGGCCGATCAGCTCCGAACGCACGGGATAATGATCGCTGAAGCCGCCGAAGCGGAACCACTCCCGCAGGCCCACAGCTTCGATCTTCATCCAGCCGATCATCTCCAGATTGCCCGTCGCCACGCCCAGCAAAGCGCCGCGCACGGCCAGATGCTGCAGCGTCTGATGAACGCCCGGCATGAGATACAGGTTGAGCTCCTGTTTGCGTTCGGCCACGCTGGCGCACATGGCGTCGCGAATCGCCGCGACCTGCGGCTCCAGAATGTCGGATGAGATGCCCGATTGGCTGCAGGCCTCGCGCAGGATCGCCGTATCGGTGCTGCCATGAATGGCCACGCCTTCCATCGACACTTCGATGCCCGTGACGCGCTTAACGCCGCGCGCGACGGATTCAAAGTGCACGCGGTCGTGGCTGCGCAGAAGCGTGCCGTCGATATCGAACAGATAGGCGTCCTGCCGGTCCCACACAAATCCGGGCTGGATCGCGACGCGCGGTTCGGTTTTCTTTTGAAGAGTCTCCATGCAATAGGAGAGTAGCTTAACCCTGGCGATAGCCCTGGCGCGCCGCTCCATACATTAGACGTTCGCTGCGCGGCGGACGCTTGAGGCCCGCGCGAACCTCGGCAAGACTCAGGCCGAGTTCGGCCATAGTGCGGCTCAACGTGTTGCGGTGGACGCCCAGTTCGTCGGCGGCCTTGCACTGATTTCCCCGGTTTGCCACCAGCACTTCGCGCAGATACTGTTTCTTGAACTCGCGGACGGCGTCGTCGTAGCGAATGCCGCTTGAGTGCATTTGTGTGACCAGGCTATCCAGTTCTCGTCTCACGTCGTCCCCTTGCTTTATTAGCTTGCCACAACCAACCGCATTACGGCCCAGCAAAAAATTAACGATTGCGCGGACTAGGATGCATCCAGGCGGGGGACTCACGTTCAAGCCGATTCAAATCCTCGCGAACCAAGGCGGAAAGACCGGAAGGACTGATGTGCGTGCTCAGATGACAGGCAGAAAAGAAGTATCGCGGAAGACGTGACTGTGTCAACCATTCTGTATCGGGGAAGAATGCCACCGTGATCAGAATGCAGACCGTCACCAGCAGCGCGCCCTGAAAAAATCCGAAGATCGCGCCTGCCAGGCTGTCCAGGCATCCGAGTCCCAGCTTTTGAAAGGCCTTGGATAAGATCGCGCCGACGACCGCGCAAATCGCCGTTACCAGGAAAGCGATCAAGATGAATCCGATTGCATTCGAGACCGGTTGGTTGTGCAGAGCGGGTTGAATGAAGCGCGCGATGCGATCGTAATTCCACGCGGCGATCACCAGGCCCAGGACCAGTCCGCCGAGCGAAAAGATCGCGCGCAGAAACCCTTGGGCTACGCCGGCAAGCACCGATGCGGCGAGGATGACGACAATGATCCAATCGACTACGGTCATAATTGCGTGATCGGTCCTTTACAGCTACAGCGCAAGATCATGGCCCGTGAGTCGTCGGTAGGCCTCGAGATATTTTGCCAGCGTCCGCTCCACCACGTCTGCAGGAAGACCCGGCGCCGGAGCTTGCTTGTTCCACTGAATGGATTCAAGATAGTCCCGCACGAACTGCTTGTCGAATGAAGCCTGCGCGCCGCCCGGCTTCCACGCCGAGGCTTCCCAGAAGCGGGACGAGTCGGGCGTGAGCGCTTCGTCGGCGAGAATGATCTTGCCGTTCAAGCTTCCAAACTCGAACTTCGTGTCGGCAAGAATGAGACCGCGCTCTTCGGCGCGCTTGGCTGCGCGTCCGTAGATGGCCAGCGTCAAGCGGCGCAGCTCGGCGGCCACATCGGCGCCCAGCACTCTCTCTGCCGCGGCAAACGAGATGTTCTCGTCGTGCGCTCCGCCTTCGCTCTTGGTGGCCGGCGTAAAGATAGGCGCTGGCAGTTTTGATCCGTCTTTGAGTCCCGCGGGCAGCTCAATTCCGCACACGGTTTGCTCGGTGACATACTCCTTCCAGCCGGAGCCCGCCAGATAACCGCGCGCCACGCACTCGACCGGATACATTTGTGCACGACGCACCAGCATCGACCGGCCCTCGAGCTGATCGGCGTAAGGCTTGAGCGAAGCAGGGAACTGGTCGACGCTGGACGCGATCAGATGGTTCGGCACGAGATCGGACAGAAGATCGAACCAGAACAGCGAGATCTGCGTGAGGATTTTGCCTTTGCCGGGAATGCCGGTTGCAAGCACGTGATCGAATGCGGAGATGCGATCGGTGGCGACCAGAAGCAGCGCATCGCCAACGGCATAGAGATCGCGTACCTTGCCCCGTCCAACCAGCGGCGTGGCGCCAAGATCAGTTTTGAGGAGAGCCTTCATGGAGAGGGGTTTAACTTGCGGCTGAACCTCCGATTTTCAGGGGCGCAGCCCGGTTTGTCAATGCGTCTGAGGCGCCACTGACACCACGCTTCCGCCTCAGGCAAAATAAAGTCAGAATTTGGAGCTGTACGACGCGAAGCGTTTATTGATACCAAACCCCTGTGACAGCGGTCACGGAGCGCTTTTCGAACTTAGGCGAAACTCCAATTGTCAACATGGTTCGGAGGGCGCGTTCGAAAGCTCTCTTTGAGCCGGGCGACACGAGGCAGCAGTGGAAAGGGGAAGCCGCCGCTCGCTTCGTTCTTACAGGGATCGCCAGTAGCTGTGCGCTACCGACCTCCAGCGCCAGCTACTGGTCCCCGAGATTAACTTGTGAAAGCAAGCGCCCCCGAAGCGACGTCATCCTTCGGGGGTGATTTTTTTGCCGCGCCAAAAGCCTTTCGTCAGCCGGCGCCTTGCTCTCAAGTGACAGCTCGAGCAATCCTGCGATCGTTCTTCCTTTGCGTCTCGCCTGCCTCCGCAGCCGTGCCCGAATCGGCTGCTATAGTGAGCGTAACTCGTGTGAATCCGCGGCAAGATTGACGGATTGCATCCTTGCTCCACTGATGGACCGCCCAAAGGAAAAACAGATGAAGTGCAAAATGTTGATTGGAATCGCGGCGCTCTCCGCGCTCCTGCGGTTCCAGGCTCAGGCGCAATCGGCTGCGGATCTGACTGTCTTGCAGGGGCTTGCTCCCGTAACCGTGCTGATGAATTCCGACGAAGGCAAAGCCGCGCTCGGCGCAAACTATAGGGTCACGGGCGGAATTCAGACCGGTTCGCTCGCTCAGCCGACCCTGCTGCCGTTTGTCGAACAGCAGCGGCAAGCGCTCCAGGACGCGTTCATCGCCTCCGGCAATCTCGCGCAGTTCTCGGATGGGCTGGGGACGACCCTCGGCGCCGCTTACCTGGCGCGCTATCACTACAACTCAACGAAGGACTACACCAAACTGCCGCCCGCGCTGGACCAGTTGGTTCACTACGCAGATGCAATCTCGGGCGCCCATTCGAACGCCGGCAAGTATCTCTTCGGCAACGCAACGACCAACGGAACGACGCCCGTTTCGGCCGAAGCCGCCGCGATGCTGGAGAAGATCGGCGGCAAGAAAGACATCTTTGGTAAGGCCTACAACCTTCCGGCCGGAACAAACGGCGCCGGTCCTTACGGCGACTCGCGTCCGTTCCAGACCGAAGCGAGCGTGACGTGGTTTACCGGAAGAGACTATCTGAATAGCCGCTCGGATAACTACGTCTATAACTACGGGCCTGCGATGAATCTGACAAAAAGCCCTTCCTATCCGAGCGGGCACACAACCTATGGGTATACAGGATCCTTGTTGCTTGCGATCCTCGTTCCCCAGCGTTACGCGCAGATGATCGCGCGCGGCGCCGAGTACGGAAACGATCGCATCATCGTCGGAGCGCATTACGCAATGGATGTGTTGGGCGGCCGCACTCTGGCTCTGTATGACATGGCTCATCTTTTAGCCAACGATCCGGCCTATATGGGCCTGTCTGTGCGCGGAGCTTCCCCGATCAAAGACTTTCAAGACGCGGTCAGTCATGCGCGCGCTGAGCTGGATTCGATATTGCAAGCCGGATGCGGCAATACGCTCGAGATCTGCGCGAAAGAAGATACGGGCCGGTTCAACAACGATGCGGAGAACCAGGCTTTCTACGATTCGACGCAAACCTATGCGCTGCCCGCTGTCTATGCCAAGACCACGAGCCAGCCGGAGGACGTGAAGCAACTCGCTCCCGAGGCTGGATATCTGCTGACGGCGGCTTTTCCTTCGCTCACCCTCGACCAGGCCGACAAGATCCTGACCGAGACCGAAGGCCCAGGCGGAGGATTTCTGGACGATGGGTCGCCGTTCGGAGTCTACTCGCGGCTCAATCTATATGCCGCAGCGCTGCGCGCCGAAACAACTGTGCCGACTCGCTGACTTGCTACGCCGCGACGCTGCTTTACTCCTGCGCCACCGCGTGACGGTCGCGCGCCATGGCCTGGGTGAAGGTCATGCGGATTCCATGCTTCGGCCGCAGGATCACCATCGGTCGCGCTTCAATCGTCTGGCCGGGCGAGAGCTCGAAGTCATACTTTCTGAGCACGGCGCCCAGAATCATGAGAATCTGCAGCATCGCGTAGTTGCTGCCGATGCAGCTTCGCGGTCCGGCGCCAAAGGGCAGATAGGTGAAGGGCGTTTGCTGCTTCTCGTTCCCCTTGGCGAAACGCTCCGGGATGAAACTCTCCGGATCGTTCCAGTGGCGCGCCGCATGGTGCGCGCCGTAAACGAACACGATGACCGTCGATCCTCGCGGGATCGCGAGATCGCCGACGCGGTCGTCCGCGACAGCCATTCTGTCGACCATCCAAAACGGCGGGTAGAGGCGAAGCGCCTCCTGAATAACCTGCGTGGTGAACTCAAACCTGAGCACGTCGCCATGACTCAAGGGGGCATCGCCCAGCACGGAATCGAACTCCTGCCGTACTCGTTCCAGACAATCCGGCCGCATACTCAAGAGATAGAGAAGCCACGATAGGCCATTGGACGAAGTTTCATGGCCGGCGACCAGCAGTTGCATGCTCTCGCTCAGGACCAGCTCATCGCTCATGCCCTCGCCGTCGGCGTAGCGAGCATCCATCAGGGTCTGCAGCAGGTCGTGGCCCGGCGCCTGATGGCGGCGCTGCTGGATGTACTCCATAAGCACGCCGTCCGCGCGGGCTCGCATCTCTTCGTGCCGACGCAGATCGCCGGAGACAGCGAACCACGGATTCAGATAAGGCTGAAGAGTCTGCCGAACAATGAACTCCTGGACGGTGCAAATGGTATGGCTGACGAGGTCGATATCTTCGTCCTTCAGCCTTGCGCCAAACAGCGATTTGGCGACCATGGCGAAGGTCATCTTCATCAGGTGAGGATAGATATCGACGGGCCCATCGCCGATTTGCCTGTCGAAGTCGCTCATTGATTCGGCAAGCGAGTCCTGCATGATCGAAGACAGAGCCTCAAGCTGCTTCCGATCGAAGCCCTTCTGGATAAGACGCCTCTGCGTGCGCCAGGCTTCCCCCTCGGTAGTAAGAAGACCCTTGCCCAGGAAGTGTCCCATCCGCTTTACCTGGATTTCGGACTTATGGTAGTTCTCCGCATTCGTCTTCAGCACATGCTGAATCACCGCGGGATTCGTGGTGACGATGACTTCCTTGAGGCCGCCCAGATAGAGCCGAAAGGTGTCGCCGTAACGTTCGCCGTACTTTGACAGAACCTGCGCGGGATTGCGGAACATGGCGGGCGAATCCGCAAAGGAGCGAAGCCGGGAGACAACGGGTGTCGATGCGGTCAAGTTACACCTCGCTGCCCGAAGGCTTGCCCCAAGTCACCGGGGATTTTATAAAGTCAGCTAGAAGCGGTTGGGTAGCCATCGATAGAGAACTAAGAACACAAGATCAGCTTTCGCTTCCCAGTTGCTTCAAAAGTATCAGATGATGCACGATCGCCTGCCCCATCGTTGGAGTCTGCCGATAGGGAACTCCAAACTCTTCGGCTGTCGCCTTCACGATCCGGGTCAGCGGCGCGTAATGAGTGTGGCACACGTAGGGGCAAAGGTGATGGGCGATGTGATGATTCAATCCGCCCACCAGCCAGCTTACGAGCGGGTTCTCCGTCGCATAATCCGCGGTTGTCGCGAAGATGTGATAGACGCCGTTGTCAAACTCGCTGCGGTCCGAAGGAAAGTACGTGCTCTCGACGGTATGCGTCGTCTGAAACACCAGCGAAACCGACAAACCGACGATGAGATGAACCAGCAAAAATGAGGCGCCGACCAGCAGAGGCGACTTCCCAAGCACGAGCACCGGCAAAATAAGCATGTAGGTGAGATAGAACGCCTTGCCCGCGAAGAGAATGACGTACTCGCGCGAGGCATGCCTCGTTCGCCTCAGATAATCGTGGGTCGGGAAGAAGAAGCACTCAAAGTCCCTCAGGAAAACGTAGTCCAGAGAGAAGAGCGCGTAAAAGAACAGCGCGTAGATGTGCTGAAAGCGATGGAAAGGCGCGCGCGGTTCATGGGGCGTAAACCGGAAGATGCCCCGTCCGGTAAGCGCGTCGTCTTCGCCATGCAGATTGATGCAGGAGTGATGGCCCCGATGATGCAGGATACGCCACATATACGAGCTGATTCC
>DATHNJ010000167.1:0-18084 GCA_035486155.1 Occallatibacter sp. | reverse complement strand
CTCTTTGCGATTCATGTTTTGGTCCTTTGTTGGGCCGGGTTCGGTAGTGCGCGGTCCGGCGTTGCAAACCATGGTGATGGGGGAAAACAGCCCATCCATGCGAGGGGCTTTAATCCTTCAAACGTCAAAAACAGCCCGATTCCTTTTTGGGAATGCGAAGTTCGCATCAGCCTGTGACACTCGTCACCAAATTGTCGGTTGCAGAGGACAAATGATTGTTTCGATTGGGAAAACGTTCCAAAGCCGAACGGCTCTGACGCTTCTTCTTTTCCTGCTGGCTGTCCTTCGAGCGAGCGCTGCGGGCGTTCATACCAATCCGCTTAACTTCGATCCGCTGGTGCGCGAAGCCTCAGACCGTTTCTACAATCTCGATTTCCCTGGCGCCGTCGAACGCCTGCAGCGGTTTCATCAGCAGCATCCCGGCGATCCGCAGCCCACAGCGCTCTTGCTCAACGCGGAGATATTCGAGGAGCTTTACCGTCTCGATCTGCTCGATACCACCTTCTATGCCAACGATGGATTTCTCTCCGGTCGCCACGCCACCGCAGAAGACCCGCAGGCTCGCGATCGCATCTTTGCTCTCGCCGACGAAGCCGTGAAAGAAGCCGACTGGCGCATCGGCCAGAACCCCAAGGATGTCGATGCGCTGTTCGCGCGCGGCTGGGCGCGTAGCCTGCGTTGCGCCTACATGGCGATGGTGGAGCGCGGCTTCAGCTCCGGCTTTCGCCTGGCCGTCAAAGCCAAAGACGATGAGGCCCGCGTCCTGCAGCTCGATCCGGACTACGTCGACGCCAAACTGGTGGTCGGCGTCTATGAGTACGTCGTCGGGGCTTTGCCGTGGCCCTTCAAGATCCTCATCGGCTTCGCCGGCATGACGGGCTCAAAAAGCAAAGGCCTGGAGATGCTCACCGATGATGGAAATCGCGGCGTCATCACCAGTGTTGAAGCCCGCACCGTGATCGCCCTGTTTCTCCGTCGCGAAGGCCGTTACAAAGACGCAGTTCAAGTCGTGCGCAGCCTCAAAACGCAATACCCGCACGACTATCTTTTCTGTCTTGAAGAAGCGAATCTGCGCAAGGATGCAGGAGAAGGAATGGGCGCTGTTGACGCCTACCGGCAAATTCTGGTTGACAACGCCAAACCGAATTACTTCTTTCAGGCGCGTCTCGAGCTGACATACTTCGGGCTGGGCGATGCTCTTCGCGGGCAGCGCCACTATGCCGAGGCCGCGCAGGCTTACGAGCAGGCGGCGCAGACCCCCGGCGTCTCTCCCGAGCTGAAGATTCGTTCGCTTCTGTCTGGGGGCGAGTGCCGCGACCTGAACAACGAGCGCCCCAGGGCTCTGACCGACTACCACTCCGCCATCGACGCCGGCCCCACCACCTCCCGCGCCGACACGGCCCGCAAGCGCCTTCAGAATCCGTACCGTGGCAACTAAATCACGCTGAACCAACCCGGTTACGGCCACTATGGAACCACTTTGACCGATCTTGCGTAAATTGAAAGCAGGATCGGGGAGTCTTGAGTTCCCCAGGGTCGCCTATGAACTTCTTTTGCTATCGTTGCGGTTCGAACTTGCCGGTGGGCGCGCGCTTCTGTTCCAGATGCGGGGCTGCAGTCTCGGCTACAGCTCCTCCTCCTGGACGGCCGTTGTTCCGCCCCATCATGGGCCGCCAGATCGCCGGCGTCTGCGCCGCCCTTGCACAAGCCAACGGCTGGGATGTTGCCGTGATTCGCATCATCGCAGTCGTCGGGTTCTTCTGCAGCGGCGGACTATTTGCTGTCGGCTATCTGGCCGGCTGGATCGGCATTCCTGAAGAACAGCTGTTTCCCGCGCCCGGCGTCTATCCGCCTCCGCCCCCCGGCATCTGACCCGCACGCGACAATCCCGGGTGCGACAATCTCTGGGAAGGGATCGAGTTTTCTTCATAGAGATTGTCCATGAAAAGCGACTTCTTCGTCTCAGACGGCGCCCGTCAACACTTCGTTGAATCCGGCGCCGGTCTTCCCGTCGTCTTCCTTCATCCCACCCCTCTGGACCACTTCTACTGGCTTCCGCTCATCGAGCGCCTCGGCGGCATTCGCGCCATCGCAGTCGATCTGCGGGGCCACGGCGCGTCAGAGTTAGGCGGCAATCTTCCCGTCGGCGGCTTCGCTCGCGTGCCTGACGCGCCGACGCTGACGATGTCCCAGCTCGCCTCCGACACAATTGTCTTACTCGATCGGCTCAGCATTCGTGAAGCCGTCTTTGCCGGCTGCTCCATCGGCGGCTATGTCCTGTTCGAACTCTGGCGGCGTATTCCCGAGCGCATGCGCGGTCTGGCATTCATCTGCTCTAAGGCGCAGCCCGACGTCGAACCGAACTTCATCAAACGCGCAGAGCATATCGCCAAGGTGCGCGCCGGCAAAAGGGAAGTGTTCTTTGACGCCATGGCGGTGGCGTCGACCGGCGGCACTGCACGCGCCCGCCGCCCGGCGATAGTCTCCGAACTGCGCGCCCGTATGACGCTCACTCCCGAGGCAGTGGTCGCTGTGCAGGCTGGCCTCGCCGCACGTCCTGACTCCATTCCGACCATCGCCACCATTACTGTCCCAGTCTTTGGCGTCGCTGGTGGAGAAGACGTCGCCGTCTCTCCCGCGGAGATGGAAGCCTTGCGCGCGGCGCCCGGCGGCTGTGAGTTGCATCTGCTGCCGGACGCCGGCCACTTCGCCGCCTACGAACAGCCGGACGCGGTCGCGTTGCTGCTCGCGCAGTGGCTCAAGCAGTTCGGCTGAGTTTCTGCGAGCAGGCGCGAAGATAGGTAGAGGCCAGAAACGCTAGCTCGTCGCGCAGCGTCTCGTATTCCCGCTCCGGCGATGTGGACTCCAGCAGACGGCGGCTGACGCCTGCCATCATGGCCTGAAGCATCGAAGCCGCCAGTTGCGGATCGGTCTTTAGCGCATCGCGCGAGGTCGCAAGCATGGCTGCGATGGCGCGAACCGTTTTCTCGCCTGCCTCACGCGCGATTCTTGCCCCATCCACATCCGAGCTGACCGCATACAGCGCCACGCTCGCCTTCGGGTCGCGCATCTTGGCTGCAAGGAAGCTCGTCGTCAGCGCGGTCGCCATCGCTTCCAGCGAAGCTCCGGTATGCTCGCGGCACGCCGATTCCGTAGCCCCGGCGATCTCGTCGATGTGGTGTTGCAACGCCGCGCGCAGCAACGCGCTCTTGTTCGGGAAATACTGGTAGAGCGTGCCCACCGAAACCCCGGCGCGGGCGGCGACCCGCGTAGTGGTGAGGCGTTCTTTGCCGACTTTGATCAAAACCTGAAGAGTCGCCTTGAGAATGGCATCCACGCTCGCAGCCGAACGCGCTTGAACCGGCGATTTTCGGGGCTCCAGCGTGCTTTGCGGTTGCCTGGGCAAATGCGAACTCCTAACCTGAAGCTTTCTTCATCGAATAGTGTAACTGGCATCGACCAAGGACACATTTCAATAGATTCCGAGGAAACACATGGCGACACAATTGAATCTCGGCGGTACATTCACTTTTCCAAAGACATCCTTCACCGTGAACCGCATGGGCTACGGCGCAATGCAGCTTGCGGGACAGGACGGCGACAAACGGGTCTGGGGTCCGCCGCGTGACATTCCCGGCGCAATCTCAGTTCTGCGCGAGGCTGTCGCTGCCGGAGTCAACCATATCGACACGAGCGATTTTTACGGTCCGCACGTGACCAATCAGATCATCAAGCAGGCCCTGCATCCCTATCCCGACGATCTGGTCATCGTCACCAAAGTAGGAGCGCGCCGGGGGAGCGACGGCTCATGGCCTCACGCTCGCTCGCGCCAGGAGATCATCGACGCCGTACACGACAACTTGCGCAATCTCGGCCTCGACGCGCTCCACGTCGTCAATCTCCGCCTCGGCGGCTTGATGGGGCCGGTGGACGAGCCCTTTGATGAGCCTCTCGCGGCGCTGGTCGAGCTCAAGCAACAGGGCCTGATCCAGCACATCGGCATGAGCACTGTGTCTCCGCAACAGCTCGCCAAGGCGCAGACTGTGACCGATATCGTCTGTATCCAGAACTTCTACAACGTAGCGCAGCGGTCTGACGACGCGTTTATCGACGCGCTCGCAGCGCAAGGCATCGCATACGTGCCGTACTTCCCGCTGGGAGGCTTCTCCCCGCTGCAATCGTCCAAGCTCGATGAGATCGCCGCTTCGCATGGCGTGACGCCCATGCAGGTTGCGCTTGCCTGGCTTTTGCATCGGGCGCCGAATATGCTGCTGATTCCCGGCACATCGTCAGTCGGGCATCTCCGCGAGAACCTCGCGGCAGCATCGCTGGAGCTGTCGGCTGAAATTCTCGCGGCGCTCGACAGCATCGGCGCGGCGCACGCGTAGAAGCAAGGCAAAAGGGCGAGTCACGCAATTCCATGTGCGCGACTCGCCCTGTGCGTGACTGAAAAAGTTCTCGCTGCTTCGGGCAAACCTACTTCGTGTCCGGCTCCTGAGGAATGGCGGCGCCGTCGGAGCGAGGATCGCCCGCGGCGAAGTTCACGTTGCGGCTGCTGTCGCGGACCACGGCCGCGCCTTGCCCCACACTGAACGAAAACGGCTCCAGCAGCTTGATCTCATGACCGCGCTGTTCAAGTCCGGCGCGAATTTCAGATGGGATGGTCTGTTCCATCAGCAGATCGCAACCTTCAAAGGTCTCCTTGGTGAAACGCGGCTGCTCGAGCGCGGCCTGCACATTCATGCCGAAATCGACGACGTTGGACACAAACTGCGCATGCGCCTGCGCCTGGTTCCAGCCGCCCATGATGCCGAACCCGATGTGGATATCGCCCTTCTCCATGAAGGCCGGAATGATGGTGTGCAGCGGACGTTTGTGTCCAGCGAGCGAGTTAGGCAGGCCCGGCTCGAGCCGGAACAGATCGCCCCGGTTCTGGAATGAGAAGCCCAGTCCTGGCGCGACAAATCCCGTGCCGTAGCCGGCGTAGTTGCTCTGGATCAGCGAGACGATGTTGCCGTCCTTATCGATCGTGGAGAGATAGATCGTTGAGTTGCCGTGCTTGTCCAGCTCTGTCTCGATATCCGACGGCACAACCTGACAGGCAGCCTTCTGCATGTCGATCAGTTTCGCGCGCTTGTCGGCCTGCTCCTTAGAGATCATTTGCTTAACCGGGATCGCCGTGAAGCGCGGATCGCCGACGTACTTGTACATGTCGGCGTAGGCCAGCTTCTTTGCCTCGATCATCACATGCAGGGCATCGACGGAGTTGTGGCCGTACTGCGCGAGCGGAAAATGCTCCATGATGTTGAGCATCGACAGCGCGGCGACGCCTTGCCCGTTGGGCGGAAGCTCGTAGACGGTCCATCCGTGATAGGTCGTGGATACAGGCTCGACCCACTCCGGCTGGAAGTCGCGGAAGTCTTCGAGCGTATGCATGCCGCCGTTCGCATCGAGGAACTTCACCATCGTCTCGGTCATGGGGCCGTTGTAAAAGGCGTCGCGGCCATGCGCGGCGATCTGGCGCAGTGAGTTCGCCAACGCAGGGTTCTTGAAAAGATCGCCCGGCTTCGGCGCGTCAGGCCAGAGGATGTAGGTTTCTTTGTACCCCGGCTGATTCATCAATCGCTTGGCGACCCAATAGCGCGCATTGCGCTCGGCGAGTGGGAATCCGTTTTGCGCGTAGTAAATGGCAGGCGCGAGCAGTTGGTTGAAGGGCAGCGTGCCGAAGCGGCTGTGCATGGCGTCCCATCCGGCTACTGCTCCGGGGACGTCGATGGTCTCCACGCCGATGGGATTCATTTCGGTGACGCCCTTCGCCTTGAGAGCGTCGATGGTCAGCGCCTTGGGCGTCCAGCCGCTGGAGTTGAGGCCGTAGAGTTTGCCGGTCTTGGCCTCGTAGTACAGCATGAAGAGGTCGCCGCCGATGCCGTTAACGTACGGCTGGACCACGCCCATCACCGCATTGGCTGCGATGGCCGCGTCGATGGCGTTTCCGCCTTGTTCGAGAATGTGCGCGCCTGCCTGCGAAGCAAGGAACTGCGGCGTGGAGACGATGCCGAACTTCGAAACCACCATCGAGCGGCCCTGCCCGGGCACGGATGAGAACTGCTGCGCCAGAGACGCCACACAGGAAAGAAATACAACGAACAGACACGCAAAACGCTTCATATCACCTCGTGGGTTTGTCCAGACGAACGGGGAATTCGGGAAACGGTCCTCTTCGACCCTAGCGCACTCTTTCAGCGGTTTATTATTCCACGCGGCGAAGCCCCGCGTCGGTTAATTCGGCGCCGCGTGCAGGCCGACGCTGGCTGCTAGATTGAGAGACATGAGGGTCATCGCGCTCGAAGAACACTATCGCAGCAAGTACACGCAAGAGATGGGTGAGCATTATTACCGCCGTTTCGATCACGGCGGCCCGTTCGCCGCGCGTCTCGCCGATATCGGCGCTCAGAGAATCGCCGACATGGACAGACACGGCATCGACATTCAAGTGCTCTCGCACACCGTGCCGTCTCCTGAAATCCTCGAGCCGGAGCGCGCGATCCCTCTTTGCCAGCGTGTCAATGACGATCTCGCAGAGGCCGTTTCTCAATATCCAACGCGTCTCGCCGGCTTCGCCTCATTGCCCATCGCCGATCCACAGGCCGCCGCCAACGCGCTCGAACGAACGGTCAGCCAACTCGGTTTCAAAGGCGCGATGATCCACGGCGTAACCCAGGGCCGATTCCTCGATAACGCTTTTTTCTTTCCGATCCTGGAGCGCGCTGTAACTCTCGATGTGCCGATCTACCTGCACCCCGCGCCGCCGCCTGAAGCCGTTCTCGATACGTACTTTTCGGATCTGGCGCCGGCCGTCTCCCTCATGCTTTCGACAGCCGGCTGGGGATGGCACGCCGAAACAGCTCTTCACACGCTCCGTCTCATCGCTGCAGGAACCTTCGATCGATTTCCCCGCCTGCAGCTCATCATCGGCCATATGGGCGAGATGATTCCTTTCCAACTGGCGCGTATCGATCGAACGCTCATGCGCGCGACCGACAAGCTGCGTCAAAACCCCGCCGTGTACTTCCAGACCAACATCCACATCACCACCAGCGGGATTTTTACTCTTCCTCCGCTTCAATTGGCCCTCGAGGTTCTTGGGCCCGATCGCGTTCTCTTTTCGATCGATTATCCCTACAGCGGAAACGATGTGGGCCGTGCATTTCTCGATAGCCTTACGCTCCCTGCCGAAGACTTCGACAAGATCACGCACGGAAACGCCGAGCGCCTTCTGCGGCTGCATTGAGAGTTTCATCGTCGCCGCTGTCGTGCGATAGGCTCAAACCAGGAAGCTCGAAAGCCATTGACTGATCTCACAGGTTCATCTCGCCCCTTTGTCTATCCCGACGCCAAGAGCGCTTTGCACTGCGGCAAAGTTTCGCTCGAATCGCTGGCCCGCAAGTATGGCACCCCTCTCTACGTCTACTCCGCGGATCAGATCCTCGAGCGCCTCGCGTTGTTCCAGAACGCCTTTGCTGCTCGCGATCATCTTGTCTGCTATGCGGTCAAGGCCAACTCGGCGTTAGCCATACTCAAATTGCTGGCGGCCTGCGGCGCAGGCTTCGACATCGTCTCGGGCGGGGAACTCGATCGCGTTCTCGCCGCTGCGCCGAAATCCGTAGATCGCGTCGTCTTCTCCGGCGTCGGTAAAACATCCGACGAGATCGACAAGGCTCTGCGCGCCGGCATCCTGCAGTTCAACGTCGAGAGCGAATCGGAACTTGACCTGCTTGCCGATCGCGCGCGCAAGCTCAAAACCAAGGCCCGCTTCGCGCTGCGCGTCAATCCCGATGTCTTTGCCGAGACGCATCCTTACATCTCCACCGGCATGCGTGAGCACAAGTTCGGCATCGATATCCGCCGCGCTCTCGCTCTCTATAAGCGCGCGGCCGCAAATCGCTGGCTCGAGCCTCACGGCGTCAGCGTTCATATTGGCTCGCAGATTCGCTCCGCCGATCCATTTGGCGCCGCCATCGAACGCGTCGCCCAGCTAGTCCACAAGCTCGCCAAGGCAGGCATTCCGATCGAAGCCATCGATGCCGGCGGCGGCCTGGGCATCGACTACCATGGCGCCGCATTCGATCCTGCCGCCAAGCTTGACGAATATGCTGCCGCACTCAACCAGGCGCTTGCCGGATTCACCGGCCGGCTGTTGCTCGAGCCCGGCCGTTTCCTCGTCGCGCAAGCCGGAGCGCTCGTCGCTCGTGTGCTCAACGTCAAGCGCAATGGGGATAAGACGTTCGTCATTACCGACGCGGCCATGAATGACCTGATTCGGCCCGCGCTCTATCAGGCTTATCACGAGATCGTTCCCGTGCGTCAGCGTTCCGGCAAGGCTCGCGCTGTCGATGTTGTCGGCCCTGTCTGCGAAACCGGCGACTTCTTCGCTCGCGACCGCGCGCTGAAGCCGGTCAAGCCCGGCGATCTGATCGCATTGCTCGATGCCGGAGCATACGGCATGGCGCAAAGCTCGAACTACAACTCGCGACCGCGGCCAGCCGAGGCTCTCGTCGAGAAAGGGAAGGCGCGGCTCATTCGTCGCCGCGAGACAATGGCTGATCTCTTTGCGCCCGAACTCGACCTGCCGACATCTTGAACTGCGCTTCAAGAATTGTTGCCGACTCAGACAAGCTGCCGTGCATCCTGATAACGTATTCCGCGGAGGAATCTCAGGATGCAAGTTGGCGCGAAAGTGGCGTGCGCCCTGGCTGTAACGCTCGCCTTTGGGTTCTCAATGACGACACATGCGGACGCTCTCAAAGTGAAAACAGAGCAGGGCAAGGTCCAGGGCAAGACCATCAACGATGGCAAAGTAAACGCTTTTTTGGGGATTCCCTATGCCGCGCCGCCGGTGGGCGATCTGCGCTGGAAAGCTCCTGAGCCGCCGGCAAAATGGAAAGGCATGCGCGACGCGACCAAATTCGGCGCGCACTGCGCGCAAGCCCGCGTCTATGACGACATGGTCTTTCAGGACGCAGGTCCGAGTGAAGACTGTCTGTTTCTGAACGTCTACGCTCCTGCCGGCTCCAAGGACAAGCTTCCCGTCATGTTTTGGATTCATGGCGGCGGCTACGCGGGAGGCGCAAGTTCCGAACCTCGTCACAATGGCGATTTCCTTCCGCTGAAGGGCGTCGTTCTCATCACCATCAACTATCGACTCGGGGTCTTCGGTTTTCTTGCCACTGACGAGTTGGCCAAAGAAGCGAACGGCGCAGCAGGGAACTACGGCCTGCTCGACATGATCTCTGCGCTTCATTGGGTCCACGACAACGTCAAGAGCTTCGGCGGCGATCCGGATAACGTCACCATCTTTGGCGAGAGCGCCGGTTCGTTCGCAGTCTCAACGCTCATGGCGTCTCCGCTCGCGCAGGGCCTCTTCCACAAAGCTATCGGGGAGAGCGGTGCGGCGTTTCCTGGCGGCGTGGCCCGTGGTGGAGATACAGTCGCCGAGCGCAGCAAGGCCGACGGCGCCTGGATGGATTCGATCGGCGCAAAGTCGATCAAAGATCTTCGTGGGATGAGTACCGATCAGATCCTCGAAGCAGTGAAGAAAAAGACGAGTGGTTTTCCTCCAGACATCGACGGCCGCGTGCTCACGGAGCGCGTGCCGGATACCTATGCAGCAGGCAGACAAGCGCATGTGCCGCTGCTTGCGGGATGGAATGCCGATGAAGGCAGCTTCTTTGCGATGCGCGGCATGACCGCCGCCCAGTGGAGCGCGATGGCGACCAGCCTGTTCAACGATCGCGCCCCTGACTTCCTCAAGTTCTATCCCGCCGGCGACGACACGCAGGCGCTGCGTTCCGCCATCGACTACGGCAGCGACAACTTCATTGCGCTTGGCACATGGAAATGGCTCGAAGCCCACAAGAAGACCGGCCAGGCGCCCGTCTATCGTTATCACTTCGAGCTCGCGGCGACGCCCAGCAAGTATCACCCCGGCGTCTTCGCCTTCCACTCCGACGACATCGAATACGTCTTCGGCACGCTCGATACCCGGCCAGGATTTAATGTCCGTCCTGAGGATCGCAAGCTGAGCGACGAGATGATGAGCTATTGGACAAACTTCGCCAGAACGGGCGACCCCAACGGTTCAGGGCTATCCAACTGGCCCAGGCTTGACGACGCAGATTCGTTGATTCACCTGAACGATCCCATCACAGCGGGCCCCGATCCGCTTCGCGCCCGGTATGAGTTCCTGCTCCAGGGAATTCCTCCCATGCGCCTCCCGCAATAAACGGAGTACAAAATACCAGAGGCCATCTCAAATGAGGTGGCCTCTGGCGTTTGCTTAGGAGTTTGCGGTGGAGAAATTTCGCTTAAGGGTTCGTTCCTGAAGTTCCCGCGGCGGCAGCAAATCCAGCCGCCTGCGTTGCCGGAATCGATGACGTGGGCGCAGGTTCGGCAAACGAGCCTGTTTGCGCGTTGATAGCCGTCGAGTAATCCGCTCCCAGTCCGAGCTTTTTCAGGGCGCGCGAGTCGGGCATCAGCTTCGTCTGCCAACCCTGGTCCCCTTGATACTTCTGCATTGCCGCCTGAGTTGTTGAATCCCACTGCCCGTTGGCGTCGCCGTTCATGTAGTGTTCGCGGATCAGCGCCTGCTGAATTTCGGTCACGCGCTCCGGCTGAATCGCCTGCTGCCCACGCAACCTCGGCCCGCGTTTGGCGATCGTGCGGCCTTTGCGACTCCGACTGCTTGCCGTCAAGTGTCCACGGCGATGGCTGGTGGAAAGCTTTGGGTGAGATGCGCTCGTGGGTTTGTGGTCCACGCGAGACGCTGCGGCTGGCGCCGCTAAAAGGGCCGAGGACAAAAGAAAGCCCAAGCTTGCTCGGACAAAAAGCATTGCTCGTCTACCTCTCAAATCGGGCGATCCAAGAATTCTGTGTTCCCGGATTCTATCCAACGATTCCATGCTACGCAATTTAAAACTCATTCTGGGTGAAGAAAATACAAGGATTCCCTCCGTCGTAACTTGAGAACCCTAGTTGTATCAGGCTTTCCCGCGATCCCTGCACTCTTTTTCGAGGGTTTTGGCTGTAAGCCTCTTAGTTAGTGAGAGTTATGGCCGGAACATTGGACTGCTCCGGCCAGTTCCCATTATTGCAGCGTCCCACCGATGTAATTAATCCCATCGCCCGGTCGGCGTGGATCCATCACCTCGAACACCACGTCGTCGCCCGACTTGAGACGGCTCACGACCGCGTCGTACTGTGCTTTGGCGCCGGTCGGCTGTTTGTTGATTCGAACAATCACCAACCCTGGCTCCAGCCCTTGCAAATCGGCAAACGATCCGGTTCTCACTGACTGAATCACCATTCCCTGCGCGTGGATCCTCGCGCTGACCGCCGGAGGCGTCTCGCGCACAACGATGCCGAGCTTGCTTTCGCCGGCGTCGCCTTCCTGATCGGGGGCTTCGGCGGCCTGCGGATTGTTCAGCTCCGCAAACACCTTGTCGCGGTCGCCGACTGTCACCGTTGCGTCAGTCGGTTTTCCGTCACGAATGAACCCTAAACGAATGCTCGATCCAGGCTTCCGGCTGGCGATCTCATTAACCAGGTCGTCGCCATCCTTGATCGGTCGCCCGTCGATTTGCGTGATGATGTCGCCCGGCTTCAGCCCGGCTTTATCCGCCGGACCGCTCGGCTGCACCTGCTGCACCAACACGCCCGTCTTGAACCCATAGATGCGGTTTACCGCGCCGGAGAGGTTTGGACGGAATTGAATTCCGATCGATCCGCGCACCACCTTGTGGCTGGGGCTGATCAAATCGTTATAGACCGACACCACTGTATTCGCCGGCATCGCAAATCCAATGCCTTGGTATCCCGCGGACTGCGTGTAGATCGCCGTATTGACGCCGATCACCTCGCCCGACATATTCAGTAGCGGCCCGCCTGAGTTGCCGGGGTTGATCGCCGCATCCGTCTGGATGAAGTGCTGGAACTGGCCGGGAGCGCCCTGCTCGATCGTGCGATTCTTGGCCGAGATAATGCCGGCCGTCACCGTCTGCGAGAGCGCGAACGGGCTGCCGATCGCTTCAACCCAGTCGCCAACCTGCGACGAGTCGGAGTTGCCGAGCTTCACCGTCGGCAACGGCGTATTCACGTCGATCTTGATCACCGCCAGATCAGTCGCCTTGTCGGTTCCGATCACGCGCGCCGGACGTCCCTGATCTACGCTGTCCGGATCGGTCGAAAGCTTCACATAGATCTTGTCGGCCTTCTCGATCACGTGATTGTTGGTGATGATGTAGCCCTTCGAATCGACGATGAAACCGGAGCCGAGCGACTCGCGCACCTGCCCGTCATCGCCGCCATCGCCCTGGTCCGGCATCTGCCCGCCAAAGAAGCGATTGAAGAAGTTCTGGAAATCATCCGAACCGGGACCCTGGCCTTGGCCTTGCCCTTGACCGCCGCCGTTATCGTCGTCATCGCCGCCGCCGTTGCCGTTCGGGTTCTGCGGCATCTGCTGGAACCCGTGCGGATTCCGCTTGCGATTCGTCGACTGCTTGGGCAGCGTTTCGGTGTTGATGTTCACCACCGCCGGGCCGACTTCCTTGGCGATTCTCACAAAATCATTGGGAGGAACCGTTGAGTTGACGACGTGAAGGGGCGTCGCGTCTGAACTCTCGTTTTGCTTTTCCTGTCCGCGTACTCCGTGCGCAACATAGGAGCCGGCTACAATCGCGGCTGAAAGCGTGGCAAGCACGACAAAAGCGGAAGCGAGACGGCCCTCGCGCAGCCGTTCGAAGATCGATTTCATGATCTTGATAACCTCTTTGGGTAACCAGCTTGTGCAGCTGGAAGTTCTTGGCGCCTCACACCAGTATAGTCATTTGCTCGGCGCCGCCACGCGGTTCGAACTCAGTCGAAGGTTGTATCGGCGCTGGATCGACCCGGCGCCACAAGGTTCTACATACTAAGATTGATGCCTGCGTCAGTGGGTTAGACGCAGTTTGCAGCCAAAGAGTCGTTTCGGCTGCATGCTAACATCCGGCATGGGAAACAAAGCCCTTATTGTTCTTGCGGCCCTCGTTGCCGGAGTCTCTTCTCAATCCGCCCTGGCGCAAAATACTTCTCCTGATCCCACCGCCCCGCCTAACTTAATGGATCGCCTTGATGCGATGATCTCGAGCGGAAAAAGCGCATGGTCGCCTGAACAGGTAACGACCATGGTTCAAATCCGCAATGCTGCGATGAAGGATCGCTATGCGCTCGACGAACTTCGCCACCTCACCGACAATATCGGTCCCCGGCTGAGCGGCTCGCCGCAGGCGCAACAGGCAGTCGACTACGTTGCCGCCGAGATGCGCGCTCTCGGCGCCGAAGTCACGCTCGAAAAAGCCACGGTTCCGCACTGGGTGCGCGGAGAAGAGAGCGCTCAGCTGCTCGCCTGGCCCGGACAGGCGCCGGGAACAACGCAGAAGATCGTGCTTACAGCGTTAGGCGGCAGTGTGGCCACGCCGTCCGAAGGGATCACTGCGGATGTCGTTGTTGTCGACGACTGGCAGCAACTGCACGCGCTTCCTCCAGGTCAAGTAAAAGGTAAGATTCTGGTCCTCAATCACAAGTTCGACAAGGAGCTCGCTGCGCAAGGCGATGGCCTGAATGCCTATATCGGCAGCGTTGTCTATCGTGGCGCCGGCCCTGTCGCTGGAGGCGCGGTCGGCGCAGTCGCTGTTCTTGTGCGTTCGGTTGGCAATGCCGATTTCCGGTTGCCCCACACGGGGTTCACGGAATATTCGCCTTCGGTTCCTAAGATTCCCGCCGCAGCCATCACTGCGGAGGATGCCGACCTGCTGAAGGATCTGACCGCGCAAGGCCCGGTGAAGCTTCATCTCACGCTGACTCCACAAACGCTGCCTGATGCGCAAAGCTACAACGTCATCGCCGACTGGAAGGGAACCGATCACCCCGAGCAGGTCGTCATCGTCTCCGGGCACCTCGACTCATGGGATCTTGGCACGGGCGCTATCGACGACGGAGCGGGCGTCGCTGTCTCCATGCAGACCATTCATCTGCTCAAGGACCTCGGCATTCATCCTCGCCGCACCGTGCGCTTCGTTGCGTGGATGAGCGAAGAAGAAGGCTCTCAAGGCGCGGCGGCCTACATGGTCGATCATCGGGGCGACATCGCTAATCACATCGGAGCGATCGAATCCGATCTCGGCGCCGATCACCCTGCAGGCATCTACTACTCCGGTAAGCCCGATCTCGGTCAATGGCTGCGCCCCGTCTCGCAAGTTCTCGATGCTATCGGCGCGGAGACGCTCGTCAGCACCTCCGAAACCGGCGAAGACATCTCAGACCTCACGGCCAAAGGCGTTCCAAGCTTCGCTCCCATCCAGGACAGCCGCTTTTACTTCAACTATCACCACACTGCGGCCGACACGTTCGACAAGATCGATCCGAAGCACCTGAACGAAAACGCCGCCGTCATGGCTGTGCTTGCCTATGCGCTTGCCGACTCGCCGGAGCCCGCGCCGCGCTAAAAACATCACGCCCGCTGCCTGGCCTGAACCACCTCGATCAGCCGCTCTAAAAACGCGCGCTGCGCGGGGTGGATTTTCTGCTCTGCTGCGGGCAGCGTAAACCAAGCCGCGCGATCCACCTCGGGAAACTCCTGCATCTTTCCCGAGCGCGGCGGCCACTCCATCGCAAACAGATTGCTCCGGATTGCGTTTGCATCGCAGTCTCCTTCGATGGCCCAGGCCGAGACCACTTTGCCTGAGCTCAGCTTGACCGTGCCCAGCGTCTGCGTATCACCCTCGATGCAGGCGAATCCGGTCTCTTCTGCAAATTCGCGCCGCGCCGCATCCAGAGCGCCTTCGCCATCCACGTATTCGCCCTTGGGTATCGACCACACCCCATCGTCCTTCTTCGCCCAGAACGGTCCGCCGGGATGAATCAGGAGTATTTCAAGCTGCTCGTTGTTGGTCCGATAGAGCACGATTCCGGCGCTTGTTTTACCCATTGCGATAAGCGTCCTTCTCTGTGAGCCTAAACCTTCCGCATGTGCATTTCTCGATTCCGCGTCTCTACGCGTCCTCAAGCCTCGTGGGCGGTAGGCACATGAGGTTGAGGGACTAGCTCCGTCAGTCCGATTCCGGCGAGAATCAGAAGAGCGCCGCTGGCCGGTCGCATCCCCATGCGCTCGCCGGCGAAGAGGAACGATGTAATCCACGCGAACACCGGCTCCATCGTTAGCAACAGCGCAATGTGCGTCGACGGCAGCACCGACTGCGCCCAGCTCTGAATGGAGAACGCCGCTGCAGTCGCGAGCGCGGCAGCGACAACCAGCGCAACGATGAGTCTCGGCGTGAAGTGCATCTGAGGATGCTCGATCATCGGCAGGCTGACCGCCATGAAGACTGCACAGAATCCCACCTGCAACAGGGCCAGGGGTTGAAACGAGATCTTCGGCGACACATGACTGAGCGCGATGCAGTGGAATGTGAATCCAATCGAACATCCGAACGTGAGCACGTCGCCAAAGTTAATTGCCGAAAAATCTGGAAGAAAACCGGAGATTCCACTCCCTGCGGCTGCCGCAGGGGCAGTCAGCAGCAATATCCCAGCAAACGCCAGCGCCGCGCCTGTGTAAGCATTCCATCGCGGCGGCTTGGCGTCTCGCGGCCGTAGCGCCGGAATAGTCGAGAACAAGGGAACGAGCACAACCACGAGCCCTGTAATAAATGCCGACTTGCTCGGCGTCGTGCGCACCAGTCCGATGGTCTGGAACTGGTATCCCGCCGCCAGGCAAAGCCCAACCAGCGCGCCGGCTGCCAGATCGCTACGTCTGATTCCTCGCCATGCCCGGTGATACGCGACCGCCAGCAGCGCAAACGCCAGCAACATGCGCGCCAAATTGAACGCCGCGGGCGTTGCATCGGCCAGGGCGCCTTTGATCACCACAAAGGTCGATCCCCACACCGCCACCACAAACAGCATCAGCACGTACGCGCGCACTCTCATCTCTTGGCATTATTTCAGCCCTGTAAAGAGTGACTTCGGTGAGGCCCGTGCGAACGACACAGAGCGAATAATCGGCGTCTAACCCGTCATGTTTGCATTCATCCTGCTAAACGAGGCGCTGGCGCCTCTGGTTCGCCGCAACTGGATGCTCGCTCTCTTCCTGTTCTGCGCCGTCATCGTCTTCGCCAATGCGATCCACTTCGTGCTCTTCTGGCTTCTGCGCAAAAAGCAGGCTGAAGCGCGGCAGCCGGGCATCGGTCTGCGCCGCTATCTTGAGGGCCCTGCGCGCGCGGCCTTCATCACGATCGCGATCAGGGTGGTTCTACCCTTCATTCCCGTAATCCCACCATCGGTCCTCGACCAGATCAATCAGGCAGTAGAAATCCTGCTCGTCCTCTTTCTCGGCTGGCTGGGCATCGGGGGTGTCTACGTCGGCCAGGCCCTGTTATTGAGCCGCTACGACATTACCGCGGAAGACAATCTCCGCGCCCGCCGCCTGCACACCCAGGTCCAGATGCTGCGCCGGCTCCTCATTGCCGCGGTCGTTATCATCGACCTGGCCGCGATCTTGTGGAGCATGCACAATCCCGGCTTGTGGAAATACGGCACAGGTCTTCTGGCATCTGCAGGCCTGGCATCGTTGGCTCTCGCAGCCGCGGCCAAATCCACTGTGTCGAATCTGCTTGCCGGCATCCAGATCGCGCTCAGCGAACCCATCCGCATCGACGACGTAGTCGTCATCTCAGGCGAGTGGGGACGCATCGCCGAGATCACCAGCACCTACGTGGTCGTCAATATCTGGGATCAGCGCCGTCTCATCGTTCCGCTCAGCTTCTTCATCGAGCAGCCCTTCGCCAACTGGACTCGCACCGGGTCCGACATTCTCGGCACAGCTTTTCTTTACCTCGACTACTCGGTTCCCGTGGAACCGCTGCGCGCCGAGCTGCGCCGCATCGTCGAGCAAACGCCGCTATGGGATAAACGCGTCTGCGGCCTGCAGGTCACCAATCTCAGCGAGCACACGATGGAGATTCGCTGCCTGGTCAGCTCGCGCGACTCCGGCAAGAGCTTCGACCTGCGCTGCCTGGTGCGCGAAAAGATGATCCAGTTCGTTTGCGATAACTACCCGCACGCATTCCCCACCATGCGCCTCGAATCACATCGCGAGGCGAAGAGAAGGGAAGACCTGCACGAGCCTGGTCCGCTGCCGCCGCCTTTGACGCATGTTGACGGCAAGCAGCCGAATCCGCTTGAGTCAACCGGCGCCCGCTCCTGAGCGCGGAGTCTGAGCGTGCTTTCGGCTAATGCGCCCCTGCGTAGACGCGTTTGCCCGCGACGTACGTTTCGACGATCTTCGCGCCAAGAATTGCCGGCGCGTCTACTTTGTAAAGATCGCGATCCACCAACACGAAGTCCGCGTCGTATCCCGGCGCGAGCTTGCCTTTGTGCTTCTCGGCGAACTCCGCATACGCCGAACCTTGCGTGTAGGCATAGAGCGCCTGCCCGCGCGTCAGCTTGTTTTCCGGAAAATACGTCTTAGTGCCTGCCTCGTTCATGCGCGTCACCGCAGCATAAAGCCCGCGAAACGGCGTGATGGGTTCAACCGGGTAATCAGTCCCGAAGGCCAGTGGCACGCCCGCATCGAGAAAGGCCTTCCACGCGTAGGAGTATGCTGCGCGCTGCGGTCCCAGCCGATCTTCGGCCCAGTTCATGTCCGTCAAAAGATGGTTCGGCTGCATGCTCGCGATGACGCCGAGCTCTTTGAAGCGCGGAATATCCGCCGGATCGACCACCTGCGCATGCTCGATGCGGTTGCGCGGCGCGGTCCACGCCGGCGTAGAAGCTTCGCCTTTCACGGGGCAGGGAATCTTCTCGTCCCAGATTTCATACGGCTGACCGGCGGGCCGGCATGGACCAATTCCGGTCATGCTCTGCGTCGATTGCAGATTCCTTTGCAGCAACTGATCGGCGTGGGCCACCGAGAATGCCTCTAGCGCCATCGCCGCTGCCTTGTCTCCGATCGCATGGAACCCAATCTGGAATCCCGCCTGCGCCCGCTCCGCC
>DATHNJ010000166.1:0-50302 GCA_035486155.1 Occallatibacter sp. | reverse complement strand
GGCGAAAACTACTACTTCACCAAGCGGCTCTCTGACGAGGAACAGGCTTCGATCTATATTCGCCATGGCTGGAGCGGCAAAGATGAGCGGCTTATCGACCCCGCCATACTTACCCGCGATCCCAATACCTCCGTCGATCTCGCCGATGTCTCGCGCGACGGATCGTTGATCGCCTACCGCGTGCGCCAGGGCGGCGCGGATGAAACGACGGTCCGCATATTCGATCTCAAGACGAAGAAGACGCTGGAGGACGAGATCCCCGCTGGAATCCACTGGTCGGTCAACTTCGCGCCAGACGGCAAGGGACTCTACTACACGAGCAACAGCAAAAGCGGCGCACTGCTTCATCTTCATCTTCTCGGGATGCGCAGCTCCCGCGACGCCTTCATCTTTGGCAATGAGTTTCGCGACGAGCCGCTGGGCCCAATCGACCTTCTCTTTTCGAACGTCACGGACGATGGCCGCTATCTCGTCATCAGGATCGAACGCGGCGTTCCCGCCAAGCGGGTTGATATCGTGTTTCGCGATCTAACCAAGCCGAACCTGCCGTTTGATGTGCTCGTCTGGGGCATCGAATCGCGCTTCTCGGCCGTCTGGGCGAAAGGCGGGTGGTTCGTGAAGACGGACTACCAATCACCAAAGGGCCGCGTCATGCTTGCAGATCCCGGCGTCGATCCGACCGGCTGGAAGACAATTGCACCGGAATCGAACGACGTCATTGCGGGCTTCTCGATCGTCGGAGGAAAACTCTACGTCACGCGCCTCAAAGACGTAAAAACCGAAACCGCCGTCTACACCCTCGACGGCAAGGCCATCGGCTCTCTCGATTACGAGGGCATCGGCACGGCCTCCACTGTCTACGGCAAACCCACTGACCGCTACGGATTCTTCAGCTTTCGATCCTTCATTCAGTCGCCCACTACCTACCGTCTCGACACACTCACGGGCAAGCGCGAAATCTTCTCCCAGCCCAAAGTCCCCTTCAACACGGCCGACTACGAACTCAAGCAGGTCTTCTTCAAGTCAAAAGACGGCACGCAAGTCCCCATGTTCATCGCCGGCAAGAAGGGCCTGAAGCAAGATGGCTCGGAGCGGCTGCTCATGACTGGCTACGGCGGTTTCGACGTTAGCATGACGCCGATCTGGAACCCCGCCTGGGCCTGGTGGCTCGAGCAAGGCGGCTGGCTAGCTGTACCCAATCTGCGCGGCGGAGGCGAATATGGCGAGGCCTGGCACGAAGCAGGCATGTTCGAGCACAAGCAGAATGTGTTCGATGACTGGTTCGCAGCAGCCGAATATCTGATCGCGCAAAAGTACACGTCGCCGCAACACTTCGCGATTTCTGGCCGCTCCAATGGCGGACTGCTCATGGGCGCATCGTTTACGCAGCATCCGGAGCTGTTCTCCGCGGTCTGGTGCGGCTATCCGCTGCTCGACATGCTGCGTTATCACCATTTTCTGCAGGGGCCCCACTGGACGACTGAATACGGATCCTCCGATGACCAGATCGGGTTCCGCTATCTGCTGAATTACTCGCCCTATCAAAACGTAAAAACCGGCGCGCCTTACCCAGCGGTCATGTTCTTTACCGGCGACAGCGATACGCGCGTCGACCCCCTGCACGCCCGCAAGATGACTGCGCTGCTGCAGAGCGCATCGACCAACGGTCGTCCGATTCTGCTTCACTACAGTCTTGCCGGCGGCCACTCCGCCGGAGTCAGTGTCGAGCAGCAGGTGCAGGACGACGCCGATCAATTGAGCTTTCTTTGGACGGAAACAGGACAATCCTTAGCCGTTTCTCATCCGGCGCATTAGGCACGGAGCGTTTCAAGCCATGCCAATCTACACTCCTCATGGCCTTTCCGCTCCCACCGATAAACGGTGAGAAGGACAGGTTCACGCGATCATGCGAGCTACCGCCAGTGCGGCCGGAATCGACGAGCAAAGGACGAAACGAGAGCAGGAGCAAGCCAAGTTGAGGCTGGAGTCGGCTCGGCTGGCTACTCTGGCGTCCTACTGCATCCTCGACACGCCTTCAGAGCCCTCGTATGACGTTATTACGCGCCTTGCTGCGGAGTATTTTCACGCCGACGCCTGCTGCCTTGGCTTTGCCGATGAGAGCCGGGTATGGTTCAAATCCTGGTGGGGGCGCCGAATCCGCGAGATTCCACGGAAGAACTCGATCTTCGACATGGTGCTCGAGCAAGACGGTCCGGTGGTTGTCCCGGACGTGACCCAATGCGCCTGTGCGCAAAATCCTCCCATTATGCCGATAATCTTTGACGCCGCGTTCTTCGCCAGCGCACCGGTTCGAACGCCCGATGGCAAGATCATCGCGGGGTTAACTATTTTTGGCCAGCAAGCTCGGGAGGATCTGACCGATGATCAAATCGATATGCTCCAGAAGATGGCGGACCTGGCGGCCGGCCAGCTTGAGCTCCACAAGCTGAGCGTCGCCCCAGGCAAGCGAAAGCGTCAGAAACAATCCTGGCGACCTGGAAATCCAAAAACCTGGCCCCGCTGCAGCGACCTTCGTCGCGCCTTGGCCCGCCACGAGTTTGTCCTCCACTACCAGCCGGAGATCGAACTTGCCAGCTGCCGCATCGTCGGCGTTGAGGCCCTCATTCGATGGATTCACCCCACACGCGGCGTTGTCCCTCCGTTGGAGTTCATCCCGAACGCCGAAGAGTGCGGGCTGATTCTGCCCATCGGCGATTGGGGCCTTGCGGAGGCATGCAGTCAGATCCAGGCCTGGAACCGCGAGAACTCCGACAACGGCTCCTTGCGCGTCTGCGTCAATCTCTCGGCGCGCCAGTTTGCACGCCCCGGCCTTGCCGATCACGTCCAATCGCTGTTGCTGCAGTCCGGCACGTCGAGCCGCCAGTTGGGGCTGGAGATGACCGAATCCAGCCTGATTCCTAATCCGGATACGGCGATCGAAGTCCTAAATGCTTTGCGCGCTCTGGGCGTTTCATTGTTGATGGACGACTTCGGGACCGGCTACAGCTCGCTCAACTATTTGCATTCGTTTCCCTTCGACGTTCTCAAGATCGATCGGTCTTTTGTCGGGCGCATGACCGAGTGCAATCAAACGCTGCAAATTGTGCGGACCATCATCGATCTGGCGCGCGCGCTGGGGATGGATGTCCTGGCCGAGGGAATCGAGACGCCGGATCAATATCATTTACTTCGCGAAATGGGTTGCCGCTACGGTCAGGGCTATCTGTTCGCTCGGCCAATGAAAGCCGACGATGTCACTCAGCTTTTGCGACTGCCAGGCCGAATCTTGTCCGAACCCGAGTCTGACCGTCTACCTCTTACCTTGGCCGGTCACCTTGCGCCTCGATGTGGCGGAATTGTTGAGCCCAATTTGGAACTGCCACGCGCCCATGCCGAATTTTCTCCTCAAGTATCGAAAGAACCCTCCTATTCTTGAGGCATGCCGGCAAGCGCACAGGCATCGTCTCCCGCGACAGTTTCAAGCTTCGCCAGTCTCCTGGCGGGTCTTACTTCGCCTAAGCCACAGGCGGATAGCTACTGGAATGACTCGGCCTTGGCCGATGACGTTACGACGATCAGCTACGAGCAGGCTCTTCGCGCCCATGCGCGGTATCGTCCGACGCCCGTGCCGCTTGATGCAAAGTCCTCGGCATCGCGGTCCACTTCCGTCCCGATCGACGAGCAGGCTCTTCCACCTCGTAAACCGCCCGTAGCGGAACACACTCCCCAGCGTCCGGTAGTGTTCTGTGCGCCTCCGCCTACCTTGGAAGAGGGTCGCAAATCGGCCAGCGTTACGATCCGGCTCAGCGAGGCCGAATGCGTGCTGCTTCACAAACGCGCAACCGAAGCCGGCCTGACCGTGTCCGCCTATCTCCGCTCATGCATCTTTGAAGTCGAAACGCTCCGGGGCCAGGTGAAAGATGCCCTGTCGCAGTTTCGTTCAGCTCCGGCGCGCGAGCCGAAGCCCGTCCAGGCCCGGCAGCCGCAGCACATCCCCGACGAGCCACTTCCCTTACGTACGGTTCTGTCCGGTTGGCTCTCACGGTTACTCGCACGCCTGCATCGAGGGCAACGGCTGGCAAACGCGTAGGCTGTGTTGGACGGATATTAGTCCACTTCAAGCACCAGGCATTTCAGGTACTCGGTCTCCGGCAGATTGAGAACGACGGGGTGGTCCGGCGCCGCGCCACGGCGTTCGAGGAGTCTGACTCTGCGATTGGCGTCGGCAGCAGCAGATGCAACGGCGCCTTCGAGATCGGTCCAACTCACGTGATGACTGCAGGAGCAAGTCAGCAGCAGGCCTCCCGGTTCAAGCATCTTGAGCGCTCGCAGGTTTAGCTCCTTATAGCCGCGCAACGCCCCTTCTACGGCGCGTTTGGTCTTGGCGAACGCCGGCGGGTCGAGAACGATGGCGTTGAATTTCTCGCCTGCCTCCGACCAGTCGCGCAGGATCTGAAAGGCGTCGCCTTCGACCCACTCCACCGGGGCGGAAAGCTGTTCACGGTTGCCGGCGAGATTCTTTTCCGCGACCTCGAGCGAAGAGCGCGACGCGTCAATTCCGGTCACCGCGCGGCAGACGCGCGCCAGATGCAATGCGAAACCGCCCTGATAGGTGCAGACATCCAGGGCGCGGCCGCCGGGAGTCAACCGCCGGGCGTGGTCCTGGGCGGCTTTGTAGTTGGCGCGCTGATCGAGAAACGCCCCCGTTTTCTGCCCGGAGTTGACGTCATATTGAAATCTCAGCCCATTGAGCCGAAACTGGTTGGCAGTCATTGGAAGTCCGGGATCGGCTGCGAACAGAGGCTCAAGTTGTGGCGGCGCCAAGCCCTCCAACTCGCGAATCCGCGGGTCAGGCCGCTCCCAGATCGCTGTCGGTTGCAGCAGACTCCGGGTGACGGCAACCACTCTCTGCCGCACAGCCGCAGAATCCAATCCTCGAGCCAATAACTGCACGATCGCCAAATCGCCGTACTTGTCGATAATCAGCCCTGGCAGCTCGTCGGCCTCGCTGAAACACAGCCGGCACGAATCAGAGTCCGCTTCAGAAGACTTGAGCAGCGGCAAGCGGCGCTCGATGGCGCTCCGCAGACGCTTTTCGAACAATTCCAGCCACTCTGCCTCGCCGATTGCCTCACGCGAGACCATGCGCAGCGCGATCTGCGATGCGGGGCTGTAAAGGGCCGTCCCCAACAGCAGTCCACGGTTGTCCGCGACGGGCAACAACGCCGGCGGATCGCCTTGTCCAGTTTCGATCGCTTCAACATCGGAGGCGTAGACCCACAAATGCCCGCTACGCAGCCGATCCGCCGCGCGACGGTTGATCCGGGCGCCAAAGGTCGTTGAATCTGGCGCAGGCGCCCGTTGTCCGTCCAGCGCGTTCTTCTTCGTTTGTCTTGCCCTATCGCTGCTGGGGCGTAGTGAAGGCGTCTCGGGCCGTTGCGCTCTCGGCGGTTTCATCTGGTTGGGGGGCTTGGTCATCTAAGATCCTACGGGTCATCATAGACGCCGCCGGGCTTGTGGCCTTCTTGTCCGAACGCCAACCTCTTCTGAATCCTCGCGAGTTTCGGACGTCAAATTACTTCCATGCCTCCAGGGACACCCCGTTCATCCCTGTGATGTGTCATCGGCCTATAATGAAGCATGGCGAGCGTCCGCCAGACCATTCCGACCGGTCTTTCCCGCGCCAGCCAACCTGGCCCAGAGCCGGTTTCTGTCTCTCCAACCGAAGACGGACAACACGCAATCGACCAACGTTTTGACGGGCTTCTGCGCCAAGTCCAGGCCAATCGTCCCGGTGACGACGTCGGCCTTATCCGCAAAGCATGGGATTTCTGCGTCCAGCACCACAAGGGTCAGATGCGCGCCTCCGGTGAGCCCTACATCATCCATCCGCTAGAGGTTGCCGAGGTCCTGGCGGAGATGAAGCTGGACGCCACCGCCATTGCTGCCGCGCTGCTCCACGATGCCGTTGAAGACACGCCCGCGACCAGCGAAGAGATAGAAGCCAGCTTCGGCGATCAGGTCGCTCACATCGTTGAAGGCGTTACCAAGATCGACAAAATCCAGTTCGCCAATCGCGAAGATCGTCAGGCCGAGAACGTCCGCAAGATGCTTCTCGCCATGGTCACCGATGTGCGTGTCGTTTTAATCAAACTCGCGGATCGCCTCCACAACATGCGGACCCTTGAGCATCTGAAGCCCGAGCGCCAGGAGGCAATTGCCCGCGAAACCCTCGATATTTACGCGCCGCTCGCACACCGGCTCGGTATGGGCAAAGTCCGCGGCGAACTCGAAGACCTCGCGTTCCGTTACACCGACCCAGTTAGCTACGAGCAAATCTCAGAAGCCGTCGAGGCCCGCCGCATCGAAGGGGAGCAGTTCCTGCGCGGCGTCGAAGACGCCCTCGTCGAGCAGCTTCGCGAAAACAACATCGAGGCGCGTGTGGAATGGCGCATCAAGCGCCTCTACTCCATCTATCAAAAGCTTCAGCGCTCCAAGATTTCATTCGAGCAGGTCTATGACTTGCTCGCCGTGCGCGTGATTACGGAGGATGTCGCCTCGTGTTATGCGGTCTTCGGCCTCATTCATACTCTCTGGCGTCCTGTTCCCGGCCGCATCAAGGACTTTATCGCCATCCCTCGCGCCAACCGTTATCAATCCCTCCACACCACGGTGATCGGCGATGGCGGCCATCAGTTTGAAGTGCAGATTCGCACCGAAGAGATGCATCGCATCGCCGAGGAAGGCATCGCCGCGCACTGGAAGTACAAAGCCGGCGATGGCGCCGTCACGGCGCGCGATGAAGAGCGCCTCAACTGGATCCGCCAGCTCGTCGAGTGGCAGAAGGAGATGACGGATCCCAACGAATTCCTCTCCAGCCTGAAGATGGACCTCTACCCCGAAGAGGTCTACACCTTCACGCCGAAGGGAAAAGTCGTTGTGGTTCCTGCCGACGGCACGCCGATCGACTTCGCTTACACCATCCATACTGAAGTCGGCCACACCTGTGTTGGGGCCAAGATCAACGGTCGCATGGTTCCTTTGCGAACCAAGCTGCGCACCGGCGACATCGTTGAGATCATCACCCAGAAAGATCACAAGCCGAGCCGCGACTGGCTCACCTTCGTCAAGAGCCCGCGCGCCCGCAACAAGATCAAGCATTGGCTCAACGAAGACCAGCGTCGTCGCGCCGTCGAAATTGGCCGCAAGCTCATCGAGAAAGAAGCCCGCAAGTATAAACTTCCGATGAGTCAAATCTCCGATCAGGATCTCGGCCGCATCGCGAATGAATACGGCGTCGCCACTGCCGCTGATCTGCTCGCAACGCTCGGCCAAGGCAAACACTCAGCACACCAGGTGTTGAACAAGCTTGCGCCAGGATACGCGGGTCCCGCAGAAACCGATGCGCCAGCGGAGACAAAGCCGAATGCATCGGGCGAAGCGCCGATGTCGGATGCGGTGCGCAAGCTGCACCTTAGAGGATCCGATTCATTACAGGTCGAGGGACAGAACGATCTGCTCGTCTACCGTGCGCGATGTTGCAATCCCATCCGCGGCGAGGAGATTATCGGCTATGTCACGCGCGGCAAAGGCGTCGCGGTGCATGCGCGCAGCTGCCCCAACGTACAAAACCTTCTCTACGAGAGCGATCGTCGCATCAATGTTGAGTGGGCTCGCGTCGGAGATGAGACCAACGGCAGCGCTCCGCGCTATCCGGTCAAGATCACGGTCTTTTGCGACGATCGGACAGGCATGCTCAAAGAACTCACCGCCGTTATCTCTGACGACGACACCAACATCCGCAACATCGACATTCGTCACGACGACAACGGCGAAGCGATCATCGAATTCATCGTCGACGCCGAGGATGTTCGCCATTTGAGTCGCATGGTTCTCGGCTTGCGTCGTGTCAGCGGCGTTCGCGACGTTCAGCGCACTCAAAAAACTTAGAGCCTGCCCTCAGATGAGCGCCAGTTCCTATCCCTGCATCTAAATGGTTGGGCGGTGTCACTATGCGTCGAGCTCTCTTCATCACGCTCGTTGTTCTTTTTGCGCACTCCGCCACCGCGCAGGATCTCCGCGCGCTCGTCCGCCAGGTCGTCCAAAACGAACTCGTCGCCAACCAGAATGACCACTCGCGCTGGGCTTACTACGATGTCGATCGGAAGACAGACGGCGTTGTAGAGCAGTGGGTCGCGGAGACCGGAGATGGCGACATCCATCGCATTCTTGTGCAGAAGGGCGTGCACATCTCGCCCCCGGCGCAACGCACATTGATGGACCGCTTCATTCATGATCCTGCCGCACAATCGCGCCAACGCAAATCGGACGAGCATGACGACCGCCAGTCCGAAGAACTGCTGAGAATGTTGCCGGATGCCTTTACCTGGACGATGGCCTCTTCCGATGGCTCGACTCTTCTGCTCCACTTCGCGCCCGATCCTTCGTTTTCGCCGCCGAGCTGGGCAGCGCGGGTATTCGAGGCAATGGAAGGTAACCTCCGCATCGATAAACGTCAGCGCCGTATCATGAGTCTTCAGGGACAGCTTGCCCATGGCGTCCGCTTCTGTGGTGGATTGTGCGGCAGCATCTCTGCCGGCGGCACATTCGACGTCGAACGCCGTCAGATCGCGCCCTCAAACTGGAGGATTGTCTCGACTCACGTCCACATCCATGGAAGCGTGCTGTTCTTCAAGAGCATCTCCCAGGATGAAGAGGACGACAAATCGCGGTTTCAGCAGCTACAAGAAAACATCTCGCTCGAGCAGGCGGAAACCAGGCTGATTGGAGAAAACGGATTCTAGCGTCAGGACGCGACAGCTAGATAGTCAGGCCTGAATGCAAGCCGCTTGGAGTGGCTACCCCCCAGGCCATCGCAGGCGTATTGTGAGCGAGCCCGAAACGCCCGTCAGGACCAAGCAGAATGATGCCGCCGTGTCCGCCGAGTCGGTTATAGAGATACGAGATGGCTTCGCGTGCAGCGATTTCAGGGGCTGTTCCCGAAGCGACGCGATCGGTAGCCCACTTGCCCAGCACAAGCTTCATAATCGGCTCGCCCCAGCCTGTGAGCGAAACAGCAGCCGCAAGGTTATCGGCATAGCAGCCGCAGCCGATCAGAGATGAGTCTCCCACGCGGCCAGGCGTCTTGTTGAGCGTGCCGCCGGTCGAAGTAGCTGCAGCGAGATTGCCTCGCGCATCCAGAGCGACAGCGCCCACCGTGTCATGGCTCTGATCGCGCAAATAATTGGTTGCAGGATCATATGCGGTCTCTGGGTCCTTATCGTCCGACAAACCGGAGAACGTAGGATCGGAAAGACCTGCGGACTTACGAACCTGCGCCTCGGCAAGGCGTTGACGTTCGCGATCGAGAACCAGTTCGGCATTGTCAATCAGAGGCATGCCGTGGGATTGCGCAAACTCTTCGGCGCCCGGACCGACAAAATACACGTGAGGACTCTTCTCAAGCACGAGACGCGCCGCGTGAATGGGATTTCGCAGGCGCTCGACGCAAGCCACGCCGCCCGCTTTCATTCGTCCGCCATCCATCAGGAGCGCGTCGAGTTGGACGCGTCCGTCGGAAGTAAGAAAACTGCCTCGGCCGGCGTCGAAGGTTGGATCGTCTTCGAGGATGGCGACGGCAGCCTCTACTGCGTCGACAGCCGGGCCACCGCGCGCAAGGATCTCGTGGCCGATTTCAAGCGCATGGCGAACGCCGGCTTCATGAGCCGCCGCTGCTTCTGGGGGGATAGCCCAGGCGCCGCCGTGAACGAGAAGAGTCGGGTCGTGAGTAGCCGGTTGGGTGGTCACTCAGACATGGTAGTGCACAGGGCGCCGGTCAATTGTCAAAGAGAAAAAGCCGCAGTTTGCGGCTAATGCGCTGAAACAGGTCGAGCGAATGCGCATCGCGGCATTGCGGAGAATTTAGTCCGACTTAGCTAGACTAGGAGCATTGTTCTGACTTATACCGGAGAGCGTTTGCCGCTCTCCTTTTTTATTTTTTCCGGCGTGAGAAGAAAGCAGGTTGAGATGGGATTGCGATTCGATCGCGGTGCAGGAACCGATGCAATTGAGGGCAAAGTTAAAGAGCAGGAGGCGATCGACGCAATGCGTGCGGCAGCGGCGAACGCGCTCCGCAAGGACTGCGACATTATTGCAAGCGGAATGGCGAAGAAAGCTGCCGAAGGCGATACACGAAGCGGGCGGTTTCTTTGCGATCTGGCAAACGAGCACAAAGAACTGACCGCGGCGCAGCAAAAGCGGGTGAAACGCAGCCTGGCAACCGAATGGGCGAATGAGCCGGAGTGGGATCCCGATTTAGAGAAACATCCTGCGGAATTTCTCGCGCAGAAGATAACTTAACGATTCGACCGAATGAATTGACTCTATCGAAGGCTGCGGCATGCATCGCTTGGTCCTTGCGGATGCGATGTCGCAGCCTTTTTTCGCAGCAAGACAAGGAAAAGAGATGAAGCTTACGAAAAAATACGCGATCCGCGCAAAGATATGGCATCGACTTAGCTGGATCGCATTGATTTGCGCCTTGCCGTGTATCGCGCAGACCGTCAGCACGACAACTGTGCAAGGGACTGTCTATCTGGCTAGTGGAACGCCTGCTTCCGGAACGCTGAGCTTGAGTTGGCCGGCGTTTACAACATCGAACGGACTGGCGATCGCTGCAGACACATTGAACGCATCGATCGGGACCAACGGCTTCGTCAGCGTGAACTTGGCGCCGAATCTCGGATCGACGCCGGCGGGCCTTTTCTATACAGCTGTCTACTATCTGAGCGACGGAACGACGAGCACTGAGTCTTGGGTCGTTCCTGCGACATCGCCCGCGAGCATCGCACAAGTGCGCGCGCAGGTAATGCCCGCAGCACAGGCTGTGCAGGCCGTCAGCAAGGCATATGTCGACCAGTCGATTCAATCGCTCGCCGAGGGGACGTTGGCTTCAGTAGGCGGAACGTTGAGCGGGCCGCTTTATCTGAATGGCGACCCAACACAGCCGCTTCAAGCTGCAGACAAACACTATGTCGACGCGAACTTTGCAGCGGCAATGCCTCTCACAGGCGGCGCCGCCACTGGAGAGATTACGGCGAAGCAGATCGGCGCCGTGTATCAAGCAGATCAGTTCCCTGGTTCCGACGCGGGCGCACAGATCAATGCGTGCGTTGCCGCGGCGATCGCTGCGGGTGGAGGAACATGCGACGCACGCGCCCTGGGCGGAACGCAGGTGATCAATGAAGAGATCAACCTAGGATCGGAGACGCAGGCCGCCAGCGGAACGTTGAGCGTGACATTGCTGCTTCCAGCGGCGGCGCTTTGGGAGTTCAACATTACAGACGGAACGTCGTGCGGAATCAAGCAATTCTCTAACGACAATCTGGCGGGCGAAAGCAGCACCGGCGGCGCGGTGCGCATGATTCTCGCGCCCTACAACAGCTCCACCAATATGGATAGTCTGTATTGCACCGATCCAAGCCCGACAACCGGCGGCAATTATGTACATGCACGAGGATTCGCCGCCTTTGCATCTTACGGCGGCACAGGAACAGGGACGTTCGCCAATGGAGCAGTACATGTGCAGCACATGTTCGATGAGTCATCGTTCTCCTACATCATGGCCGGCGGCTCGTCGACAACGCCTTATGGATGGCAGATCGACGACGCCTGCTGCGGGGACAGCTTTGACCATGTACAGGGGCTGATGCGCATCGGCAAAGAGGACATCGTCACCGGAGTTTCCACGACAGCTGGCAGCGCTACGGTGACTTACAGCGGAACAACAGCCAAGCCCCCCAGCGCATTGGTGGGTAAGTCTGTTTATTCCTTCGACAACCAAAATCCGGCCACTGGAGCGAATGCGGCCAACGAAACCATCCCCTCCGGCGCGACGGTCACAGCGGCCACGTCAACAACGTTAACCATGTCTCAGGCCGCGGTGAATACGACGAGCGGAAACATCCTGGAGATTGACCCGGGATCAAGCCGCGGCGGCGCGACGACCACAACGTTTTCCGACATTACGGCCAACGATCCGCTCTCTGGAATGCCCAACGTGCTGATTGGCGGCGGCAGTACAAACCTCGACTTCACCGATCTCTACATGGAGCAGGACTCCGACCCCGACAATGCGACGCCGATGGTTTACGTCGGATCGAAAACCACTGGAGTGTTCCTGCACGGGGCCAATTGCGCGGACAACGGAGAGACGACGAAACCTTGCGTCTATGGGGCGTCGCAGTCATGGGGCTACGACGCTCTGGCGGGACACGGAGGAATCATAGATAAGTTCTATGGCGTAACCATTCCTGCGCAAAATGGCTTCCAGCTTTCGCCGTATCAAACCAATGCGACGAATACTTTAACTAATGCTGTGTTTACTCCTTCGGCGGCCGGCTGGTATCGGGTGCTCGATACGTCGCGGCTCTTTCAGCAGCCGGCTGTACTCGCCGGCACGATGGAGATCAGCCAGTTTCAGGGAGCGGATACGCTTTGGGACTTCACCGATGGAACCTACGGACAGCATTCTTCGCTGTCCGTGCGGCGAGCGCTCTATCAGTATTCAAGCTGGGGATCGGTGACCAAGATCGAAGTCTCGAAGAATGGGCTCGATCAATATATCGATATCTACGTGTCGAGCGCTTCATCTTTTCCAGTGACGATTCGCTTCAGCGGCATGAGTATTCCCTCGGCGGCAATTGTTCCTACGCCGGTCTCCGGCGCTACGCCTCCCAGTGACAGCAATGCCGCAGCCATCGATCTAACCGAATTGCCGCAAAGCACGCCGCGCGCGACCACCGAAAGCGATGTTGCGATTGGCAGTCCATTCGTAGCTCAAAGCGCCGACGGCACCGATGGGGTGGAGCTTTACGCCAATAACAGCACAGGCGGATCGTACCTGCAGCAAACGGGCGGCGGGAGTCTTTGGATTAACAATCCTTTCGTAGCGACGTTCGTGCAAACCGGCGGCTACCAGAATGTCGTGTTTAACAACAACGGAAAGACGCAATTCAATTACAACGTGGGCTTCGGCGGAAACGGCTCCGCGGCATGGATGTTGTCGGGCCCCTCGAATAACTGGGGCGTGGATGCGAACGGAATGACGCATCGCGCCGGCGCATCGCCGACAGCCAACGCAGGAACAGTGACGGGCACAAACGAAGGCGGCTACGTCTCTGGATTGAGCGCCGCGGCGTCGCTGACCTTGACGTTCGCCAACGGAGGATGGAGCTCATGGGCGAGTTGCATCGCGACTCCGAGCGCATCGTTGAGCGGCGCTCCCTATGTGAGCTCGATCAGCAACTCCGCCGTAACATTCTCGTTCCCCTCGCTGACAGGAGTTCTTTACTACCACTGCGATGGCAATTGACGGCCGGAGTACGTCCGAAGAAGTATTTCCTTCTAACCTATGGTTTCCGGCGCCCGAAGAACTCGATCGGGAAGAGCTGCAGCGCTTCGGCGCCATTCTCGATCGCAAGCCGGCGAGCCTGCGCGGACAGACCGTATGCATGGCCCTGGCGTCGCGTATGCTGCGCGTCCGCACTCGCGACGGAAAAACGGAACCCCTGCGCGCCAACGCCGTGCAGCGCGCTTTCGAGCTTCAGCGCGGACAGCGCAATATTGTTCTGAAGGCGCGTCAGATGGGGCTGACGACCTGGGCGGCGGGGCGTTTCTTCCTGAAAACCATTCTGCAACCCGGAACATTGACTCTGGAAGTGGCGCATACTCAGGAGGCCGCGGAAGAGATCTTCCGCATCGTGCATCGCTTTGTACACAACATGCCTGAAGCGTTACGCAAAGGCCCGCTGAAAACGTCGCGAGCCAATGTGCGCGCCATCGCCTTCCCTGCAATGGACACGCAGTATCTTGTCATATCGGCCGGCGAGCGCAATGCCGGGCGCGGGCTGACGGTGCAGAACCTGCACTGCTCGGAGCTGGCGCGATGGCCGGGCAATCCGGCCGAAACGCTGGCTGGGCTCCTGGCGGCGCTCACGCCGAACGGCGAGATGATTCTTGAGTCCACGCCGCAGGGTGTTGGCGGCTGTTTCTATGAAGAATGGCAAAGAGCGGCGGAGACCGGCACGGTGCGCCATTTCTTTCCCTGGTGGCTGGAGCCTCGTTATCGGGAACGCGCTGTCGACGCGGCGTTGCTGACACGAGAAGAACGCGAACTTATCGATCGCTTCAGCCTTGATCTGGAACAAATCGGATTTCGACGACAGGTGAGCGCGAGCTTTCGCAAGCTCGCGTCGCAGGAGTATGCCGAAGACAGCGAGAGCTGCTTCCGGGCGAGTGGAGATTCGGTATTCGAGCTGTCCGCTATAGAAGACTGCCTGCGGGCGGCGCCGGGTCCTCTGCAGACGCGGTGCAACGGAGAACTGGAGATATGGCTGCCGCCCGTGCGGGGCAAGCAATATGTCGTGGCCGTTGACCCAGCGGAAGGCGGAAGCGAGGGCGACTACTCAGCAGCGCAGATATTGGATATGGAAACCGCATTGCAGTGTGCGGAGTTTGCGGGACATCTCGGAGGCCATGAGTTGGCGAGGCTGGTGACCGGACTCGCTAGAGAATACAACGAGGCCTGGTTGGTTATAGAGCGCAACAATCACGGCGCCGGCGTCCTGGCTCATATCGATGAAGGAAGCCCCTACGAGCGTATGTATCGGCAGCACGGGAAAACGGGTTGGCTCACGAACTCCGTAACCCGGCCGGCCATTCTGGGGCGCTTCGGCGCGGCGCTGGTGGAGCGGCCGGAATGCTTCAAAAGCCGCAAGCTGCTGGCCGAATGCCGAAGCTTTGTGCGCATGCGCGACGGAAGCACGGGAGCGCAGTCAGGCGCGCACGACGATCGAGTCATGGCGATGGCGATCGCGATGGCCGCAAGAGCGGAGTTACTACTATCAAAATCCTAGTTACCCAATGCCGCGCGCGCTCGGCATAACGCAGAGATGTCCACGCCACGCTCGCACAAAACGAGTAGAATTCCTTGAACGACTGCGGGCAAGCGGGAGAGCGCGTTGGCCGTCCTGGCAGTGCAACATATCCGACGAATGCAAGGAGGCGCACAAGGCCATCTGATGCTTGGAGCGGATGGCCAGGCCTATGTCGTCAAATTTCAGAACAATCCGCAACACAGCCGCGTCCTGTCCAACGAACTGCTGGCGACGCGTATCGCCGCGTCTGTGGGATTGTCCGTGCCCCAGGCAGAGCTGATCGACGTTGAGCCATGGCTCGTGGAACACACGCCGGAACTCGATCTCGATTTCGGAAAAACGCGTGAGCAGTGCCGCCCTGGACTGCAGTTTGGATCGAAGTTCGTCGGCGGTCTCATGCCGGGACATGTCATGGACTATCTGCCGGAGGAGCAGCTGGAAGAGATACGAAACCTGAGCGAATTCGCAGGAGTGCTGGCGCTGGACAAGTGGACGGGCAATGCGAATGGACGCCAGGCGGTCTTTGTACGGAAGCAGCGTGAGCGACGGTATCGCGCGGTCTTCATCGACTTCGGATACTGCTTTCATGCCGGGGAGTGGAGATTTGAAGACAATCCGTTAAGAGGAGTCTATTACCGCAATCTTGTGTACCGAGACATTCTTGGATGGGACTCATTTGAACCTTGGCTGTCGCGGATCGAGATGCTTGCACCCGATGTTCTATGGGCTGCGGCGAATGAGGTTCCGCCCGAATGGTACGGCGGCGATCTGAGCGAGATGGAAACGCTCGTGCAAAATCTTCTGGCCAGGCGAAGCCGTATCCGGGAGCTCATCGCCGCGTTTGCGAAATCAGACCGGAAGCCATTTCCCAATTGGGGCGCAAGCCCCAGTAAACTCTCCGGCGGTGCATGGAGCGATGCGCAATGGGGAACTAACATCGAACAAAGGCTCATGTAGGACGGGCCATCATTATGACCAACAACGGCGATCGGCAAAAGTGCTCATTTCAGTTGTTCCGCTATGCGCCGGATCGGTTGCGCGGCGAATTCATCAACATCGGCGCATTGCTGCGCAACACAGAGTCACCAAGCCAGATCGAGGTGCGGTTCACGCACGATTGGAGACGGATTCGCTGCCTGGACTCAACCGTGGATACGGCGCAGTTGGAGGCGATGGAAAGCGAGCTCCGGCGTGAACTGTCGCAGAATCCAGACAGCGAACTGATGCGGATCCTCGATGAATCGCTCTCTCTCAGTATTCAGATCACCGATCGAAAGGGTTATCTAGCGGAGAGTTTGCCTGCGGGCATAGACGAGCTGATGCGTCTCTATGTCGACTCGCCGAAGCGCGAGCGCACGGAACGGCTCGGCGGCAGAGCAGCGATCCAGGCAAAGATGCGCATGCAATTTGAGCGTGCGGGCGTGTGGGACCTGATGCGCAAGCGCATTGCGGTCTCGCAGTACACGCGGCCGGGAGATCCGTTGCGCATCGACGCGGGCTACAGGCCCAACGGCATGATTCGCATGTTTCATGCAGTGAGCTTGGAGCCCGGCGTGGAGATGGCCAAGGTGCTTGCCTTCTCCGCGGCTGGACTGCGCGCCGGTGTGGAGCGCCTAGAAAAAGCTGCGTTGGAACTGACCGCGGTTATCGAACCGGCGGCGCAGTTGGGCGCCACCGACGACGCGCCGGATCACCTTGAGATGTATCGTTTCGGTGTAGAGACCATGGAAGAGCGCCAGATTCGCGTTCTTACCACGGTTGATCTGGAGCGAGCGGCGGAGACTGCGCGTAGAGAGCTTCGCGTCTAATTCACCGCTCAGGCGTACGTGACATAGGGACGAGTTATTCGCCTGTCAGATAACTCGCGCCGGTTTGCGAATATTTAATCCGATTTACGCTAGCATGTATTTATAGATCGATGGATGGCTGATTAGTCGCCTGCGAAGATAGACCGCGGGCGAGAAGCGAGAAGGCGTGCCCCAGGGCGCGCCTTTTTATTTGTGGGGAAGGTGCGCGTGAAGGTTACAGAACAGTTGCGGGAGATTTGGTTGAGAGCAACTAGCATGGTTCAGCCGCGCGGCATGGGAGTTGCGGCTGGCCCTGTTGATTCAGGTGCGGAGCGAAAGACTCTGGCGCTGCCTGCTGTGCTGAGCCCGGCATCGCTCTCGGGGCGTCTCATAGTCAAACCAACGCCGCTCAACCTGCGCCGCTTCGCAGAAACACCCTTGGTCCGGCGCGCCATCAATGTAATCAAAGACCGTGTTGCGGCCATGGATTGGCAGGTGCGCCTGCGCCGTGATGCGGGTTCGATCGCGCCGCCAGAGATCGCAAGACGGACCGCAGCTCTGCGGCGCTGCCTGGAATCGCCCAACGAAACGGACAGCTTCCGCACGTTGATCGAGCAAGCGATCGAGGACGCGCTGACCGGAGGATTCGGCGCGATCGAGATGGCGCCGACGGGTGACGCGAATCGGCCAGCTATGCTCTGGCCTGTGGATGGCGCGACGATTCGCATCAATGCAAAGTGGGACGGGCACGCGGACTCGCCGCGTTATGCGCAGGTCATGCCTGGACAACTCGAGTCCAACGCCATCCAACTGCGCGACGATCAACTGATTTATATCAGGATGAACCCGCGCAGCTTTACTCCCTTTGGCCTTGGACCGCTGGAAGTTGCATTTGAGACGGTCAATCAATTTCTAAGCGCGCATCGCTTTGCAGGTAAGCTCGCGGCCAATTCTGTGGCGCAGTATGCATTGTGGCTCAATGAGGCGACGCCCGCACAGCACGATCGCCTGATTCGCTGGTGGCAGGACGAGATAGAGGGAACGGGGCGGGTTCCATTGCTCTCGACCGAGCAGAAGCCGGAGGTATTGCGCTTTGCCCAAGGCACCGATGCCGATCTGCGTCTCGCATGGCAGGAGTTTCTCATTCGGATGATCGCAAATGCTTTTGGCCTGCCTCCGCTTCTGCTCGGCTTGGAGAGCGACGTCAATCGTTCGACCGCAGCGGAGCTGGCCGATGAAGCGTTCCGCGGAGCAATCTCTCCCCTGGCGCATCTGTTGGCAGGTCATATCACGCGCGACCTTTTCGCAAAGTGCATCGGATGGGATGATTTCGAGTTTGTCTTTAACGAGCTGAGCGCACGCGATGAGGATACGGAGTTAGCGATCCAGGTGCAGTTGTTGCAGGCCGGCGTTCTGACCGTGAGCGAAGTGCGCGCAATGCGCGGCCTGGCGCCGATGCCAAATGTGCAGGAAGAACAACAAGCCGGTGCGGCAAATGCGGAATTGAATTAATCATACGGAGATCCAATGCGACTGGAAGCAATGGCGGTGAAGTTTCCTCACGTGGATGGACATCCCAACCGGGTGGCCTTCGAAGGCGTACTGACAGTCGTCAATACACCGAGCGACAAGGCGCCGGCAGGCGCGCGAGGACACCGGGTTACGTTAACGTACGACGCGGCGGAAAAAGCGCTGTCTTCGCTGCTGGGCATGGCAGTGGACTACAGACCTGGATGGGATGGCCATGACGCTCGGCGCAAAGTTGGGCTTTTGACCGAAGCTCACCTGGTCGGCAATCGATTGGCAGTACGCGGTTACATCTATGCACGCGACTTTCCCGAGGTAGCGGAGACCATCGAATCTGGAAAGACCGGCGCCATGGGGATGAGTTATGAGATAGCCGACGCTCGCGTGGAAGATATGCGCGCCGAAGTCTGGAGACTGACTCGAGTTACATTCACGGGCGCCGCGATTTTGCTGCGCGACAAAGCCGCATATAAGGAAACAAGCTTCAGGATGGCCGGTTGATATTCAACCTCAGCCTCGACTTGAGCAGGCTCATTAACTGAATCAACGAACACGAGAAGAGGCGCCGAGCGGCGTCTCTTTTTTTGTGATGCGAGGCTACGCGGGCCTCCGACCAGACGCTAGACAGAAAGGGACATCATGGAGAAACACGAACAGGAGATTGCCGAACGGCTCGAGGCGGCGATGGCTTTGCTGGAAAGGACGCTCAACTGGCTCGAAGAAAGACAAAGCACGCTTACCGGCGAGGTGGAAAAGATATCTGCCACCGTGGAACAAACCCGACGGGAAACGGAGCTAGCTGAGAAACTCGCCGTCGCCGAGCGAGCGCTATCTGAACTGAAAGCATCCACGACGCAAAGCGGCCTCACTCCGCTGCGCAGGACGTTGCCTGCAGCCACGTCCGAGATGCTGGCCAAGCGCGGCATCGGAGACGGGCCTGTCGACGTGCAAACGCTGGATGCTGCGCTGTCAGGCCTGAGCCTGGAGCAACGGATCGCGGTGAAGACGCAATTGCTCAGGTCAGGCGCCATCGCCTGAGGACAGACAGCCGCGCAGTGTTGTCGACTGATACGCGCGGCCATCCAACCGCTCTCGCATCCCACACAATCCCAACAGCCCCCTCGGGGGCGGAAAGAACCTATGAACGCAACTTTTACCGACATTCACGCAGCGGCTGATTACATCGGGCCCGGCGCGATCGAAGTTCCGTTATATCAAACCGAGATCTTCGATATCTGCCGACGGTCGAGCCCTTTTGGCCAGCGCATCAAGCAGGTTCCTGCAACCGGACATCCATCCAGATTCTTTGAAGAGACCGCCATTCCGAATCCCGGAACAGCCGGCTTTGTGAATCCGCGCAGCATCGCCCCGACCGTGGTTAGTCCGACGCGCGTAGAACGCAGCGTGCCACTCAAGGCGATTGTCTCGCAGATCAACTACAACCTATTCGACATTGAGTTGGGCAATCAACAGCAGCAGTTCGCCTATTTGCAGGCAAAAGATCTTGTGGATACGGTCAGCGGCGTCATGGTTACGCACGATGTCGCCCTGTGGAACGGCAACGACACCAGTCTCAGCACGCCGACTACGACGCAATACATGGGCGCAAGCGCGCAGATTGCAACCGGCGGAAACTCAGTTACCGTGACCACGTCGATGAAGATTGTCGATACTATCAAGACGACCGTAGCGCAGATGGTGGCTAGCTCCGGATACTACGTACGGCCGACAGCGATCTACGCCAATCCGGTTCTTCTCGACCTGATCGACCAGGAGATGAAAGCCGAATACAACGTCGTTCTGGACACAGATCAGATCACCGGCGGCTTCCGGGTCAAGATGCTGTCGACGCAGGCCGGAGATCTGCCGCTGATTCCAGACTGGAGCTTGAGCTATACCGGAACTCCAGGATCAGGCTCCGCAGTGTTGCCCGCTTACATCGTTACCGAAGACCTCATCGAGTATCACTGGCTCGGGGATCCAACGCCGCGCATCTTCCAGCTCGGCCTGCCAAATTCGCTGACCTATCAATATGTAGCGGTGAAGTTCGGCGCCGTTGTTGTGAAAGGCGCTAACTACGCGCACTACCAGGTGCTCGTCGATCGGTAAATCATAAATGACAAGCTAGACGCACGGAAACGCGACGGCAGCAGGGGTTCTTTCATAGAGAGGGCCTCTGCTCCTTCGCACTCTGCGCAAAAGGACGCGGTATGGCGTATCTTCAGCCAGCGGACTATCCAAATTATGGGTTGCCCGCAGGAACAAGCACGGACTGGGTCACTGCGGCGACGGCGTTGATCAACAGTTACTGCCGGCGGCCTGATCTCAATATCATTCAGTACACCGAGCGGTTGCGGGTCACGAGCGGGTCGCGAACAGTGCGACTCAGCTATCTTCCGCTATCGCCCCTGGGGTCAGCCGCCTCGCCGTTGGTTGCGCTGCAAGCGCGCTACGCTAATCCGCGACGCGGAGAAGCAATCGATAGCGCACTGGAAGAGATTGTCCGGGCATTTTCTCTGCCGGGGCAATGGACGGCGATCGATCCGACGACGGTCGATTTCGACCCGAGCACGGGCGAACTGACATTGCCATGGAATTTGCTGGGCCTTTCGTATAACGAGGTAAGCGCGACTTATACCTCTGGACTCGCCACCATCGGTGATGACGTGAAGACGGCTTGCGCGCAAATTATCCGCAATGCGCAGTCGACGCCCGCGCTGAACGCCAGCAAAACGAAGATCGATACGATGCAAATGCAATATTTCTCAAGTTCGCTGCTGGATGAAACCGTGCAGGCCTGGCTTCGTCCTTATGTCGCGAACAGACTGGGGTAAGCGATGAGCGATACCGCGTCGCGTAACCCGACTGGCGCTCCGCAGATGATCGCCGATGCTTTGCTTCGCAGCGTATCGGGGACGACCGCTCTGTTGCGTGTAACTGGAACGAACGGAGATTCGAGTCAGGCAGAACTCGGCATTGTCGCTACCACATTCACGGACGTCCTTGTAAGTCCTGCCCTGATGCGGAAACTGCAGCCTTCGTGGCAGGAGGGAGGGCAATCAAAGTGGGAGCTGATGCTTTCAGCCACGAGCGTCGAGCAGCAACTCAGCGTGCTGAGTCTTGCTTCAGCGCAAGCGCTCTTCGCCATGACGCTCGCAGTTACTGTTGGCGGTCAGGATTATCTGATCGAGTCGGTGGGTTCGAATGAAGCATTTGGCCAGGTCTATCTTTACCGGCTCCTTTTGCGTGAGGCGAGGCAACAGGCGGTCTGATGCGCGGGCGGCGGATGGGGTGAATCATGCAAAACGCGAAAGATTCGTTTTATGCGGCGCTTCGCGCGCGGCTGGCGGCAATCAATCCGAACCGCACAGTTTTGCTGCGCGGCGCTGTGCGGCCGGGCATCCTGGTGGAAGAGGCGGAGGCTCCCTTTGGCCAACTGCCGAACGATGTATTTGTCCTGCGGTGGTTGGGCCTCGGCATAGACGCCGATCTGCCATCGGCGATGGCCGCGGAAGAGTGCGAGGTGCTCTACAAAACATGCGGGACACAAAGCTTCGGCGGATTGGATCGTGGGCGAGGTCTGAGTGCGATGGATGAGGAACTAGAAGCAATATTACAGCCATACTGCACGCCTAAGCTCAACTACACAGTGCAACCTCCAGCGCCTATGTTGACGAGAACGTTCTGGGATGCGGCCACATTTGGACCGGTCACAGTACAGAGAGATCTCTTGAGCCGATCGGCAAAGGTGCTTGTCTACAGCTATCAGGAGCAGGGGGAATAATGGCGCAAACTTGGTTTTCGGCGCCGGCGCCTGTAACTCGTCGTGTGCGAGCCTATTTTGCGCCGGTGAACAGAGTCACGCAAACGCCCGCGCTCTTCGATCCCTCGACACAGGGCGCCTTCAATCTGGATGCGCCTCCTAATCCATGGATCGACCTCGGATGGATTCAGGGATTTTCCCGGAAGTCCGTAAGTAAGTCGGAAGCGGTCCTTACAGGGATTCCGGCGGCGACGCTCGCGCAGGTCCGATCGACGCTCGAAGCTCAAGTCAGTCTCGAATTTCTGAGTTGGACCAAACTTACAATGGCCTTGGCCACAGGCTCGCAGCATATGAATCTTTTGGCGCCTGCCAGTGGGACCTCCCCGGCAGCGGACGGCGCGCAGGCAGCGCCTGCGGTTGTGGTGCAATCGGGATCGACTTCGACGGCCATTGCTTTGGCCTCAGCGGATGCAGCTAAATTCACCGCTGGATCATGGGTCGCGATTGATAGCGACTACACAGGGCAGACCGGTTATATTGGCTCCCCGGTGGCGGGCGCATATGTGCGACAAGCTTTAACTGACGTCGATTACATACGGCGGATAACTTTCAACGTCGGGTTCATTACCCAAACGAGCGCAACGGGAGTCACGCTCGCGCGACCATTACCGGGTGGAATCCCCTTTGGTGGGGCGAAGATGCAGACCATTGCCGGCTTCGTCGATCGCGAAGGCGGCAGCTTCTATCAGGAATGGTCTGCGCTGTTTGTCCTTCTGGGGAGCCAGGGCGAGCGCATCTTCTTTTACTATCCGCGACTACAGTCGATGGCAGGAGCTGCAGAAGCTGCAAGCCCCCTAGTAAACGCGCAAAAAAATGGATCGGAGCGCGTACTTCTCAAGGGACAGTTTCAGGCTTTGCCTGTCACGGATCCATTGGATGGGGAGCGAGCGCTTTGTTATCGGAGCTTCCTGCCGGCGCCCAACGCGTTAGTTTGACTTGCAGCTAGGTAAGGGGATCCCTCATGAAGCTCACCATACAAGAGCAGGATTATACCTCTGCGCTTGATTCCGCACGTCCTCTAACGATAGAGCGTAAGCTCAATGAGCCATCCATCTGCGAATTCTGGCTAAGCTTGGCGGCAGGAAGCGGTCTGACAACGCCAGCTCGCGCTCAGTCCATCGCAGTGACCGGAGACGACGGAACAGTCTACTTCACGGGTTACATCGCGGTTAGCCCCATGCCTCAATATGCTGGCCTAGGCATAACTGGGCCTCAATACCGGATCGCGATCCAGGCAATGAGCGACGAGTTATTACTCAATCAGGCTGGGATAACTCCGACTAAGGGAACCACCGGCGAAACAGTCGGCGCCCTGTTGACCAGTCTAGTCAACCGAACCGGTCAGACTGCGCTTTCAACGAGTGCGCTCACGCTAGGCTCCGTAGTCAGTGATTTCGTTCCTGCCCCCGGAGCCTCCTGGAGTGAAAGCGCGGGACAAGCAGCGAATCTAGCGAGGGCCGCATATCGGGCCGTGAATGGCGCTCTCACGCTGAGCGCCGTGCCAACTACGGTACACGCCTTGAATGAGGCGGACGGCAGCCTGGAGTTGTCGAGTCTGACTCTGACCGCGTCGGTGAAACGTGCGCTGGCCAACGATATAACTGTGTGCGGCGAACACGAGCCCGTTGCCTATGTGACCGAGTATTTCCTTGGTGACGGAACCACAACGGACTTTTTTCTCGCCGCCGATTCGTTCAGCCTTCCGTCATCGAAAGCTGCCATCATTCGCGAACTTTTCAATGAAGGCGTGATTAACGCACGCGTGTGGGGGGAGCTGGGCGGCAGCGGGTATCTCTCCCTGGGCGCCGGCGGATTGACAATGCAGGGAGGCAACGGGATCGATGGAGAAACTCTGATCAGTTGGCTCGATCAGATAGAGATGGGCGGAACTCTTCTGCTGGAGGCTACCGGAGTCACGCTCGCCGCGGGAAGCACGGGAGTATTGGCGGGGTTCTTTGTTGGCCTCGAAACTCAAGCGGCATGTGCGGCGGGGTTTCAGGTAACCGCGGAGGAGGGAACCGGCGCCGTCAGCGTGGGACCTCTTGTCCAGGGCGCAGCTGAAGGAACAACCTACGCAATCAATCCAGCCAATCAGTATGCCCTGCGCATTCGCATACACTGCAACGAACTCGAAAGAATGTGCGCCGTTTACCGCTCCGCTGGAGATAGCGGCGCAATCTCCTGCGGCGGCCAGACAAATATGGTTGGTGCATTTCTACAGTTTGAGATCCAGGAATTTGTCGCCGGCGTCGCCGGAACGCCTGTGACGCTATATGACGGATCGGTCGCCAGCCTTCCCGCGACATGCTCCGTTGTAGCTGCCAGCAGCATCAATCTACAAGGAACAATGCGGGCGCTGAATCTTACCAATCTTGGTTCGGCGTGGGTAGTCAGCACTCCCTCTGGCGGCGCGCAATTTACGCGACGAATTGGAACGACGGCTCAAGCCGCCGAGTGCCACGTGGAGAGCACGGGGAAGTTGGTCTTCTATACAGGCTACACGCCTCCGGCCGGGGAGCAGATCGCGGTAAGATATCGCACCGTGGGTCGGGCGGTCGGGCGTCAGGTCAATTCAGCGAGCCAGCAGGCGCTGGCGAATGCCGGCCTGCCTCCGGTCTCGGCCTGGATCGGCTCTGTCACGAGTCCCGCGGCGCGCAGCTCAATGGACTGCAGGAACGCCGCGCAGGCAATGGCGCAAGCCGCGAGCGGAGTGAGCGCTCTCTGGAGTGGTTCTTACAAAGGAACGCGCGCCAACTTCGCGTCGGATGTGTGGCCTGGCGATGCATTGCAACTCAATGCGCCGTCGGCAAGCCTGAATGCGCAGGTTGTCGTTCGCACCGTCAAGCTGAGTTATACCGCGAGTTATCCCGACTTAGTCGAGTATGCGATCGCGTTCGCCAATGACTGGGCGGATGACTTAGCCATCAAAACGAGCGTAACCGTGCCTGCGGATGCGTGGCTCCCCGCGACGCCGAATCCCACGGTTCTTGCGAATCTGAATGCATTCGCCGTTACATCCATGAGCGGAAATACGGTTACGATCAATACCGGCGCAACTGCACCCACGGGCGGAGGGTTCGAGATTCGGCGACGAGACTTTGCATTCAATCCCGGTGAGGATACGGATCTGGTGATGCGCGGCTCGGAACCGGCGATGACCTTCACGCGCGTTTCAGCAAGCGATCGATACTACATCCGCATCTATGACGGCGCGACGCCGCCCAATTACTCGGAGTTTTCGGCGGGCTTGTTTATCAACCTGCCGCTGGCGTCGTAGCGCACAGTTCACTGCAGACGGAGCCGCAAGCATGCGAATGATGAACGAATTCGAGGCGCAAGTGCTGAGCGACCTGAACGTGCTGAAGGCCCAGATGACTGGACTGATGGGCGACGGCAACGGCGGACGAATCGCTGATCTCGAACGGCGTATGGAACGGCACGAGCAGAACTGGCAGCGCGCGAAGGGATTTCTCGCCGCCGTCAGTGTGCTGCTCGCCGTGATCGAAGTCGCTGTGGAGGCGCTCTTTCGCCGATGAAGAAGCTACTCAAGGTCCGCTGCATGCGATGCCCCGTATAATCGCCCCATGAGCGATAAGCCGCTGGTCGGCGTGGTGATGGGCAGCAAGAGCGACTATGAAACTCTGTCATCTGCCGTTGAGATCTTGCGCGCATTGGAGATTCCGCACGAAGCTAAGGTAGTGAGCGCGCACCGCACGCCCGACCGTCTCTTTGAATACGCCGAGACGGCTCGCAAGCGCGGCTTGCGCATCATCATCGCCGGCGCCGGAGGCGCAGCGCATTTGCCCGGCATGCTCGCCGCCAAGACGCTGGTTCCCGTGCTGGGCGTGCCTGTCGCGGCCACGCAGTTGAACGGTCTCGATGCGCTACTTTCTATTGTGCAGATGCCGAAAGGCGTTCCGGTAGGAACTTTGGCGATTGGCAATGCCGGCGCAGCGAACGCAGCGCTGCTCGCGGCCGAGATACTCGCGACGACCGATACGGAGCTCTACGAACGGCTCTCCGCATGGCGCGCCGCCCGTACACAGGAAGTGATGGAGCAGGAGCTTCCTGCGTGAGCGGCGACTTTCAGCACAAATCCTTGACGGTGGCCCCGGGCGGCATTCTCGGCATTCTCGGCGGCGGCCAGCTCGGTCGCATGACCGCGATGGCCGCGCGGACTATGGGATATCGCGTGCGCGTCATGGATCCGGAAGCCGCGTGCCCTGCGAGTTTCGTCGTCGATGAAACCATCGTCGGCCAATGGGACGATGAAGAGGCTGCGCGGCGGCTCGCAGCAGGCGCTGGCGCAGTAACACTCGAGATAGAGCAAATCGGCGTCGACGCGTTGAGCGAAGTCGCAGCTATTGCGCCGCTGCGGCCGGGCGTAGAACCCATCCGCATCATTCAGGACAAGACGCTACAGAAAACATGGCTTGCTGAGAATGGATTCCCTGTAGGCCCGTTTCGCGTCGTGCGCACAGAGGCGGAGTTGCAGACAGCGGTGCGCGATCTCGATGGCCGGGTGTTTCTAAAGATCGGCCGCGGCGGCTACGACGGACGCGGGCAGGCGCGCATCGGCCTCGATGAGCCCGCAACCGAAGAGACAATCGCAAAGGCATGGCAGAGCGTTGGAGAGCTGCCTTCGGTAGCCGAGCAGGCGCTCGACCTCGAGTGTGAGATCAGTGTGATGGCGGCGCGTAATCCCTCCGGCGATGCGGCAAGCTTTCCCGCCGCGCGCAATCATCATGAGAACCAGATTCTGTCCTGGAGTGTGCTGCCCGCGGAGGTTCCCGCGCGTCTGGAGTTACACGCGCAGGCTCTCGCCGAAGCGATCATCACGAAACTCGGGCTGGAAGGCCTGCTCTGCGTGGAGATGTTCGTCACCGCCGCCGGACATCTACTGGTCAACGAGCTCGCCCCGCGCCCGCACAACAGCTACCATCAAAGCGAACGTGGTTGCGTCACAAGCCAGTTCGAGCAGCTTGTTCGTGCTGTATGCAATCTGCCTCTCGGCGACACGAGCCTCATCACGCCTTGCGCCATCGCGAATTTGCTCGGCGATGTATGGCTAGATCGTGATGGAGAGCCAAACTTCGCCGCTGCACTAGCTGTGCCCGGCGTGCGCTTGCATTTATATGAGAAGCACACCGCGCGCCGCGGACGAAAGATGGGTCACTTATCCTCGATTGGCTCGACAGCGGACGAAGCGTTGCAACGGGTGCTGGAAGCAAAAGCACGCCTCTAACGCGCGAACGTCGAAGGCATCCTCAATTTCTATTTAGCCCATCACCTTTTCCCAACGCTTGGGCCGGCGATTGGCCGGCAGAACTTTCTTCCGCAGGCGCAGAGACTTCGGCGTCACTTCCACCATCTCGTCTTCGGCAATGAACTCGATCGTCTGCTCCAGGTTGAGAGCCTTTACCGGCACAAGGCGAATAGCATCATCCGCGCTGGACGCGCGCATGTTGGTCAGCTTCTTCTCGCGCACCACGTTCACGTCGAGATCGTTGTCGCGCGAGTGCTCGCCGACGATCATGCCTTCATACACGTCGACGCCTGCGCCGACAAAGAGAATGCCGCGCTCCTGCAGACCATTGAGTGAATAAGTGGTGGTTAGGCCCTGGCGGTCGGCAATCAGTGCGCCGGTGGGCCGCTGCGGAATCTCGCCCTGATAAGGGATATAGCCGTCGAAGAGCGTATTCATCACGATCGTCCCGCGGGTCTCGGTCAGCATCTCGCTACGCAGTCCGATCAGTCCGCGGCTGGGCACGCGAAACTCCATGCGCACGCGGCCCGAACCATGATTGTGCATCTTGGTCATCTCGCCCTTGCGCGGTCCAAGCTTCTCGATCACCACGCCGGTATGCTCTTCCGGCACGTCGATGGTGAGATGTTCCACCGGCTCCATGCGCATGCCATCCACGGTCTTGGTCACGATCTCCGGCCGGCCCACCATCAGCTCAAAGCCTTCGCGACGCATCATCTCGATCAAGATCGCCAGTTGCAGTTCGCCGCGACCCAGCACCTTGAAGGTGTCCGGCGAGCCGGTCTCTTCCACACGGATGCTGACGTTGGTCAGCAGCTCCTTGTCCAGGCGTTCGCGCAGATTGCGGCTGGTCACATACTGGCCTTCGCGCCCGGCAAACGGCGAGTTATTCACGCTGAATTGAATCGCAATCGTCGGTTCGTCGATGATGATCAACGGCAGCGGCGCGGGGTTTTCGACCGACGTGATGGTCTCGCCGATGGTGATGCCTTCGATGCCGGCCACAGCCACGATATCGCCCACCGTCGTCTCGGTGGTCTCAGTACGCTTGAGCCCGGAGAAAGTGAACAGCTTGGTGATGCGCGTCTTGTAGAGCGAACCGTCACGCTTCGAGATATTCACTTCATCGCCTGCGTGCAACGTGCCTTGAAACACGCGGCAAATCGCGATGCGGCCGAAGTAGTCCGAGTAATCGAGATTGGTGACAAGAATCTGCAGCGCGCCATTCGCATCGCCGGTGGCTGCGGGAATCGTCGAGACGATGGACTCGAACAGAGGCTCCAGGTCTGTGCCTGGCGTAGCGAGATCGGTTGTGGCCGTTCCGGCTTTGGCCACCGCGTACAGAACCGGGAAATCGAGCTGCGATTCCTCCGCATCCAGGTCGATGAACAAGTCGTAAATTTCGTTCAGCACTTCCTGCGGACGCGCGTCCGGGCGGTCGATCTTGTTAATGACGACGATCGGCTTGAGCTTGGCCTCGAGCGCCTTGGCCAGCACATAGCGCGTCTGGGGCAGCGGCCCTTCGGCAGCATCCACCAGCAACATCACGCCGTCGACCATCTTGAGCGCGCGCTCCACCTCGCCGCCAAAATCGGCGTGGCCCGGCGTATCGACGATGTTGATCTTGCCGCCGTCGTAGTTGATGGCGGTGTTCTTGGCCAGAATCGTAATGCCGCGCTCGCGTTCCAGCTCGTTGGAATCCATCACGCGATCGGCCACCTGCTCATTGGCGCGGAATGTGCCGGCCTGACGCAGCATGGCGTCTACCAGCGTCGTCTTTCCGTGGTCAACATGGGCGATGATGGCGATATTGCGTATCGTCTGGGTCACAGGCGTGGACTTCCTTTTCTACTCGATGGATGCGGCAACTTAGGCCGGCGGTTGGGGATGAAAATACGATGAATCGCCGCGCAGCGCGGCTTCTATCATTCTATCAGTCGCGCGTATCGTCCTGTCTCACCAGCGCGCACGCTATATTGATGAGGGTACAGAGGAGATTTGAAAGATGACCTATGTTCCTGACCCCAAGCGCTATGACGGCGCACAGTTCCGGCGCTGCGGCCAATCGGGCCTCGTGCTGCCTCCCATCTCGCTCGGCCTGTGGCAGAACTTCGGCGGCGCCGACAGCTTTGAGACCGCCCGCGCCATTGTCCGGCGCGCTTTTGACCGCGGAGTGACGCACTTCGACCTCGCCAATAACTATGGTCCGCCCTATGGCTCAGCCGAAGAAAACTTCGGCGCCATTCTGAAGAAGAGCTTTCGCACCCTCCGCAACGAGCTCATCATCTCCACCAAGGCCGGGTGGGACATGTGGCCCGGGCCTTACGGCATCGGCGGCTCACGTAAATACCTGCTCGCCTCGCTCGACGACAGCCTGAAGCGCATGGGCCTCGACTACGTCGATATCTTCTATGCCCATCGTCCCTGGGACAACGCGCCGCTGGAAGAAACCATGGGCGCGCTCGCGCAAGCCGTGCGCCGAGGCAAGGCTCTCTACGTCGGCATCTCGTCGTACAGTCCGGAGCGCACCCGTGAAGCGGCGGCGATCCTCAAGAAGATGGGCGTGCCGCTCCTGATCCATCAGCCTTCGTACTCCATGCTGAATCGCTGGATCGAGCACGGCCTGCTCAACACACTCGACGAGCTCGGCATGGGCTGCATTGCCTTTTCCCCGCTCGCGCAAGGCCTGCTCACCAACAAATACCTTGGTGAGACGCCGCAGCAGTCGCGCGCCACGGCGCAGAATTCATCTTTGCTCCCGCACTTCTTAAGCGAAGAAAATCTGAACCGCGCTCGGGCGCTCAATGAAATCGCCAAAGGCCGCGGGCAGACGCTGGCCCAGATGGCCATCGCATGGGTGCTGCGCGACAAGCGCGTGACCTCGGCGCTGATCGGCGCGCGCACCGTCGAGCAATTGGACGACTCGCTCGATGCGCTTAACAACCTCGCCTTCAGCGACGCCGAGCTCCAGGAGATCGACCGTCACGCACAGGAAAGCAACATCGACCTGTGGCGCGAAGCGCGCGAAACCATGCGCTAGTTATCTGACCGTGTGAATTTGTATCAGCTTCGCGCCCCATCCATTCGCTTTCTTCTTGCGAATGGGTGGGAAAGCACAAGCCTCAATGAACGAAATCAAGCGGTCAGAACATCGCCTTCGAGCGGGCTCACGGTTTCGCCCCGTGCGCCCGCTCCAGTAAACTGCTTGCGCCATGAGACACCCGCGTCTGTCCCGCCTCTCGTTTGTTATTGCTGCGCTTCTCCTGACGTTCGGCGCCACTGCGTCTCGAGCCCAAAAACTCACCATCTACACCATCGACGTCGAAGGCGGCCAATCCACGCTGTTGGTGTCTCCGACGAAAGCGTCGTTGTTGGTCGATACCGGCTGGCCCGACAACAACGGCCGCGACACGGACCGCATCCTCGCCGCCATGCATGACGCCGGCATTACGCAGATCGATCACGTGCTCATCACGCACTTTCACGTCGACCACGTGGGCGGCGTGCCCAACCTTGTGCAAAAGGTCAAGGTCGGCGAGTTCCTCGATCACGGCGTGAACCGTGAAGACTCCGACATCACGCGCCACGATTACGCCGCTTACGTCAAAGCCATCGGCAATACGCCGCGCCGCACCGTGCATCCCGGCGACACAATCACGATTCCCGGCCTCACCGCGATCGTGCTCACCGCCGACGGTGAGCACATCAACTCTGTCCCCGGCGTCAAGCCCGAACCCAATGCCTACTGCGCAACCGAGCCGCACTGGGACCTCGATACAACCGAAAACCCGCGCTCCTCGGGCGTCCTCATCCGCTACGGCAAATTCCGCTTCCTCGATCTCGGCGACCTCACCAAGGCCAAGGAGATTCCGCTCGTCTGCCCGGTTAATCTCATCGGACACGTTGATCTCTACCTTGTGAATCACCACGGCTTCAATCTGTCCAACAGCAAAGCCTTCGTGGACGCGATTCATCCGCGCGTCGCCATCATGGACAACGGCGCGCACAAAGCCGGCAGCCCCGAGGCCTGGCAGACCGTGCATGAGAGCCCCGGCCTTGAAGCCCTCTACATGCTCCACACCGCCGAAGACTCCGACGCCGCACACAACAGCGCCGATCCCCTGATTGCCAATTTGAAAGGAGGCAGCGATGGCGCGTACTTTAAAGTTACGGCCAGCGCGGACGGCGCCTTCAGCGTGCTGAACTCCCGCACCGGCCAGACCAAGGAGTATCCGGCCCGATGACCACCACGGCGATCCCCCCGACCGAACAGACCCAGAACTTTGCAGAGAAGCTCGACCAACTCGCTGAAGTCGCCGTGAAGGTCGGCCTCGGCCTCAAGGCTGGGCAAGAGCTTTTCATGACGGCCTCGCTCGACGCCGTTCCGCTCGCGCGCCGCATCACCGAGCACGCCTACCGCGCCGGCGCGACCCTCGTCACCACGCTCTACACCGACGAAGATGCTGCGCTGTTGCGTTATCGCTTCGCGACCGACGCCAGCTTCGATCACGCCGCCAAATGGCTCTACGACGGCATCGGCGCCGCCTTCAAAAGCGGCGCGGCGCGCCTTGCTATTACTGGAGCCAATCCATCGCTGCTCTCCAATGAAGATCCAAACAAGGTCAGCCGCGCCAACCGCGCCCTCTCGGCCGCCTACCGTCCCGCGCTCGAACTCATCACGCGTCACGAGATCAACTGGACCATCGTCGCCAGCGCCACGCCTGCATGGGCCGCAGAGATGTTTCCCACCGACGCTCCAGACGTCGCACTCAACAAACTCTGGGACGCCATCTTCAAGACCACGCGCATCGGTGTGGCCGATCCGGTCAACGCGTGGAAGACCCACGACGCCGAGCTGCACAAACGCGCTGCCTTTCTGAACGAGAAGCGCTACGCTGCGCTGCGTTACCGCGGTCCCGGCACAGACTTCCGTCTCGGACTCTCCGACGGCCATCTGTGGCTCGGCGGCGGAACGACCGCCGGCAACGGCGCCTACTGCATTCCCAACATGCCCACCGAAGAGGTCTTCACCACGCCGCACAAGAACCACGCCGACGGCACAGTCACGGCGACCAAACCTCTCTCGCACCAGGGCACGATGATTGAAGGCATTCAGGTGAAGTTTGAAGGCGGCCGCATCGTCGAAGCGCGCGCCACGCGCGGCGAAGAGGTGCTGCGCAAGCTCATCGACACCGACGAAGGCGCGCGCCGCCTCGGCGAGGTCGCGCTTGTTCCTCATTCGTCACCCATCGCGTCCAGCGGCATGCTCTTCTACAACACGCTGTTTGACGAGAACGCCGCATCCCACATCGCTCTGGGCCAGGCTTACTCATCCTGCCTCGAAGGCGGCGACAAGATGACCCCCGAAGAACTGGCTGCACATGGCGCGAACGACAGCCTCATTCACGTCGACTGGATGATCGGCTCCGGCGAACTCGACATCGACGGTGAAACCGCAACAGGCTCGATCGAACCGCTCATGCGTAAAGGCGAGTGGGTGTAGCGTAGTTTCGGAATTCACGAGACCCGTAGAGCGATCAGCGGTTTCCGGCGTCTCTAGTCTCACCGCGCGGGCCACAAAAGCGAACTACCAGTTTTCCCAGAGGGAGAACTGGTAGTTCGCTGCGGTATAGATAATTTAATTTAAATCAATAATTTAGCTATTTTTAGTGAATAGAAATGCGGCGATCGCTTCCCGTACGGCGATCCCCTTGAGCCGACATGTCGGCCACTACAACCCGAGGACTGATGGCTTCGGTTTCCTCGGCAGCTTCATGAGCCTCAGACGTGCGCATCTCAAGCTCGGCCAGATCTTCATGGCTGCTGTTCGAACTGGCGGAGGTCACGCTGGCGCCCGAGGTCAACATCTTGTTCAGAACCGGAATGTTGACGCGCTGGCTTTCAACAAAGTCGACTCCATCGGCGGTCAGCGTGAAGTCGGAGTTGTCGGCGCGAGTAATATAGCCCTTCTTCTGCAGGTACCACATCGTGAAGTCCAGGTAGTCGCGCGGGAAGCCCATCTGTTTTTCGACTTCGGGTAGGCCTACCTCGGGGGTCTGCGGAGAGTTGCGGCGGCGAAAGTAGAGAACGGCAAGGACAGCGAGGCGGCGGTTGAGCTCGCCTTCGAATTGATCCATGAAATCAACAGAACTGGAGAGAGGAGCTTTTTCAGTCTCCACCACTTCGCGCTTCACGTCGTATTCTGCGCGGCGCGTGGGATCGGAGAGAACATCATAGGCAGTCTTCAACATGAAGAACTTCTCCGGGTCGCCGGAGACCGGATTGTCCGGATGGAAGCGGGCGGCCAGGAAGCGGTACACGCGATGGATGGTGTCGGGGTCAGCGTTGGGGCTGATCTGTAGAAATTCGTAATAGTCCAGATTGTTCATCTCGAGCATTGGATTGGCCTCGCAACCTGCCTGTAACAATTTCGAGTCTAGGCCGGTGTTCGAAGGGGGACAATCACACGCAGAGGGAGTATGGGCGAGCGTTGGTGGTAGACCGATGACGCCGATGGGTAATGCGGCCAAATAGTTGATTAGATACTGTTTATCTCATCAAACAAGATAGCGTGAATCGCCGTTATTTCCTGGGCGGCCGGGAGATTCTTCAGGAGGCTGCCCGAAGCTGCGCAGATCGGCGTCCGTGGACGTTGAGTGGCGCTCAAACCTCTTTATTTTGTCAGGGATAGCGCCAGTGGGGGTCGCCTTGCTCGGGCTCGCGCTATGGCGCTCTCGCTCCATCTGCCGCCGCTCGATCAGCGAAGCGATGTCGTGCAGCCACTCGTTCGGCGGCGTGAGATTGGGAATGACGAGGTCGTAGCCGATGTCGTCTTGGATATTGCTGGAATGGCGAAATACGGCAAGCGGCGCCGAGCAACAGGCGCGGGCCGTGTCGATCATCTCAGGGAGCGTTTCCTTTTCCTCATCCGAAAACAGAATGACGAGAATCTCCGCGCCGGGCGCCAAAAAACTGCCAAGGTCCGACGCTGATCCGCAGTTTTCTACGGTATAGCCGGCTGATCGCAGGACTGAGAGCCGATGAGAGTTATCGCTTCCGCAGTAAATCAGTTTTGGCGCCATTTCCTTCGACTCCGGCTGGCTTCAGGGTGGCTAAGCGGACAGAACATCTGGAAAGCAGTGAACAAGACTTCTGCTGTGCCGCGTCCTGCGCGAGGAAGGATACAAGGACTTCTCCCTCTTTGACACGAGAAATCTGTGGAAGTTTCGAAAAGTAGGGAGGGCGGAGAATTTCGCGATTCTGACATTAGAGTAGGGAGAGGATTTTTTGCGGAGGAAGTTTCTTGGGCTGGAATCGGCGGAAGGTATTGAAATCGCTATCGCGGACCGCGCTGGTGTTGTCGCTCGAAGACGTGCTCGGCGCCACTGCGTGGGGCAGACCTCAGAAGCCTCCCGATCAAACAAAGAGTAGCGCTCGCCAGTCGTATGAAGCGCCGACGCATCCGGCGCCGAGGGGGGCGCCATCGCCAGTGACAGGAACGCCGCTCGGCGTGCAGTTCGTCGATGTCGCGAAGCAGGCGGGACTGAATGTCGAGACGATCTTCGGCGGCGAGCACAAAAACAAATATCTCCTGGAGACGACCGGATGCGGCGCCGCGTTCTTCGACTACGACCAGGACGATTGGGTTGACATTTTTCTGGTGAACGGTTGGAGGCTGGAGGGCTTTCCCAAAGGCCACGAGCCAACCTGTCATCTCTTCAAAAACAATCGCGACGGCACGTTTACCGATGTGACGCTGAAGGCGGGCCTGGCGCGAAGTGGTTGGGGACAGGCCTGCTGCGTGGGCGACTACAACAACGATGGGTGGAACGACCTGTTTGTGAGCTACTACGGGCAGAACGCGCTGTTCCGCAACAACGGCAACGGGACATTCAAAGATGTGACCAAAGAAGCGGGCCTGCTGCAGGATCGCCTGCGCTGGAACTCGGGCTGCACGTTCGTCGACTACGACAAGGATGGCCATCTGGACTTATTCGTAGGCAACTATATTGACCTCGATCTGAAGACCACGCCGCTGCCCGAAGACGCCAACTGCACCTATAAAGGAATTCAAGTCGCGTGCGGACCGCCCGGCCTGGAAGGCGGCAAAAATATTCTGTACCGCAACAACGGCGATGGAACGTTTACCGATGTGAGCGCGAAGGCGGGAATGCTCGGGGCGCTGGGCACATATGCGCTGAGCTGTGGCGCGGCTGACCTGGACAACACGGGCTGGCCGAACATTTACGTGGCGAACGATTCGACATCGGCGACGTACTACGTGAACCAGAAAGACGGCACATTCAAGGATCAGGCGATCGAAGCGGGCGTGGCGTACTCGCCGGACGGCAAGCCGCAGGCAGGCATGGGCGTCTCCATCGGCGACTACAACCGCGACGGCTTGCTCGACATTGCGAAGACAAACTTCGCCGGCGATACAGACTCGCTCTACATGAATCTCGGCGAAGGATCATTCGACGATCGCACCTACCAAGCCGGCCTGGGCATTAACACGCGCCTGCTGGGCTGGGGCGTGAGTTTCATCGACATCGACAACGACGGATGGCTCGACATTCTCGTCGCCAACGGGCACGTGTATCCGGAAGTGGACGGCACGCAGGTGGACGCCAGCTACGCGGAGCGAAAGTATCTTTATCGCAACCTGCGCAATGGCCAGTTCGAGGATGTAAGCCTGCTGGGCGGATCTGGAATTACCGCCAATGCGAAGGCGCGCGGGTTTGCCGTAGGCGACTTCGACAACGATGGCGATCTCGACGCGGTAGTGAACTGCGTGAACGCGCCGCCGCAGCTGCTGCGCTGCGATTCGACGCTGAACCGAAGCTGGGTGAAGATTCGCCTCGTAGGAACGAAGTCGAACAGGACGGGCATCGGCGCGCGGATCAAAGTGACAGCGCAAACGGGGACAGGAAACAGGGATCAGGGATCAGGGATCAGCGGTTCTCTGTTGACGCAGATCGAAGAGGTGAAGAGTTGCAATGGATATTACTCGGCAAGCGACCTGCGCATTCACTTCGGTTTGGGTGAGGCGAAGAAGGTCGATCAGGTCGAGATTCGCTGGCCGTCGGGCGCCGTCGATACGCTGAAGAATCTCGATACAAACCGCTTGTATGTGATCGAAGAAGGCGGCAGAATTCTGAAGAACGAGGCGTTCGCGATGAAGAAGAGCTGAGCGAACTTCTTCGCCGAGTCCCTGCCCTAAGCAAACAAGCTGAGAATGGACGAGGGGCTGTTGGAGCTGTCGGAGTTGACGTTGGCGCTCTGCATCAGTTCGCTGATGGAGCTGGCTTGCGATGAATTGCTGGAGCCTGTTCCCGAGAGGCTTTGGCTCAGCTGCTGCAATTCGCTCGCGCCTGGCGAACTGCTGGAGATGGAAGCCAGTTCTGTCAGGGCCGAGCTGGCGACGCCCGAAGCGCCTGCATCCATAGCCTGCACGATCGCGCCGATCAGCTCTTTCGACTCCCCTGGGCCTGCGGAGGTTGAAGAAGCGGCTGGGGTCTTGGCCGAAGAGGCGGCATTCAGAGCCGTCGAGTCCAGCGAGAGCAGGTCTTGCTGAGCCGATGAGAGATCGCCGTTTTGAAGGTCGGAGCCGAGCTGGTTCAACTCGCTCGCGAAGGAGTTCGAGCTACCTGCGGAGGATGTGATGTCCGAGAGCAGGCTGGCAGTGATGCCGCTGGCCGAAGTAGTCGTGCTCGATGCGGCGCCCCCATTCAGCGCGTCCTGCGACAGCGTGACGAAGTCATCCTGCGCGCCGGAGAGGTTGCCGCCCTGCAGGTCTTTGGCCAGCTGGTTCAGGTCGGTAAGAAACTGGTTGGCGGTGGAGGGCGTGCTGGCGATCTGCGACAAAAGGCTGCTGGTGATTCCGCTGGTAGCCAAGGGGAAACTCCTCAGGGAATGGGGCGCGCCGTACCCTCCCCAGGGCTCTCATCGGCGACGGCCGGAAGAACTTTAGGACCCTTCGCGGGTTTTCTGCAATCCGCTTTTTGATAGAGGAATTGTGAGAGACGAGTCCCGACCGATAAAAGGCGTTGATGCTCGCCGTTGACCGAGTGGACTAGCGAACGATGCGAAGCCGCTGGTTTCTGAATGGCGCATCGTGGAAGCGCGATTTTTCACTGCGCAGAGGCGCCATCCCCGGCGACTGCCGCGTCACGACGCATTGGGAAGAGTAAGAGGCCGGGCACTGGGCGCAATGGAAGCTGAACGACTTCATCTCGAAGTCGAAGTCTGCGACCGAACGCGCGCAATGTACCGTCGCATTCCGTCCGGAGGCTTTGGCGTGGTACAAGGCGACATCGGCGCGCGAAAGCACGGCGGTGAGCCCCACCTCCCCTGGCTGAACGACGGTCGCGCCCAAGCTTATGGTCAGCGGAATCACGGCGTCCCCAACGTGGAAGGGCTCGCTCGAAACCGCCAGCCGAATCATCTCTGCGCGCTTGCGCGCCTGATCATCGGAGCAACCCGGCATCACGATGCAAAACTCTTCTCCGCCGTAGCGCCCCACAAAATCGTAAGAACGGACGCTATGCCGGATGCGGCGCGACGCCTCCTGCAAGACAGCGTCTCCCGCTTGATGTCCCCATGTGTCATTGACGTTCTTGAAGTGATCGAGGTCGAGCATCAGCACTCCGGTTTCTAGATTGGAGGTCCGCGCCCGATCCAGTTCGCGCGTAAGAAGGTCGCGCAGCGTGGCTCGATTCCAAAGCCCGGTCAACTCATCGAGTGCGGCGCGCATGCGCAGCTCTTCGTACGCCGCGGCCCATCTTTCCTGCAATCCATAAATGCGCCGGGCGACTTCCAGCCGCGCCTTCAGCACAGCGTCATCGAAGGGTTTCGCGATATAGTCGTCTGCGCCGGACTCCGAGGCCAAAATAAGTTCGTTCTTATCGCTGTGCTCGGAGCTGAGAAGGATGAAGGGGTAATAGGCGAGACTCGCGGCGCGAATCCTTCGGCACAGATCGGCTCCGTCGTAGTCGGGTAGGGAGTTGCTGACGAGCGCAATTTGCGGAGAGCGCTGCTGCTCCAGCAGTTGCAATGCCTGCGCGCCGTTCTTGACGAGGATTGTGCGATAGCCCCATTGCGATGTCAGCTCCCGCAGCGCCAGCCGCGTCGCAGCGTTTTCCTCTGCGATCAGTAGAGGCAGGAGCCGTTCATTCATAGAAGGGCGTTCGGATGATAGGTTCATAGATCAGTCGGGCAATAAGCTAGGAGCGACACAAGTTTGCTTGCGAGATTCTGGCACAGTCCTGGCGATTGTGCGATGACAAGCGTCACACCAGTTGACTTATAGGTATTCCAAAGGTTTGTACAAATACTGCGCTTATTTACTTATTTAAGGTACGTAGGTCAGAGGATCTGAGGTTTCATCGCATTCAGAAAAGCGTCGGCGCGCTCTCGTGATTCAAGAGCCAGCGCTTGCGTTCGATGCCGCCGCCGTACCCAGTGAGCGACCCGTTCGCGCCGATCACGCGATGACACGGAACCACTACAGCGATGGGGTTTGTGCCGTTGGCGTGGCCGACGGCGCGCACCGCATCGGGCCGGCCGATCTGTTGAGCCAACTTGCCATACGAGGTCGTTGCGCCGCAGGGGATCGTGCGCAGCGCCTGCCAGACCTCGCGTTGAAACTGTGTGCCGCCCGATTCAACAGGAATCTCGTCGATGGCGTGGAGTTCTCCAGCGAAGTAGCGGGCCATCGCGTCCGTGAGGCCATGGGGATTGCGCGCGTGCTCCACAACCGATCCCTCTGCCCCGTAGAGCTTGTCCAGTTGGCGTCGCACGCGCGCTTCATCGTCGGTGAAAAACGCAACGCGTAAACGGCCGGCATCGTCGACCACGAGCATCATTGGACCGATGGGAGTGGAGAGTCGATCGAGGAAGAGATGGAGCGGATCAGGCATACGGATTGAGGCAGCGTATGGGCGATTCTCTCACGAGGGAACAGGGAACAGGGAACAGGGAAACGGAGACTAAGAACTGCGAACTGAAAATCAAAAGCTGCAATCGTAGGTCGCGTTGATGCTGCACGGATACGAGGCGATATACCAGGAGCTGACGAAGAGCACGGCGATTCCAGCCAGAGCCCAGAAGAATAACTGCACGGGCAGTGTGGAGACCAGCGCTTGATGCCGGCGCCGAGGCCGCGCAGGCCAGGAGAAGAGCAGTCCGCTGAAGAAGCAGATGCAGGCGGAGAGAGCAAGGCGCAGCAATGCCAGAGTCAAGCGATCTTGCCAGCGGCTGCCAGGGACAAAGAAGGCGCTGATCGTGACCCAGTAGAGCGAAAGGATGCTGAGGAGGAACGAAAGGACCTGGGAGATTTCGAGAAGCATGGGCCGTCTCCTCGCGCAAAGTGCCCGCGCGAAGTGATTGTAGGCCTGTTTGGGCTCAATAGAGCTGGACCCGGTGTCGTCGTCGTAAAAAATTCTAGTCCGCTAACACAAAGGTGGGTCTGACTTAGGTAATGTCCGAATATTTCTCTTCGATGAAAACAGGCATCCCAGTATTTAGTTCCCCAGGTGTAGTGATTTTCATGTCAATCGAGGAGAAGCGTTTATGCCACGAGGACATTGCAGGCTTGGAAGCAGTATGTACGAGGCTTTTCAAAAGAAGTCACAGGATGCCATCGCCGCCGATGCGGATAAGCGCCGCTCTGTCACGACGGCCTCCCGCATCGAGTGGCGGGAAGTCGCACGGCAGGCCGAAGAGGCCAGGACGGAGTTCGAGAGGCTGCGGTGCGCGTATATCGAGCACGTCGTGAGCTGCAAAGCCTGCGACTGGAATGCGCTGGCCTATTCGTATCTCAGTTCGCTTGAACCCATGGGTTACGCAGCGACCTCTTCGCATAGGCTCGCGGACATCGCCTGACGGCAAGTCAAAGCAGAGTTGCGGGCGACGCGGACACGTGTCGCCCGAACCAAGAGCATGCTCAATAGATATGAGATATGTAGAAAGCAATGATTCGATAGATTTGTTGCAGGTCCTTTTGCAGGAACGCCGGAAGACTCCGGCCCCAATTACATCGCAGCGACAAAGGCGGGCAACGCCACTGAAGCGCTGCCCTCGAGGAGCTGTGTCATCCGTGCGGCCATTCCCGTATACATGGAGGCGGCGCGGAAGGCGCTGAAGCGAACGCCGTCACTGGCCTGGCTGACTGCGCACTGGGTGATCGTCATCAACGTGCAAAGGCGAATCTGGACGGCGTCGGAACGCAGAGCTTGCAGCAGATCCGGATCAACGTTGTTGGAGTTGCGCGCCGCGTAATCGGCCATGCGAAGCATGATCCCGGCGTTTTTGTGCATCGCCCATAAACCTTTTGTGCCCTGGATATGCTCCCAGGTTTCGTCGGGAGTGGCGCTGAGGCCTTCCTTCCAGAGGAAGTGCTCGCTCAGTTGTTTGCCGCTCCAGCCCTTTTCGAGCTGGGAAATCATCGACTCCCATGACTGCTTGTTACGGCGAGACAGGGCAGCTCTCAGGTAGCCGAGGTATCCGACCACCGGAGTGATTGCGACGATTTGGAGAACCGAAAGGCTCATTTTCGATCACGCTGGGACTCAGCTAAATGGAACTGTCCCTTAATTACTGGACTGAGAGTACCCCTGGATGGAAACAGGAACAATGCTACTAAAGCGTCACAGTAGAACGTTTCTGGGTGACGATTCGGAACGGATCGTACTATGACCAAGGGCCACGCGACTTTAGTTATAGGCAATATTTTCAATTACTTAAGGAAATTCTCACGTGCTGGACGATAACGCGATAGCGCGGGTCGTCGTGCAGGAAGTCGTAGGCTGGGTCGCATTGGATCCAAAGCAGATCGGGAGAATGCTGCCGATACTCTTCTTCGAGCGCGGAGAGCGCCCTTTCGCGATCGCCGATCTGAGCATAGAGAAGGGCGAACTGCATCGGCGAGACGTAGTGGGTGCGGGACTCCTTCTGATATGAAGCGATCTGCCAGTGGAGGACTGCGCGGCGGCCGCCCTGCTCCCAGGCGTGGCGAATTCCGGCGGCAGACTGTCCCTCCCCCATTAACGTCAGCATCTTTTCCAGCTCTTCAGTCGCTTCCTTGTGCATGCCCTTGCATCGGTATGTAACGTAGAGGACCCAATGCAGGCCCCAATCGTCGGGCGTGGCTTCAAGCCGCTGGCGTGCATCGCTCAAAGCCGCGTCGTACTGACGGGCGAGCAGGTAGGAGTATGCAAGAGCCCATGGCCGGCCAAAGGGGTCGAGTTCCATCGCGCGCTTCTGCTCCTCGATGGCCTCTGGGTGGCGGTTGAGCGCGGCGAAGATTTTGGCGCGGAAGTGATGAGGTTCAGCGAAGCCAGGATCAAGCTGAATGGCGCGGAGACATTCGGGATCGGATCGGACCGCGTTCCAATGGACGATAAATACAGATGCGCAGAGAGCTAAATGTGCCTCCGGTAGGGTGGGATCAAGCTGAACCGACCTGAGGGCATCTGCTTCCGCTAGTGGAAGCGCGGTGCGCGGATCGAGCAGCCCATCGACGACGCCCGCGCCGTAGTACGTCGAAAGACCGCTCCAGCCGGGCGCGTAATCGGGCTGCAGTTCGGTCGCTTTGCGGAAGTAGGGCCCCGCCATGTCATTTTGGTTGGCGTACCAGAGGTAGTGGCCGTGGAGGTAAGCGTCGTGGGCTTCGGGATTGATGGAGTGCTGGATAGCAGGAGTGGCGACCGACTTGTGCAGCCTGTCGGCGAGGTCGCGTGCGGCTTCGCTGGGAAGGGCGGAAACTTCTGCGGCGCTTCGGTCGTAGCTTTCGGCCCAGAGGTGGGTATCGGTGTCGGCGCGAATGAGCTGGAGGTTGAGGTGAACGCGGTCCGGCGTTCGCGCGATGGAGCCTTCAAGAATGGCGTCGACGCCAAGCTCGCGGGCGATCTCCGGCAGAGGTCGGCGGGCGCCTTTGTACTGCAGAACTGAAGTCCGCGAGGTGATGCGGAGGCTGGAGTCTTTGGCGAGCATGGTGATCAGCTCGTCGGTCGTGCCATCGGCGAAGTAATTTTGCGATGGGTCGCCGGAGAGATTGTCGAGGGGAAGCACGGCGATGGATGAGATGGCAGGATCGCCCGGATGGAGCAGGCGTGCGGCGACGGGATGCGGCCCAACCACGAGCACAAAGACGCCGGCAAGAAGGATAAGAGCTGCGAACGCGGCGAACCATTGGCGATGGGCAGTTCGACGGACAGGCGCCGGGCTGAGCGCGGCGATCGGCTCTGGCGGGGCAAGACTTTGGTGATCTTCCAGCGCGACCGGCGGGAGTTCGACGACCGGCGTCGCAGCAGTCGTGTCCTGGATCGCGATGGGAGCAATGAAACGATACCCCATGCCCGGAACGGTCTGCACAAAGCGAGGAGACTCGGAGTCGTCGCGCAGAGTCTGGCGGATCTTGCGAATCGCGGTGTTGATGCCGTGCTCGGTATCGACGAAAACTTCCTTGTCCCAGAGCCGCTCGGCGATCTCCGCGCGGGTGACAAGGCGGCCGTTGGCTTCGACGAGCAGGAGCAAAAGCTCCATCGGTTTGCGTTCGAGACGAAGGCCACGCTCCTCGCGCAGGAGTTCGAAGCGGCTGGAATCGAGCCGAAAATCGCCGAATTCGTAGACCGCTGCGGCCACTGATCGAGCCTCCGTGCGGGGTGCGCGCGTGAAGTATAGCACCGGGATTTTTAACGTTTGCGCAATCGCCTTTCCTGTGCGGCAGTTAGCGCTTCACCATTTCTTTACCTCCAGCTTCACCATGGCTTCATTGCGTTGCTGCCGGCCAGCGGGGTTAGCTGGGGTCGAGCCGGAGAAGTCGGCGAAAGAGGAGGTTCGAACATGAACAGGGGATTTGGGCGATGGACGATGGCGTTGGGAGCAGCAGCGGTTGCGTTGGGCTTCGCGCCCGGCGCGTGGGCAGCCTGCGGGTTTTATCCCGCGGCGAAGGCGAAGATTCATCCGAGCTCCTTGACTGGGCCCTGGAGCGGGCTGAACCGGCAGGCGGGACAGGCCCGCCTGCTGCGGACCGCCGGAGGAGAGGATCTCGATCAACTGCTTTCTCCGCCGATCGTGGGCTTCTGGCATGTGAAGTTCATCTCCGACGGCGTCACATCAGGAATTCCGGGCGGGATTCCTCCGGGCGCTGAAGTCGACGCGGGATATTCCCAGTGGCACAGCGACGGAACGGAGATCATGAACTCGGGCGGACGCGCGCCGAACACAGGCGATTTCTGCCTGGGCGTCTGGACGCAGGTGGGGCCGTTGCAATACAAGCTGAATCACTTCGCGGCGGCCTGGGATCCAACCCAAGGCAAGGACGACTCAGCGGGAAATCCGACCGGAGAGATCGTGGGGCCCGCCAACATCAAGGAGAACATCACGCTGGCGCCGAACGGGCAGAGCTTCCAGGGCTCATTCACGATTGATCAGTACGACGAAAACATGAACCTTCTGCAGCATCTGCAGGGAAAGATCACCGGCACGCGCATTACGGTCAGCACATCGCCGTCGAGCGTGTTCTAAGCCGCAGTCCATCTCGGGCGTAGCGGCGGGATTGGAGGTTCTCCCCCAGGCTTCATGCAGAGACGCATCGGCAGCTTTCCCTGGAGAGCTCGCCGGTGCGTTTTTCGCGTGCTTGTCAACGTTTAAGGAAGCAGACGCGGTTGGACTTCCAGGCGCGCGTCCTGCCGGCGACGGCGAGCGGATCGCGGACCGTGGTTTCTCCCCAAGGGCAGCGGGCGCCGCGAGATTGCGTTGCCCTGACTTTCTTTTTCCCTCTTACACGAACATCCCCAACTGATCGCCCTGTTCTTTCGTCTTTAAGCACAGAGCACGAAGAGAACGGCAGCGGTTGCTGGTGGGAGTTTCGAGCTGCGTCGCTTTTGGCATCTGGTCTGTGGCTGCGCGTGTCTATTGCTACTGCAATTGGCTGCGCCGATCGCGCATTTGTATGCCAATGCCGCCGAGACGGAACGCGACCCCGATGCGTCATGCGCGCACTGTCATCGCTCCATCTACGAGCGCAACAGGAAGACGCCGATGGCCAACGCCAGCGGCCCGGCCAGCGAGGGATTTATCCCGGCGGATTTCGAGCATGCGGCGTCGGGCATCCAGTACCGGATTACGGAAGAATCAGGACGCGTTTGGCTGAGCTACGAACGCGACGAGTTTGCGCGCATGCTGAGCGGCCGCCAGGAGCTTAAGTACTTTCTGGGTTCGGGCAAGCGCGGCCGCACCTATCTGTTCGAGCGCGACGGCTATTGGTTCGAGGCGCCGATCAACTGGTACGCCAAGAAGCAGATGTGGGATATGACGCCGAATTATCTCTCGGCGAGGGAGGCGCCGTTGACCCTGCCCGTCGACCCCGGATGCCTGCATTGTCATGCGTCGGGCGCCGCTTCATCATTGCCCGATGCGCGCAATCACTATGCAGGCGAGCCGTTTGCGCAGGGCGGCATTACCTGCGAGGCGTGCCATGGCGATGCAAGCCAACATGCGGCTTCAGGCGGCAAGACGGCCATGCTCAAGATCGATACGCTCGAGCCGGCGCGCAGGGACTCGGTTTGCCTGAACTGCCATCTTGAAGGGCAGGCAGGCGTGGACAAACTGGGCAAGCGAATCGAGGACTTCAGGCCCGGGGACAATTTGTCGGACTACACGCTGTTCTTTGTGTATCGGAACGAGAACGGATCGGGCGGCCGCGCAACGAGCCAGTGGGAGGCGCTGTTGAAGAGCGCCTGCAAGCAGAAGTCGGGCGACAAGATGACCTGTACGACCTGCCACGATCCGCATGGCTCTCCCCCGCCCGAGGAGCGCATAGCGTTCTACCGCGCGAAGTGCCTCGGTTGCCACAGCGGCGCGGAGTTCGCCGAGAAGCATCATCCGGAGAATTCCGACTGTACCGCGTGCCACATGGCGCGGCCCCCATCGAACGACATCGCGCATGAGCAGGTCACCGATCACTGGATCAAGAAGCGCGTGAGCCAGGAGCGATTGCCGCTGGCGACCGGCGGCGAGCTGGTCACGGTCGACGGCGCGGCGGCGAGCGATCGCGATCTCGGTCTTGCCTATGCGCAGATGGCGGCGCGCGGAGATCACGATGCCGGGGTTCGCGCACTCGCTTTATTGCGTAAGGCCGAAACCGAAGCGAAGGACGCACGCAACGATCATGAGGTCCATTCGCGGTTGGGATTTCTGGAGCAGATCGACGGGCAGACAGGCGATGCCGAGCGCGAATACAGGGCCGCGCTGGCGGCCGATTCGTTCGATGCTCTAGCGGCCGGCGATTTGGCGCTGATTGAGGCGCAGCGTAAGAACACGACCGAGCCGTTGCGCTTATGGCGCGACGTATTTGCGAACGATCCGACGCAGTTGCGCGCAGGAATGAATCTTGCCATCACAGAATGCGCGCAGGGCGATCGTGATGCAGCGTTGGCGACGCTGGATCGCATGCTCGAGTTTTCGCCCGACGATGGCGCCGCGCGGAGCTTTGCCGAACAGATCCGGTCAGGCCGGCGAACGTGCGCCCCGAAGTGAAAGCCATGGCTCGCAACGCGGCCAGACAACACGAGATTCGGGAACACGTGTGATGGTCGTCGGCCGCATGTGATCGATTGCGGTCGGCGTGATGATTTGCACATGGTGTGATAGCAATCCCTGCCGCCCCGCCTCTCGCGCCACGATTGGGAGAGACGCTCTGGAATCAAATGTTTGTTTATAAGTGAGACTCGCCTATCTGCCTCCATCGCCGGCTTATCCACCCGCAAACAGTGCGTAGTGAAATTCATCACTAACGTGATTCCTTCCTATATGCGACGCCATCCTTCGTACCTTGGCCATGCTTCGGCGGCACAGGTTGAATAGGAAAGAAATCAGAAAAGCGATTCAGAAAATCGTTTTAGCGAAGAAACTCCTAACTTCCGCATAAGTGCTGGTTAATGTTCGTTAGCGAGCTACATGCGCAGCGTATCTTTCTCTCATTTGAGCGTTGACATCTCAACCTTTTGTTGGATATGGTTTCGTGTTACTTCAGAGACCCTCTCTTTCGCTCTCGTCAAAAACAACACTCTTGAGAGCAGAGGCCACTGAACTTTCAGCAAGCCTGCCGCTTTGACGGGTGCGCCTTGTAAGCCGACTAGCCGAATCACAACTCTGCCTAGCCGGCAGACTCACGAGCAGTTCACAGAAAACACCAAGCACGCTTTTTAGGAGACCGCATGAAAACCTACCCGCGTACAGCGCTTGCGCTGGCGACGTTAGCCTGCGTTTGTTTGCTCACCCAGATGCCGGCCACAGCCCAATCGGTCTACGGATCGCTCTTCGGGACTGTGACGGATACGACCGGGGCCGTAATTCCAAACGCGACCATCACAGTAAAAGACGAAGCCAAGGGAACCATCGTTACCGCGATCTCGAACGGTTCGGGCGATTACAGCGTTCCTCACCTGATCCCCGATGTCTACGACATGAAGGTGACGGCCAAGGGTTTCAAGATATTTGAGACCAAGGGCATATCCGTAGAGGCCGATGCAGCCCCGCGCATCGATCCCGCGCTCGAAGTAGGCGCCGAAAACACCACGGTTGAAGTGAATGCCGAGTCGGTTCCGGAGTTAAAGACGGACCGCGCCGACGTCTCCACGATCTTCAACCAGCAGCAGGTATCGAGCCTGCCGGTCGGCGACCAGAACTTCACCAACCTCCAGTTATTGCTTCCCGGTGCTCAGTTGCTCGGCTGGTCGCACGCAGCCGATGAAAATCCGCAGGGCTCCAAGCAGATCCAGGTCGATGGCCAGGCGTTTGGCGGCACAGCCTTCGAGCTGGACGGCACCGATAACCAGGACCCGATCCTGGGCATCATCGTGATCAATCCGGCGATGGATGCGGTGACGGAAACCAAAATCACCACGCAGAACTTCGACGCGGAGCTGGGCAAGGCGGTATCCGCCGTCGTAACGGCGCAGACGCGATCGGGCACGAACAGCTTCCATGGCAGCGCGTACGACTTCCGTACAGGCAATGCCAACGTGGCCCGCGATCCCTATTCCGAAGCGCCCGGCTCGATTCCGGCGGGTCTGAAGAACCGGTTTGGCGGTTCGATCGGCGGTCCCGCGATCAAGGACAGGCTGTTCTTCTTCTTCAACTATGAGGCGCAGCGACAAAAGGTAGGTACTGCGGCGACAGACACGTTGCCGACCTCGCTGCTCACGGAAACCGCTCTCGGCAATGAAGTCGGCCCCAGCGGCATCGCGGGCGCAGACTTCAGCGAGTACCTCACCCAACTCGGCACAAACGGAACCCTTTACAACAACACGGGCACGGCTGTTGCGCCTGGTTGCGGCGCCTCAGGCGCCAGTGGCACAGCGTATCCCTGCAACGTAATTCCCACCGCGCAGCTCTCTCCGCAGTCGCTCGCGCTGCTGAAGATCCTGGAGCCTTACACGAAGGGGATTGGGCTGGGGACCGGAGTTGGCAAAGACAACGGTCTGGACAGCAACTTCAACGAGACGGGCACCGGTCTGTTCAACAGCAACCAGTGGACTGAGCGCGTGGACTATACCTTGAACGAGAAGATGCACGCATTTGAGCGCTTCTCACGCTTCTGGGACACGCTGTCGGGCACGGTGATGTTCGGCGCGGCTGGCGGCCCCGGGTTCGGCATCAACAACTACGGCGGCAACTCGAACGGCGCGAACGACAGCCTGGCTTCGGGCATGGATATCGCGATCAATCCGAAGCTGCTGACGGACTTCCGGCTGGGCTACTACCGCTACAACGTTATCGACACCAAGCATGACCAGGGCACGGAGTTTGCCAACCAGCTCGGCATTCCCGGAATCAACATTGGCGGCAATATCACCTCCGGTTCCCCAGGGTTTGCGATCGCGAATCTGCCCGGCGGCAGCGGTGGCACAGCAGGCGGCACACGAGGAATCGTGTATGGCGACGGCCTGAACATCAACCGTTGCAACTGCCCCCTGACCGAGCGCGAAGACCAGTTCCAGATCGTCAACAACTGGACCAAAGTGCTGGGCAATCACACGGTCAAGGTTGGCGCCGATTTGCGGTACGGACGCAACCTGCGCGTTCCTTCGGACAATGATCGCGCCGGCCAGCTCAACTTTGACGCGGGTCCCACAGAGGCCCCGGCGAGTCTAACCGGCGGCCTGGGACTCGCCAGCTTCATGCTCGGCGACGTCACGAGCTTCAATCGTTATGTGTCCACGTCCACCAACGCCAAGGAATTTCAGAAGCGTACTTTCTTCTACGGGCAGGACACCTGGCGGGTCACGCGCAAGCTGCAGTTCAACCTGGGTCTGCGCTGGGAGCTTTACTTCCCGGAGACGGTCAACGGTCCCGGAAATGGCTCTCTGCTTAACCTCGACGATGGCTATCTGCACGTCGCCGGCATCGGCAGCGTCGGTTCGAACCTCGGCTGGGACATAGACAAGAAGAAGTTGTTCGCGCCTCGCATCGGCCTGACCTACCAACTGGACGATAAGACCGTGATCCGGTCCGGTTACGGGCGCAGCTTTGACACCGGCGTGTTTGGCTCGATCTTCGGCCATACCGTGACGCAGAACATCCCGGTTTTGGCCAACCAGCAAATCAATGCGCCGACGACTTTGGTCCAGGCATTCACTCTGGCCACCGGTCCGGCAGCCTATTCCCCCGTGCCGGTTCCCTCGAACGGATTGTTGCCCAATCCTGGAACCACAGTCAGCTCCAGCGCCCGCAATCAGCCGCTCAATTTCCCGTCAATTGATGCCTGGAACCTGAGCGTCGAGCGTGCGCTTACGCCAACGACATCGCTGACGATAGCCTACGTGGGGAACAAGGGAACCCATACGCTGGGCGACGGCGACAGCAATGGGACCAACCCCAACGAATCGTTCGTCACCGTGCCGGGGGCAAGCAGTTACAACGGACAGACCCTGCACTACGACCCGAACACGCCGGCTCCCACACTGCCGAACGGGAAGACCGACCCCGCCGCTGCCGCGATCGACCCAACGACCGGAGCAACGGCTACCAACAACCTCCTTCAGCGCTACTATGCGGCGAAGCTCCCGGCGTGTTCCGATCCGAACTATGTTTCGCCGGGATCTGGCTATGACAACGTTACGTTGCCGGCCGGCGCCTGCGGTTGGACGACCAGTATCGCTTTCCGAGGAGATACGGAGAACACGGAGTTCGATGCTCTCCAGATCACGCTCGCGCAGGCGATGAAGCACGGTCTCGCGGTCAACGCCAACTATCAGTGGGCGAGCGCATTCGGGGACACGTCAAACTTGTGGACGTGGAGCCACGTGATACCGCATCTTCGCGACAGCGCAGTGCGCGATCAGCAAATCACCTTCTACGGCAGCTATGATCTGCCTTTCGGCAGGGGCAAAGATTTTGCCCAGAACGCCAACCGGGCAACCGACCTGCTCATCGGTGGGTATCAGTTGAGCTGGGTGGGGAACTGGGCGGGCGGCTTGCCGTTCACCGCCAGCTATAGCGAAAACGGTCAGAACGTCAACGACTGCCCGAACCCCGCGACAAGCAATGGCTGCGCTCCGAATGCGACTGGACATATGAAGACCAGTCTCACCGGGTTCGTACCGGGCGCCAGCGGCACCGGCACGCGCAGCTTCTACACGCAGCAAACAACGAACGTGACCACCGATCCGGGCACCGGTATCTTCTCGAATCCGGGCCTTGACAACTATGGCAACGCAGGTCTCAACACGTATCGCGGCCCCACGTTCTACTCGACGGACATGGCGGTCTCCAAGTCATTCACGATTTGGGAGAGTGTTGCGGCCAAGTTCCGTATGGACGCCTTCAACGTCTTCAACCACATCACCGCGGGTAACCCGAGCGGCAACATTGAATCCGCCGGCACAATCAGCAGCGAAGGCAGCGGATGCGGTCCCGGCGCCGATTGCGGACCGCGTCAACTGGAGTTCTCCCTGCG
>DATHNJ010000165.1:0-5822 GCA_035486155.1 Occallatibacter sp. | reverse complement strand
GCGCCCAGCACGGCGCCCAAGCCGGAACAGGCCATCAGCCAGCCGAGCCCGCTCTCGCCTACATTCAACTGCACCTTGGCGAAGTAAGGGATAAAGGTGAGAAATGGAATTCCCAGAAAACTCACCACCACGATCAACCAGATGAGAATTCGCATCTGGCGCTCGCTGTGCAGATATCTGAATCCGCCGCACAAGCTTGTCCACATGCTTTCGTGCCTGGCCAGCGTCTCGCGGGGGTATTCGATCCGGAACAACGCCCACAACACCGCGAGAAAGCTCAGGCCGTTCAGAAAGAAGTTGCCGGCCACGCCGAACAGCGCCATCGCATAGCCACCCAGAGACGGACCCACGATGCGCGACATATTGAACTGGGCGGAATTCAGGGCGATGGCGTTGGTCAGGTCTTCGCGCTTGACGAGCTTCGGCACCATGGCCTGATAACTGGGCGCATTCATCGACATGGCGACGCCGTTGAGGAAGGCGATGGCCGCGACCTCCCACACCGTGATGACCTTGAACCACGCCAATCCCGCCAAGAGAAACGCCAGCAGCATCATGATCGTCTGGGTGACGACCAGGAGGCGCCGCTTGTCCACGCGATCGGCGATTACGCCGCCGAAGAGCGTAAAGATGAGAAACGGAATCGAACCGGCAAACCCCACAACGCCCAGCCAGAAGGCGGAGTTAGTGATGAGCAGCACCAGCCAGCCCTGGGCCACATTCTGCATCCAGGTGCCGATGTTGGAGAGGAAGTTGCCGCTCCAGAAGAGGCGGAAGTTGGGGTTGCGCAGAGCCTGGACCATCCGCGGCATGCGCGAGGGCTGTGCGCTTACGGGGGTCAAAGTCTCCACGGCGGCTTCCGCGCGTTCGCCGTCTGGCGATTCATGGTCCAATCTTGGCTCGTCCAGAACCGCCTCCTTCTGTAGTGTAAGCTGTGTTGAATATGGCGGTCTCTTGCGATCCGCCTTCTCTGCATCCCACCGCATTGCACATCGCACCAAAAGGGCTTCCCTGATGCTCATTCGCAAATTTGCTGCGCCTCTTTTCCTTCTGGCTTTCATCCCCGGCGATTCTTCGCCCCGCTCCAGCGCACAAGCCAGTGCTCCAGCCGCATTTGGCTATGTTGACTTCTCAAAAGAATCTGCAATCGAAAGCAAGTTTCTGGATGTACCCAGCGCCAAGCTGGCGGGCGAAGAACTGAAGACGCTGACTGCCGCGCCTCATTTGGCTGCGACGCCGGAAGACCACAAGACCGCCGAATATGTGGCGGAGAAGTTTCGCGCGGCGGGCCTGGAAACGGAGATCGTGCCGTATCGAGTGCTGATGAATCAACCCAAGGTGGTGCGCGTAGAGGCATTCGATGCTGACGGCAAGACGCTGATGACCGGGCCCACCCGCGAGCATGTGGCGAACGATCCGGGACAGGACGATCCGCGCGTGGTGATGCCCTTTAACGGCTCCTCCGGCTCCGGCGATGTAACCGGCGACGTGGTCTACGCGAACTACGGCAGGCTTGAGGATTTCGACCAGCTCGCTGCGCAGCACATCGACCTGCACGGCAAGATCGTGCTGGCGCGTTACGGCGCCAACTTCCGCGGCGTCAAAGTCTATATCGCCGAGAAGCGTGGCGCGGCCGGCGTGCTTATCTACTCCGACCCACAGGATGACGGCTACTTCAAGGGCGACGCCTATCCAAACGGGCCGTGGCGGCCGGAGATGGGCGTGCAACGCGGATCGGTGCAGTACCTGTTCAAGTATCCCGGCGATCCGGAGACGCCCGGCGTAGCCTCAACGCCGGACTTGCCGGACTCCTCGCGCATCAATCCCGAGGGCAATCAGCCGCACATCATTTCGATTCCCATCAGCTATCACGATGCGTCGCCGATTCTGCAGGCCCTCAAAGGGCCAGGCGCGCCGCAGGGCTGGCAAGGCGCGCTTCCCTTTCGTTACCACCTTGGGGCGGGCGGCGTGAAAGTCCATCTCGTCTCGCAGCAGGACTATCAGCGCCGCACGATTTGGGACGTCATCGGCAAAGTGAAGGGATCGCAGTACCCCGATGAGTGGGTGGTGAGCGGCAATCACCGCGATGCGTGGGTGTATGGAGCAGTCGATCCCAACAGCGGCACCGCCGCGATGCTTGAAGCAGTACACGGCGTTGGGGAGATTTTGAAAACCGGCTGGCGGCCTAAGCGCACTCTGATCTTTTGCAGTTGGGATGCAGAAGAAGAAGGCCTCGTGGGCTCGACAGAATGGGTTGAGCAGCATGCGCAGACCATCGACCATGCAGTGGCGTACTTCAATACGGACGTCGCCGTCTCCGGTCCGAACTTCGAAGCCGCAGCTGTCCCATCCCTCAAACAGTTCGTGCGCGAGGTGACGCAATCGGTGCCGAGCCCTGTTGGCGGCACGGTGTATCAGCAATGGAGAGCAAAGGGGACTCGCAACGAAGAGCAGCGCGAATCGAATGCGCCGGCGCAATCGGGCGAGGTGCGCGTTGCCGACCTCGGTTCGGGATCCGATTTCACGCCGTTTTTGCAGCACGCTGGCGTGCCGTCGACCGACGTCGGTTCCGGCGGCGACTACGGCGTGTATCACTCGACCTTCGACGACTATGCATGGTATGTGATGAACGCCGATCCGAAGTTCGTTTACCTGCAGGAGATGGCGCGGGTCTTTGGTCTGGAAAACATTCGCATGGCGGACGCCGATGTGCTGCCCTACGACTATGCAGCCTATGCGCGCGAGATCACTTCGTATCTGGAGGCCGCCAAACGCAAGGCGGGCGATTTAGGGTACAGTTCCATGGACTTCGGGCCTGCGCTCGCTGCGGCAGGCCATCTGATGACCGCAGCGAACAGGGCTCACTCTGCGCAGGTGAATGCACCCACCGATCCCACCGGGTTGAACCAGGCTCTGCGGCAGGTTGAGACGGCGCTGCTCTCTCCCGAAGGCCTGCCCAACCGTCCCTGGTACAAGCACACCATTTATGCTCCGGGCGAGTTCACCGGTTACTCGGCGGTGGTGATTCCAGGCGTGAACGAAGCGCTTGACGCCAAAGATCAGGCCCGGGCGGCGCAGCAGCTTGGCGTACTGACCAAAGCGCTGGATCGGGCGGCTCAAGTGCTTGAGAATGCGCGTTGAAATCATTGCGAGACCCATACGGCGGGAAATGTCATAAGATTGTGATCCAGATCACGCTCGGGGCCTCGCATGATTGACCCGCCCCCCTTCGCCTCGTATCGTTAAGGGTGAACATGAAGAAATCCTCCAACTCGCTGCGGATCGGCATCGCCATGGCCATCATCCTTGGAACCATCGGCTGGCTGGCGTATTCAGGCTACGGCTCGAGCAAGAGCTACTACGTCACCATTGCCGAGCTACATGGCATGGGCGACAAAGCGTACAAGAGCAATCTGCGCGTGGAGGGTTTTGTAAAGCCCGGCTCGATCGAGCAGAACGGCACGCACGTGACGTTTGTTCTGGACGAGTTTGAAAGCCACTCGCCCAAGGCTGCTTCAGGCCGCTCGTTGCTGATCAACTACAAGGGCTCGGAGCCGCCGCCGGACACTTTCAAGGATGATGCGCAGGCGTTGGCCGCCGGAACCTTCGGGCGCGACGGGGTCTTCCACGCGTCGGAGCTGCAGGCCAAGTGCGCAAGCAAGTATGCGCCCGGTCAGCCAGGGCAGGCGCCGGCAAACGCTGCGCCAGCCAATCCGCGCGCGGCCGTGACTCCGACCGGCAGTTCTTCCAACTCACCCACCGCGAATTGACCGGATGACGACGCCCGCCGCAGAGGCAGAAAATTCGACCCTCCGCGCGCCTTCGTTTTCTGCACAGCTTGTTCAGGTTTCCAAACTCTTCGGCTCGTTTGCCGCGCTGCGGCAGGTTTCCGTCGATTTCGAGCCGGGGCGCTGCTATGTGCTGATCGGCGAGAATGGCGCAGGCAAGTCGACTCTGCTGCGGATTCTGGCCGGGCTTCTGCATCCGACGCAGGGAACAGTGAAGGTGTTCGGCGATCTCCATCCGCACGATGCACGCGCACGCATCGGCTACATGAGCCACGCGCCCATGCTGTACGACGAGCTGACGGCGCAGGAGAACCTGCGTTACTTCGCGAGCCTTTATCCGGAGCAGAAATGCCTCACGCCAGCGGAGGCGTTGCGGCAAGTCGGGCTCGATCCGGAGTTGCCGCGCACGCTGGGCCAGTACTCGCAGGGTATGCGGCAGAGGACATCGTTGGCGCGGGTGTTGCTGCCGATTCCTGAGTTACTCTTGCTCGACGAGCCTTTCTCCAATATGGATGTCGAAAGCGCGCAGCAGATGGTCGAGCTGCTTTCAGGGTTTCGTCAGGGCAATCGGACGATCGTGATCACCACTCATCAACGTGACCTGGCTGCGCCGATTGCGGATTGGGTGCTGCGGCTGAAGGCGGGACGTGTCGTATCTTTTGAACCGGGGGCGCCGACGCGATGAAGACCAATGGCGCGCGGTTTCTGGAGGGATTGGGCATTCCGTTTGAACTTCGCGAGTACGAAGTCGATCCCGAAGATTTGTCGGCGATCACGGTGGCGAAGAAGATCGGCATGCCCGCCGAGCAGGTATTCAAAACTCTGCTCACGACCGGCGGGCCGAATGTCTACCGGTTCGCCGTGATCCCCGGCGACGCGGAGCTGGACTTCAAAAAACTCGCGCGGGCCGCAGGGTTGCGCAAGGCAGAGATGGTTCCGCTGAAGGATGTGCAGCCGCTCACCGGATACATCCGCGGAGGCGTCACTGTCTTCGGTTCACGGAAGCCGTTTCCTGCTTACATCGACGAGACCGCGATTCTCTTTGACAAGATCAGCGTATCGGCCGGGACGCGCGGGACACAGTTGATTCTCAGCCCCGAAGACTACTTGCGCGCGGCCCAGGCGCTCGATATCGAAGTCCAGACTGCCGATCTCACGAAAACAGCCGCGCCCGAGGGCTCACGGTCATGATGAACGCGCTCTGGACGCATCTGGTGAAAGATCTGCGCATCGAGTGGCGTTCGAAGGACGCCATCAACTCGATGCTCTTCTTTGCGCTGCTTGTGGTCGTGTTGTTTTCCATTTCTTTTGATCCGCGCGGATCGTTTGCGCGCGAGATCGCGGGCGGCGTGCTGTGCGTGGCGACCATGTTCGCTTCGGTGAGCGCGCTGAATCAGGCGTGGGCGCGCGAGATTCGCCACCAGGTGCTCGATGCGCAGCGCATGGCGCCGGCGCCGGGCGCGGAGCTGTTTCTCGCCAAGGTGATCGCGAATTTCCTGTTTGTCATGATTGTGCAGATCGCCCTGGCGCCGGTGTTTCTAGTGATGTATAACCTGCGCATCGAGGGGGACGCCTGGCTGCTCGCGCTGGTGCTGCCCCTGGGCACGTGGGCGCTGGTGGCGAATGGCACGTTCTTTGCGGCGCTGGCGATACGCAGCCGCAATCGCGAGCTGCTGTTGCCGCTGATTTTGTTTCCGATCTTTTTGCCGGCGCTGCTGGCGATGGTGGTCGCCACAAAAAGCATCCTCACCGGCGACAGCGATCCGTCGCTGTGGATCAAGCTGCTTGTTGGCTACGACATTATCTTTACGACTGTGAGTCTGCTGCTGTTCGACGTGATCTTGCACGCGGAGTAGCGTGATGACGTTGGTTTTGCGCGCGTGATTCGAATCACTGTGAGCGCCTTCCTATCTTGTTAATGTCTGCAAATCTCAGGCATACGCGTCTGGAGGGTATTTCCGGTGGGTACTGGACGCCGTTTGAGACACGGTCGCAGGGCTTGTCAGCCTTGGGAGTTCGACTCTCCTGCCCTCC
>DATHNJ010000164.1:0-9728 GCA_035486155.1 Occallatibacter sp. | reverse complement strand
TCGAACGGCTCGATCTGGTGATCAGCGTGGACACGGCGGTGGCGCACTTGGCGGGCGCACTTGCTAAACCAGTGTGGACGCTGCTGCCGTTCACACCCGACTGGCGCTGGATGCTCGATCACGAAGACAGCCCGTGGTATCCGACGATGCGGTTGTTCCGGCAACCCAGCCCAGGCGATTGGACAGCAGTGATCGAGCGGGTGGGCGAGGAATTGAAGGCGCTCGCATCCGCAGTCGAATCGTAGGCCATAGATCCTCGAGCTCTTGGACGGCTCTACTGGCTCAACTAGAAAAGACGTCTCTTCGGCCCCAGTAAGCGTTTTCTTGACTCAGGCAGGCCGACGGGCTTAGAACGGAATGTCGGATTTTAAAGGAGCCGCAGCCCTCATGAAACGCGCCTGGTCTCGCCGTACATTCCTTGCCTCCACTGCCGCCACCGTCCTGTCTCCTGCTCTCTCGCGCGCGGGGCAAGGAGGATTGTTCTCCGCGCTGGCCGACGAGCCAAAGGGAACGACTGCCGGCCCCGATGTATGGAAGAACGCAGGCGTAGTGGATACGGCGCGCTCGCCGTATGCCAAGCTACGGCCGGTTCCGGTGCGCGCGGTCGTGATCGAAGAGGGATTCTGGTCCAAGCGCCGGAAGACCAATCTCAACGCGAGCATTCCCAGCATGCATGACGAGTTGGTGGCGCACGGGCGCATGGACAACTTCTTGCGTCTGGAAGGCAAATCATCCGAGCCGCAGAAAGGTCCGGTGTATTCGGACTCGGACATCTACAAATGGACCGAAGCGGTGGGGTTCGCGCTGCAGTCCGGCGATCAGCCTGAGCTACGCCGCACGACCGAGACGATGATTCGCGAAGTGGTCGCGACACAGGAGCCGGGCGGCTATCTCAACACCTACTATGTGGGCGACCGCGCGTCGCAGCGCATGCAATACAACGTGCAGACGACGGGGCATGAGCTCTATTGCATCGGCCATCTGCTGCAAGGGGCAATCGCCTACTATCGGGCGACGGGAGATCGCACGCTGCTCGATGCGGGCATCAAGTTTGTCGACGATTTTCTGATTCCGAACTACGGGCCGGAGCAAAACAAGAAAGGCATCGTGGCCGGGCATCCTGAAATTGAGATGTCTCTGATCGAGCTCTATCGCACGACGGGCAAGCGCGAATATGTCGAACTGGCTGGCTACATACTGCACGGCGACGATCGGATTCCGCTGCGACAGAGCCAGATCACGTACATGTTTTGCGGCGTGCCGTTCACCTCGCGCACGCATCTTGAAGGGCACGCGGTGCGCGCGATGTACGCCTGTTGCGGAGCGACGGACTACTATCTCGAGACAGGCGATCCCGCGTACTGGAAGACGCTCAATACTCTTTGGAACGACCTGACGGAGCATCAGCTTTATGTGACCGGCGGCGTAGGCGCGCGCGAAGCGGGCGAAGCCTTCGGCGATCCGTATGAACTGCCCAATGCGACGGCGTATGGCGAGAGCTGCGCGGCGATCGGCAACATGATGTGGAACTGGCGCATGCTGTCGGCGTCGGGCGAGGCGAAGTTCACCGACGTGGTTGAACGTTCGCTCTACAACGGAATCAACTCGGGGATGTCGCTCGACGGAAAGACATACTGCTATCGCAATCCTCTGGCGTGGGACCCGTCGGGCGACTGGCGCGATCACGAGGATCCGGAAGGCAGGATTCGCAATCCTTGGTACGACACGACGTGCTGCCCGCCGAATCTGGAGCGGACATTTGCGGCGCTGCCGGGATACTTCTACAGCACCAGCAAAGATGGCTTGTATGTGCACCTCTACGACAACTCCACCTTGGACTGGCGGCTCGAAGATGGAACCGGATTACGCGTGAAGCAGCAGACGAATTATCCGTGGTCCGGCGCGGTGAAGCTGACGGTGACGCCGGCGACGCCGGCGGAGTTTGCGGTGTTCGTGCGGATTCCGGGCTGGTCGCGCGAGAGCGAGGTCAAAGTAAACGGCAAACCCATCAGCGGGGCTCGTGCCGGAGAGTATCTGGCGATCCGGCGCCAGTGGAACGCCAACGACACGATCGAGTTGAACTTCGACATGGCGACGCAGTTAGTGCGCGCGAATGCGGCAGTCGTGGAGGATCGCGGGCGCGTGGCGTTCCAACGCGGGCCGGTTGTGTTTTGTATGGAGGGGCTGGATCAGGCGGATCGAGCCAAAAATCTGATCGGATTTACGGCGAAGACCGATGGCGAGACGACAACGCGCTTTGAACCACAGTTGTTGGACGGGGTGATGGTGCTGGAGCATCCTGCGACGCTGAATAAAACTGCTGGACAAGGCGGATTGTATTCAGACGCCGAGCCAGCCCATGGAGCTACAACGCCAACGAATCTTCGCCTCATTCCCTACTATGCATGGGCCAATCGCGAGCCTTCGGCGATGCAGGTGTGGATTCCGGAGCGGCAGGCGTAGGCGCTTGCCGGTTGGATCGAACGCTTGTTCTAGTTCAGGCTAGACGGCGTCTATGAACATCCATAGAACTGTTTTCACAAGAGCGGCAAGTTCGAGCCGCTGAGCGGCGTAGCACGTCAGCGAGCCAGCCCCGTAGATTGAGCCCCTCACGCAGGCGCCTGAAGGCTCCGCCATTCGGTCGGCTTGTCGGCGCCGCTGAAGATCAACCCGGCGATCAAGGCGTGGCGGCAAATAAAACGGCCATCCCGAAGGATGGCCGTTGGTCTTGCGGTGGAGAGAACTTAACGTTCGCTCTTCCAGTTGATCAGATCGCCAAGCGTAGTGGTTGAGCTGGAGACAGGCGCCTTGTGAGCGTTCTCCTTGTAGTGCTCCACCTGGGCGCGGCTGGCTTCGTGGCCGGATACGCGCAGGCTGAGTCCCACCTTTTTCTCTTCCACGTTGATCTTGATGATCTTGAAGTCGTGCTCGTCGCCCTGGTCCATCTTGGCCTGTCCACCGTCTTCGCCCACGGCTTCGGAGATGTGGCAGAGGCCTTCGACGCCTTCGGCGATTTCAACGAAAGCGCCAAACTGCGCGGTGCGCAGCACCTTGCCATGGACCACATCGCCCACGCGATGCGAGGCGAAGAAGCTCTCCCAGACATCGGGCTGAAGCTGCTTGATGCCGAGCGAGAGGCGGCGGTTCTGCGGCTCGACGCCGAGAACGACGGCCTTCACCTTTTCGCCCTTCTTGACGACTTCAGACGGATGCTTGACGCGCTTGGTCCAGCTCAGGTTCGAGACGTGCACCAGGCCGTCGATGCCGTCTTCGATCTCGATGAAGGCGCCGAAGTCGGTCAGGTTGCGAACGCGGCCTTCGACCACCGTACCGCTCGGATAGCGGTCGCTGAGGTTCTCCCAGGGATTCTCGAGGAGCTGCTTCATGCCAAGCGAGATGCGGCGGTCGGCCGGATTCACGCTCAGGACGACGGTGTCGACTTCGTCGCCGGGCTTGACCAGCTTGGAGGGATGCTTGAGGCGCTTGGACCAGGTCATCTCAGAGAGATGAACGAGGCCTTCGATGCCCTGCTCCAGCTCGACGAACGCGCCGTAGTCGGTGACGGAGAGAACGCGGCCGTGGACGCGGGCGCCAACGGGGTAGCGTTCGGTCGCGTCGAGCCACGGATCAGGCGTGAGCTGCTTGAAGCCGAGCGAGACGCGCTGCTTGTCTTTGTCGAACTTGAGGACCTTGACCTGAATCTCATCGCCGACGTTCACCAGATCGCGGGGGTGCGTGAGGCGGCCCCAGCTCATGTCGGTGATGTGGAGAAGGCCATCGATGCCGCCAAGGTCGACGAACGCGCCGTAGTCGGTGAGGTTCTTGACGGTTCCAGTGAGAACCGCACCCTCGTCGAGGTGCTCCAGAGTCGTGGAGCGCTTGGCGTTCTGCTCTTCCTCGAGGATTTCTTTGCGGCTGACGACGACGTTGCCGCGCTTCTTGTTCAGCTTGATGACGCGGACTTCAATCTGCTGGCCGAGGTAGCCGTCGAGATTGCGCACGGGGCGAATCTCAAGCTGCGAGCCGGGCAGGAAAGCCTTCATGCCGATGTCAACGGTGAGACCACCCTTGACGCGGCTGACGACTGTGCCGATAACCGGAGTCTTCTCGTTGTGGGCCTTCTCAATGTGGTCCCATACGCGAAGGCGCTGCGCCTTGTCGTAGCTGACCAGGTAGCCGCCTTCCGGCTCCTCGTGCTCGATGACGACTTCGATCTGCTCGCCGGGCTGGAACTTCACGGCCCCGGTATGATCGACGACCTGCTCGAGCGGAACGAGGCCTTCAGACTTGAGGCCTACGTCGACAACGAGGTGCTTCTCCGTTTGCTTGAGGACCGTGCCCGTGACGACTTTATCGCCGTAGGCTTCGACGGCGGCCGCTTCTGCGGCCTGCTCGCGCTCGAAAGCCTCAAGTGCGGCGGAAAAGTCTTCCATGGATTCGTGGGCGCTCTCGGGGAGCGAAGCCTCGGCAGCGTGCGTCTCGGTAGAGAGCGCTACTGGTTCTGCTGCGGGCTCTTGGGTGGCATCGGCGTCCAGCGCGGAGGAAACGAGTGCTTCTACGGCTTGGGAGTTGGACGTGGATTCGTGCAACGGCTGTTCAAGCTCCGTCGCAGGGTCAAGGGTTGGGGTTTCGAGTTCGGTGTTCAGGGTTATGCTCTCGGGTTCTGGATTGAGGACGTTTGCCATCGCTGCTGCTCCGGGATTCAATAGCGCTGGTGACAGACAGCGTGTCGCCTCGCGCAGGCGCGTTCGGGGTTCGTACATCCGGAGACGCCCAGGGGGCCTTATCCATTAGACCGCGCACGGGACGAAAGGGATTCACAAGGAGACAGCCATCCGACCGGCAGAACCGGGGGTGGACTCGTCTCCGTGGGAATACCAAGCGCGCGACGGCTGGCTTGGAGGTCGGCCGCAGCTCACTGATGGAATCCGCACACAGGAGCTACCATTCAAGTGTAGCAACCCCTTGTTTTTATAGTCAACGCAGCGATCGTCCCGGACGGGGGATTGACCGCGCATAATACAGAAAATTCATAGAAGCGCCCGTCCGCGGCGGGAATTGGCCGAAAAGGCGGCATTCCGGCTGAACGTCTTGGCGTTTCACTGGAGCAACCTCGGCGCACGTGAGCCGCCCAGAGGCGGACCTCTATACTGAGGGCGACCCGCGGAACTCGCCTTCAGAACTATGGATCAGCTCTGGACTCCCTGGCGGTACTCCTACGTGACGAATACGGACGGCGCGCCGCGTCCCGGCATTCCCGCGCAATTGGCGGCATGGCCGGGCGATACCGGATGCGTCTTCTGCAACTTGCTGCAGTCGGTGGACTACGCGATTGCGCACGGCATGAGCGCGGACGCAGCGGAAGAGGTTGCCGGCCTGGTCATGCGCGGCGAGCATTGCTACATCTGCCTGAATGCGTATCCGTACACGTCCGGACACGTGATGATTGTGCCCTACAACCATCTGGATCGGCTGGCCGGCATGACGACCGAAGGCGCGCACGAGATGATGGATCTGGCGCGAAAGGCCGAACGCGTGCTGGAGGGCCTTTACCGGCCCCACGGGCTGAATTTCGGCTTGAATTTGGGCAAGGCCGCGGGCGCCGGCGTTGCCGAACACCTGCATCTGCATGCGCTGCCGCGCTGGGTTGGCGACACCAACTTTATGACGACTGTGGCTGAAACCCGCGTGTTGCCGGAGGATCTGACGGCGACCTGGAAGCGGATGCGCGAGGGGTTTGCGCATCTGAAGCGCTAGATCGTCCAGTCTTCAAGCGTCAGTCCCCTTACCCGATTGAACTCGCGTGCATTCGCGGTGACCAAAACCAGGTTTTCGGCCAGTGCGTGGCCGGCGATCAGCGTGTCGTACTCTCCGATGCGTTTTCCTTTGCGCTCCAAATCCACACGAATCTTCGCCGCAGTGAGGGCGGCGATGCTGCCAAAATCAAGAACCGCTATGCCTCTCTGCAGAAACGCTTCGAGCGCACGAGCATTCTGCGCAACCAATTCGCTCTTGGCGATCCCGTACTGTAGCTCATGAAGAACGATCGCCGAGATTGCGAACGCGGAATCCCGCTCGGCCTGCATGTAGCGTCGACGCACCTTTTCCGATGAGCCATTGATCAGAGCGATACAGACGTTCGTATCGAGGAGGTACTTCATTTGAAGTACTCGCGGACGGGAGCGAGCTTCTGTTTTCTGCCTTTCGGAAAGATTGGATCGCCACGCAGCGCATCGATGCGGGCAAACCACTCTTCGGCAGGCTCTTTCTTCTCCTCAATTACCGGTTCGAGCAATATCCCCGCGCCGATTCTCCGCACACGCACACGGTCGCCCTCAAACCGAAACTCCTTGGGGAGCCGGACGGCCTGGCTGCGTCCATTCCAGAACAACTTCGCGTGGATATCTTTTGAAACGGCCGGGGCCATGCGCGCCTCCTGCATGATCTATACCAAAAGTATAGACCATGTGGAAAAGGTCGATCAATTCGCGAAGAAGGAGTGTTGCCTGAAAGCAAAAACGCAGGCTGACAGGTTCCAATCACTTGTTGATGGCATACATCTTTGGCGCCATTCATTACCTTTACCTGCTCTGCGAATTACCGTTTGCGGTAAACTAGATGGAGCCTTTATCGGACGAACGGGCGCCATACTCAATACTCGAATTCTGGTTCTGATGCGTCATAAACTAAATCTGCTCTCGAATCTCCGCGCGCTCCTCGTGAATCGCGCTGTTTTTATCGGATTTCTTTTCGCTGCTCTGTGCGCTGCGCCTTTTTCGCGCGCACACGCTCTGCAGGCTCGCTCGCGCCACAAAGAAGCGCACGCGACCGCAACCCATCGTCACGTAGCCGCAGCTCGCGCGCACTCGTCGCGCAGCGTTTCTGTTTCCCGCCGCAGAGTCGAACGCAGGCGTCCCGCTGTCGTGCGCACACGCATGCCCATCCGCCATTACGGGTGGATGAGCCAGCGGCGCTCATCTGCGGCCGCGCGCGGTCGCATGGTTCCGACACCGGTAACCGGCAACGCGCCACGCCCGGGCATTCCCACGCCGCAGACATCGGTCGCCGAGGTCTCTGAGCCGAACGACGTTAACACGGCTTCTCCGCAGGAAGCGGCGCGCCAGATCGCAGCCGCAGAGATTCCCGCAGCTCCCCACGCCATGATGCATGCGGCGACCTTGGCGCCCAATCCCTTCGGCAGCACCAGCATCGTCGCCATGGCGCCGTTGCGCGGCTCGCTCGAGTCGCTGATCCGCCAGAATGAGAAGACGAACGCCGACAACCTCGAGCGCATTCAGGACGACGCCGACCTCAATGCACGCATCGCCAACGGCCAACTGGTTCGCGTGCCGGAGTCCGGCGGCCTGACCGTCAACGGCAATCTTCCCGAGGATCGCCGCTATTGCCGCCCCTGGACGGCCAAATTTCTTGCCGATCTGTCGAATGCGCACCAGGCGCAGTTCCACAATGCTCTTGAGGTCAGTTCCGCCGTGCGTACGGTCGAATACCAGAAGCGCCTGATGCGCACCAATGGCAACGCGGCGCCTGCCGAGGGAGACGTGGCCAGCCCGCATCTCACCGGCGCCACGATCGACATCGCGAAGAAAGGCCTGACGCGCAGCGAACTCTACTGGATGCGCAATCGCCTTGACGCCTTGCAGAACGAGGGCAAGATCGACGTTGAAGAGGAGTTTCGCCAGGCCTGCTTCCACATCACGGTCTACAAGAGCTACATCGGCGCGGGACCGGCGCACAAGCCGGCGCCGCACACCGTGACGCCGCCCGACGATGACCAAGCTACACCGGCCGACTCGGCCGATGACGCCGCTCATCCGGCGGTTTAACCTCTTCTCCGAGGCTCCCTACAAAATCAGCTTCATTCTGTCCGCATTCGACGATACAATCGCGTGCGGACGGAACCCGTGCGTCCTGACTTGCGTACTTTTTTGAAAAACGCAAAGTGCTCGCAGTCTCCCCTTGTCATAAACGCGGACTTAACCCTGCAGTCTTTCGAGAGGCGAATCATGAGCGATTCTGTTGTTCAGCCGGTAGCCGATCAAGCGCCTGGTTTATCTCAATGGCAGCGCGTCTCCAATACCTTCACCGCGCCCTCCAAAACCTTCGCCGACATCAAGCGCGGCAATAAGAGCTGGTGGCTGCCGTTCATCGTCTTCGCACTGATGGGCTATGTGCTCTACGGCGCAGTCGTCACAAAAATCGGCATGCTGCAGGTGGTGCAAAACCAGATCCATCTCAACCCCAAGCAGGAAGACCGGATGAACCAGGCGACGCCCGAGCAGCGCGCGACGTCGACGAAGATCGCGCTGGGCATCACGCAGGGCGTCTTCGTCGCAGGCCCGCTGATCGTCTTGATCATCGTCGCGGTCGGTTCGCTGGGCCTGTGGGGCACGATCAATTTCATGTTCGGCGGCAAAGCCAGCTACGGCAGCATCTTCACCGTGTGGATGTACGCGGGGCTGCCGGGAATCGTCAAAGTTGTGCTGGGGATAATCGTCATCTACGCGGGCGTCGCTCCCGATTCGTTCAACATCAAGAACTATGCCCCGACCAACGCCGGCGCGTTTCTGAATCCACTGGAAACCAACGCCGCGCTTTATTCACTGGCGTCGGCGGTCGACATCGTCACCATCTGGACCATGATCCTGATGGGCATCGGCATCGCGACCGTTGCCGGGGTCAAACGCAGTTCCGGGTACATCACTGTCTTCGGATGGTGGGCTCTGTTCGTGCTGATCGGCGTAGGCTGGGCAGCAGCCTTCGGGTCCTAGATCGAATCGGTCAAACTAGGCGATGGACGCTCTGTGTGTCTTAGGGTTTGGTTTGCTCTTTGGCTTTTTGGGAGAGATAAGGCGAGAGCGCCCTGCAGCCGTTGATCTGGTGCAGGTGTTCCAGCATGCATGTAGCTACAGCATTTTCAAGGTCGTCGTTCACCATGACGGCCTCATCGAGTAATCGCGCTAAGGCGGTGAGTTGACGCTCAGAGAATTGCGGATGATTCGCGCCGAAATATTCTGTGAAATGACGCATGACACAATGCAGTCCCGTATCATCCGCGTCCTTTACATCCTCAACGACATCTCCCTGGCCGAATTGCGGGAATATCTCCTTGAGTGCGGCCAAAAGCTGCATAGCCCCTGGAGGCCGGGCGGGGAAGAATGCGGTATTAGGCAAAGTGTCCATCAAACTTCCATGTACTCATCAGCATTAACTTTATCTATCCGCGCATTTCAAGCAATTAAAACGGCGCACATCCCGCGATGTGCGCCGTTTTTAACTGACTACTGATCACTGACAACTGATCCCTGCTACTCCACCCACCGCCGCATAATCAGCGTCGCGTTAATACCGCCGAACCCAAACGAATTTGACAGCGCCACATCGAAGCTGTGGGGAATCGCCTTGTTCGGAACGTAGTCGAGCTTGCAGTCGACATCGGCCTCTTCAAGATTGATCGTCGGCGGGAGTATCTGGTTCTGCAGAGCCAGCACGGTAATGCCTGCTTCAAGTCCGCCGGCGCCGCCCAGCAGATGCCCGGTCATGGACTTGGTTGCGCTCACCTTCAGCGTGCCGCTCAGCGCATGTTCGCCAAACACCAGCTCGACTGCGCGCGACTCATTGCCGTCGCCTGCCGGCGTCGACGTAGCGTGCGCATTCACGTAGCCCACTTCTTCCGGCTCAATGCCGGCGTCTTTCAGCGCCGCACGCAT
>DATHNJ010000163.1:0-37075 GCA_035486155.1 Occallatibacter sp. | reverse complement strand
ATGAAATCCTGCTTGCCGAGATCAGCGATCGAAACTCGCTGGGCGCGCGCAAGCGAGTGCTTGGGGCTCACGACGAAGGCGAGGCTGTCGCCGTAGACGGCGATGGCGCGAAACTGCGCGGGATCGGGCCGGAAGGAGGTGACGCCGATCTCGAAGGTGCGCAAACCCAGTTCTTCGGGAATACGGCTCGCCAACATGCGATGCACGGTGACGCTGATGTGTGGAAATTGGCGGCGAAAGGCGTCGATGGCCGGCAACAGGTACATGCAGGTGTACTCGTTGGCGGCCAGTTGTAATGAGCCGCGCTCCAGGCTCTTCAACTCGCCGAGGGCGCTGGTCGCCTCGCGGCGCAGGGCCAGCAAGCGCACGGCGTATTCGCGCAACAGCACGCCGGCGGCAGTGAGCGATCCATCCCGCGATGCGCGGTCGAAGAGCGTCTCGCCGAGCGACTCTTCGAGTTTACGAATGACCTGGCTAACAGCCGGCTGGGTCCTGTTCATCCGCTGCGCGGCGCGCGAAAAGCTCTTTTCTTCGGCGACGGCCAGAAAGGTCTCGAGCTGCGTCAAGTCCATCGAATCTCCTGGCTGTTAACCTGAAGCAACCATAACAGATACTAATGGCTCTTCTAAAAAGAATAACTTTGCCTTATAGGGTCAGATAAGAGAAACTGTGCTCGTGAGCAATGACTCCCCCGGCAGGTCTAACGCATGATCTCTGATCACGTTGTTTTCTTCGACACCACCCTCCGCGACGGCGAACAGTCCCCCGGCTGCAGCATGACGACGCAGGAAAAGCTCACCATGGCGCATGCGCTGGAGGATCTTGGGGTCGACATCATCGAAGCCGGCTTTGCCATGGCCTCGGAAGGCGACTTTGCCGCGATCTCGACGATCACGCAGGCCATTCGCAAACCGCGCATCGCCTCCCTTGCCCGGGCCAAGAAAGAAGACATCGAGATGGCCGCGCGCGCGCTGCAGTTCGCCGACCGCGCCCGCATTCATGTGTTTCTGGCCTCGAGCGATCTGCATCTCGAATACAAGTTGAAGATCGGCCGCCAGGAGGCCCTGGACTTGGCCGGAGAGTCGGTCCGTCTTGCGCGCGCGCTAGTCGATGACGTCGAGTTTTCTCCAGAAGACGCGACGCGCTCGGATCGGGATTTTCTAGTCGAAATGGTGCGTATCGCCGTAGATGCGGGCGCAACCACAATCAATATGCCCGATACGGTGGGCTATACGACGCCGGAAGAGTATGGACAGATGTTCCGCGAAGTGCGCGAGCGCATTCCAGCCATCAACGAAAAAGGCGTCATTATCTCTTCTCATTGCCACGATGACCTTGGACTCGCCGTTGCGAATTCTCTGGCCGCCATTCAAGGCGGCGCCCGGCAAGTGGAATGCACGATCAACGGAATCGGCGAACGCGCTGGTAATGCGTCTCTGGAGGAGATCGCGGCGGCGCTGTTCGTGCGCGGCGACCGCTATGGCGTATCGACCGGCATCAAACTTGCCAACCTCTACCCGACGAGCGAAGTGCTGGGTCAGATCATCACTTTCAAGCCCTCGCCCAACAAAGCCATCGTCGGCGCCAACGCCTTCGCGCATGAATCCGGCATTCACCAGCACGGCATGCTGGCGAATCCGTTGTGCTACGAGATCATGACGCCGGCTCTGGTGGGCGTCTCAAGGACGCACCTGGTGCTCGGCAAGCACTCGGGCCGCGCCGCGTTGCGTCATCGGCTCGAACAACTCGGATTCACGGTGGACCGCGATGAATTACAGCAGATGTACTACCGGTTTGTCGCGCTGGCCGATCGCAAGAAAAATATCTACGACCAGGATCTAATTGGATTGCTGCCGGACAATATTCGCGATCGCCGCAACATACCGGTCACCGAACTGGATTAGGACTGCATCGCATCGCTGATTCGGACGCCGAAGCTCTCTCGATTGAAAACCGCGAACGAAGAACTCACAACTGAGACTGGGTAAAAAATGCATCTGAAGATTCTTGTCACGGCGGGCGATGGCATCGGCCCGGAGGTTACTAACGAAGCGGTGGCGGTGCTGCAGGAGATCGCGCAGATTGGCGGCCACACGCTCGAAATCAACGCTAAGCGGATCGGTGGCGTCGCCATTGTGCAGGACGGAACACCGCTGCCGAAGGGCACGCTTGAAGCGGCGCTCGAGTCCGATGCGGTGCTGTTGGGCGCCGTGGGCGGTAACGAGTTCAACTCCCTGCCCCCGGACAAGCGGCCTGAGGCAGGTTTATTGCAGATTCGCGCTGCGCTCGGCGGCTTCGCCAATCTGCGTCCCGCATTCGCGTTCAAAGAACTGGCCGTCAACAGCCCGCTGCGGCCTGAGATTGTCGATGGCGCCGATATTCTCTTTGTGCGCGAACTTCTGGGCGGACTTTACTTCGGCGCGCCGCGCGAGTGGAATAAGGCCACCGGCGAAGCGTGGAACACGATGCGCTATACGCGCGAGGAAGTAGCGCGCGTTGCGCGGATCGCTTTTGAGCTCGCGAGCAAGCGGCGCAAAAAGTTGACCAGCGTGGACAAGGCCAACGTGCTCGAAGTCTCGCAGCTCTGGCGCGCCACGGTGAACGAAGTCGCGAAAGAATTTCCCGGCGTTACAGTCGAGCACCAGTATGTCGACGCTATGGCCATGCACCTGATGAACCAGCCGCGCAACTACGATGTCGTGCTGACGGAGAATCTGTTCGGCGACATTCTGAGCGATGAATCGGCTGTGATCACGGGCTCGCTGGGCATGCTGCCTTCAGCGACTATCGGCGGCAAGGTGAACTTGTACGAGCCGGTGCATGGATCGGCGCCGGACATCGCCGGCAAAGGACTTGCCAATCCACTCGGCGCGATTCTGACTGGCGCTCTGATTCTGCGCCACAGCGCGAAGCTTGAAGCCGAAGCCGTAGCCATCGAAACAGCAGTCCGCAAGGTGCTGGAGCAGGGATTCCGCACGCCCGATCTGGCGCGCGGCAACACGCAGGGACTGACCGTGCTCTCGACCAAAGAGATGGGCGCGAAGGTCCGCGAGACAGTCAAAACCATGCTCGTGAATGCATAGACGAGGATAAGGGATGAGTTCCGAAGCAAAAACATTATTCGAGAAGGTCTGGGAGCAGCACATCGTGGCCGAGCCCAAGGGCGAGCCCACACTGCTCTACATCGATCTCCAGTTAGTTCATGAGGTCACTTCCCCGCAGGCGTTCGAAGGACTGCGCCTGGCCGCCCGCAAAGTGCGCCGCCCGGATCGCACTATCGCCACAGTCGACCACAATGTGCCGACAACGATCGAAGGCCGCCTGAACATCGTCGATCAGATCGCAGCCACCCAAATCGCCACGCTGCGCAAGAACTGCGCAGCGTTCGGCGTCGAGCTCTACGACGTCGACTCGCGCGAACAAGGCATCGTGCATGTGATCGGGCCTGAGCTCGGCCTCACCAAACCCGGCATGACGATCGTCTGCGGCGACTCGCACACTTCGACGCACGGCGCATTCGGCGCCCTGGCGTTCGGCATCGGCACCAGCGAAGTGGAGCACGTACTCGCCACGCAGACGCTGCCGCAGTCGAAGCCGAAGACCTTCCGCATCGCGGTCGAAGGCGAGCTGCCGCAGGGCGTCACCGCGAAAGACATCATTCTGGCCATCATCGGCAAGATCGGCACCGACGGCGCCACGGGCTGCGTGATCGAGTACGCTGGCTCAGCCATTCGCGCGCTCTCGATGGAAGGGCGCATGACCATCTGCAACATGAGCATCGAAGCTGGCGCGCGCGCCGGGATGATTGCTCCCGATGCAACGACCTTTGCGTATCTGAAGGGACGCCGCTTCAGCCCCAACGGCGCCGAATGGGACAAGGCAGTCTCCGAGTGGAGCAAGCTGCCCACTGATACGGGCGCCAAATTCGACCGTGAGCTGGTGATCGACGCCGCGTCGCTTGTTCCCTACGTGAGTTGGGGAACTAGTCCCGGCATGGTGGCGCCGGTAACGGCGCAGGTCCCGGACCCGGCGAAGGCCGCCAACGAGGTTGACCGCAAATCGTTCGAGCGGGCGCTGGAGTATATGAACCTCAAGGCCGGCACGCCATTCGCCGAGATTGCTGTCGATCGCGTATTTATCGGATCTTGCACCAACGGCCGCATAGAAGACCTGCGCGCCGCAGCACGCATCGCTGCAGGCCACAAGGTCTCGACGCACGTGAGCGCGATGGTGGTTCCAGGCTCGCAGGCCGTAAAAGCGCAGGCGGAAAGAGAAGGCCTGGATACGATCTTTAAAGAGGCCGGCTTCGACTGGCGCGAACCGGGCTGCTCGATGTGCCTGGGCATGAACCCCGACATTCTTTCGCCGGGCGAACGCTGCGCCTCCACCAGCAACCGCAACTTTGAAGGACGCCAGGGACGCGGGGGACGCACGCACCTAGTCAGTCCAGAGATGGCCGCTGCGGCCGCGATTGCCGGCCACTTTGTCGATATTCGCACCTGGCCTAAATCCGCTTTTGCGAACGAGGAGGTGACCGCCTAATGGAACCGTTCAAGACACTCACTTCGCTCGCGGCGCCGCTCGATCGCGCCAACGTCGACACAGACCAGATCATCCCCAAGCAATTTTTAAAGCGCATCGAACGCACCGGCTACGGCGATTTTCTGTTCTTCGATTGGCGGCAGACGGCATCCGGCGAGCAGGATCCCACGTTCGTGGTTAACGACCCGCGCTACAAGGGCGCGCAGATTCTGGTAGCCGGCAAGAACTTCGGCTGCGGATCGAGCCGCGAGCATGCCGCATGGGCTCTGAGCGACTTCGGCTTCCGCTGCGTCATCGCGCCGACCTTCGCCGACATCTTTTTTTCGAACGCCGGCAAGAACGGCATCGTGTTGGTTCGTCTGAGCGAGGAACAAGTCGACAGGCTGCTCCAGAACGCGCAGAACATTCCCGGCTATCAACTCACGGTTTCGCTCGAAGAGCAAAAGGTAACCGATGCGAATGGGTTCGAGTCGTCGTTTGAGATCGATCCTTTCCGCAAGTTCTGCCTGCTGGAAGGGCTCGACGATATCGGCCTGACGCTGCGGCACACGGCGGCCTTGGACAAGTACGAATCACAGCATGATGCAGCAACCTGGTTGAAGGCAAAGTAGAGCGGAGTCAGCGGAGCGGAGTTAGATATCTCGGCGACTGACGCCGCTAACTCCGCTAACCGCGGGAACATCGCTATCAAGGAAAAAATGACCATCGAAGGCAAGCGCAATAGCATTCCGTTGACTGAAGGCCCCAGCCGCGCAGCTGCGCGGTCATATCTGCGGGGCTCCGGGTTCAGCAAAGACGATCTGCACAAGCCGATTATCGGCATCGCCAACACGTGGACAGAGATCGGCACCTGTAACGTGCACCTGCGCGAAATCGCCCAAGCGCTGAAGGAAGGCATTCGCGAAGCCGGCGGCACGCCGATGGAGTTCAACACAATCACGATCTCCGACGGCATCACCATGGGCACGCAAGGCATGAAGGCTTCGCTGGTTTCGCGCGAGGTGATTGCCGATTCAATCGAGTTGGTGGCGCGCGGCAATTTGTTCGACGGCCTTGTTGGCATCGGCGGCTGCGATAAGAATATGCCCGGCATCATTATGGCGCTCTGTCGCCTCGATATTCCTGGGATGATGCTCTACGGCGGATCGATCGCGCCGGGCAAGCTGAGCGGCCCCAATGGCGAGAAGATCGACATTACGATTCAGAATGTCTTTGAAGGCATCGGTTCCCACGCAGCGGGAAAGATCGACGACGCGGGGCTCGAAGCGTTAGAAGCCAATGCGTGTCCGGGCGCCGGCGCATGCGGCGGCCAATTCACCGCCAACACCATGGCTATGTCTGGCGAGATTCTAGGCATTTCTCCAATTCATCTTTCCGGCGTTCCGGCGACCGCGAAAGACAAACTCGAAGCGACGAAGGAAGCCGGGCGCATGCTGATGGACGCGGTGCGCGCCAATCGTCGGCCCTCGCAGATCATCACGCGCAAGGCGCTGGAGAACACGATCGCCAGCGTCGCAGCCAGCGGCGGCTCGACCAACGCCGTGCTGCACCTATTGGCGATCGCCAACGAGATGGGCATCAAGCTTTCCATCGACGACTTCGACGCGATCAGCAAGAAGACGCCTTTCATCTGCGACCTGGTGCCCGCAGGCAAATACATGGCCTCGCACTTCCAGGCTGCGGGCGGATCGCGGGTCCTCGCGAAAAGATTGATCGACGCAGGCCATGCCGATGGATCGACGCTCACCATCAGCGGCCGTACGCTGGCCGAAGAAGCTGCGCTGGCCCAGGAGACGCCTGGACAGATCATCATTCACACGTTCGACAAGCCCATCAAACCGACGGGCGGACTCGTGATTCTTAAAGGCAATCTGGCGCCCGATGGCTGCGTGATGAAGATCGCCGCAGCGGACCGCGTAGAGCATCGCGGCCCAGCCCGCGTCTTCGATTGCGAAGAGGACTGCTTTAAGGCCGTGCAGTCAGACAAGATCAAGCCCGGCGATGTGCTGGTGATCCGTTATGAAGGGCCGAAGGGCGGGCCCGGCATGCGCGAGATGTTGCAGGTGACGGCAGCGGTCAGCGGCCATCCCGAGTTGAGCTCGACCGTCGCGCTGTTGACCGACGGAAGATTCTCCGGCGCCACGCGCGGCTTTACTGCAGGACATGTGGCGCCTGAGGCATTCGTCGGCGGCCCCATCGCGGCCGTACGCGAAGGCGACATCATCCACTTCGACATTGCCAAGCGCACGCTCACGCTTGAGGTGAGCGAGGCCGAGATTACGCAGCGCCTCAAGGGATTCACGCCGCCTAAACTGCGCTGGCCCGGAGGCGTATTCCGTAAGTATGTCGATCGTGTGAATTCGGCATCGCTTGGAGCAACAACATAAGACAGTAGGCAGTTATCGGCGATCAGAAAAAAACGATTCTCGCTCAAAGGAGCACAACCATGGGAAAGAACGCTAACGCGAAGACCGCACAACCCGCAGACGCTCACCTGAACACGCCCACGCCGTTGACCGGATCGGAGATCGTCTGGGCGACGCTGGTCGGCGAGGGCGTTACGGATGTCTTTGGGTATCCGGGCGGCGCGATTCTGCCTGTCTACGACGCGCTGCGCAAGTTTCCCATTCATCACACGCTGGTGCGGCATGAGCAAGGCGCAGCGCACATGGCTGACGGCTATGCGCGGGCCTCAGGCAAGGTGGGCGTAGCGATTGCAACGAGCGGACCGGGCGCAACGAATCTTGTCACCGGCATCGCGACGGCGATGCTCGATTCGATTCCGATGGTGTGCATCACGGGCAACGTCTCGAGCAAGCTCCTCGGCTCCGACGCATTTCAGGAAGTCGATATCACGGGCATCACGCTGCCGATTACCAAGCACAACTTTCTGATCAGCCGTACCGAGGATATCGCGCCGGCGATACGACAGGCGTTTCAGATCGCACAATCGGGACGGCCAGGGCCTGTGCTGGTCGATATCACCAAGGATGCACAGCAGGGCAAGGCGACGTTTGACTTCGCGGCCGCGCAGCCGAGGCCTTATCGGCCGCATCCGATGCTCAAGGTGGAGAAGCATGGGCTCGAGCACGCTGCCGAGCTGATTCGCAATGCCAGGCGGCCTGTGATTCTTGCCGGCCACGGCGTCGCTGAATCCGGCGCGATGGAGCAAGTGCGCACGTTGGCCGAGCGCACACAGACGCCGGTTGCGCTGACGCTTCTCGGACTGGGCTGTTTTCCCGCATCTCATCCGCTCAACCTGGGCATGATGGGCATGCACGGCGAGGCGTGGGTGAATCACGCCATTCAGGAAGCCGATCTACTGATCGCCTGCGGCATGCGCTTCGACGATCGCGTCACGGGAACGCTTGCAACTTACGCGCAGAAAGCCAAGAAGATTCACATCGAGATCGACCCCTCAGAGATCAACAAGAACGTGAAGGCCGACGTGGCGTTGGTCGGCGATCTGCGCGAGGTGTTGGAAGAACTGCTGCCGCGCATCAGTAGCCGTGGACAAGGGGGCCGCGACGGCAGCGCGTGGCTGAAGACGATCAACAACAGCAAGGGCGAATGCGCAGTCCACGACATCGAGAACCTGCCTGACTCCGGTCATCTTTATGCGGCCCACGTGATGCACGATCTGTGGCGCATCACCGGCGGCGACGCGATCGTGGTCACCGATGTAGGCCAGCATCAGATGTGGGAGGCGCAGTACTTCCATCATGAGAAGCCGCGCACGCTGGTGACTTCCGGTGGACTGGGAACCATGGGCTTCGCGTTGCCTGCAGCCATCGGAGCAAAAACGGCGTGTCCGGACAAGGAAGTCTGGGTTGTGGCCGGCGACGGCGGATTCCAGATGACGGCAGCCGAGCTTTCGACGATCGTGCAGGAGAAACTGAAGATCAACATAGCCATCGTCAACAATGGCTATCTCGGCATGGTGCGCCAGTGGCAGGAGTTCTTCTACGACCGCAACTATGAATCGACGCCGCTGATCAGCCCTGATTTCGTCAAGTTGGCTGAGGCGCATGGCATTGCTGCTCGCGCAGTTCGCACGCGGAGCGAAGTGGAAACAGTCGTTAATGAAGCGCGCAAAGCGCCTGGCGCGTTCCTGATCAATTTCCTGGTCGAGAAGGAAGATTCGGTGTATCCGATGATTCCTGTCGGCGCGGCTTTGCATGAGATGATTCGCCGGCCGGAGAAGGATCCGCTGCTGGAAACGCCGGAAGACGAGTAAGGCAGTTCGTAGTTCACAGTTCTTAGTTCGTAGTTGCATCTTGCTAACGCGAGCACCGTGATGTGGACAAAGAGTCCCGTTTATTGCTGAGAAACTACGAACTGTGAACTAAGAACTCTTAACGCCATTTTGCGGTTGCAAGGACACTCAATGCTGCACACGTTCGTTGCTTATGTCGAAGACCTGCCGGGCGTGCTTACGCGCGTGGCTTCGCTATTTCGTCGTCTCAATATCAATATTCATTCGCTCAGCGTCGGACGCAGCGAGCGGCCGGGGCTTTCGCGCTTGACGCTGGTCTGTGAGGCATCGGCCGAAGCAGGCGACCGCATTCGCGCCAGCATGTTCAAGCTTGAAAACGTCGTCGATGTGGACGACATCGCGCAAGCGCCTTCAGTCACGCGCGAACTGGCGCTGATCAAGGTTGCGGCTACGCCGAAGACGCGCTCGCATATCTTCGAACTGGCCGAGGTGTTTCGCGCGCGAATCGTCGATCTGGCGCCGGAGTCGCTGATGATCGAGATGACCGGCGTGGAGAGCAAGATCGAAGGCTTGATTCAGGTGCTCAGCGAGGGCGAAGATCGCATACTTGAAGTCTGCCGCAGCGGCAAGATGACGATGCGGCGTGGTCATCACACCAGCCGAGTGCTCCGCGCTCTGGGCGCGGGCGAAGAAGAAAAATCCGCTGCTCAGCAGCAGGCCAAGGCTGAAGAAGAGCGCCTGACGGTCGAGCCCGATTAATCTGAAATGGTCTCCGCAACATTGACCCACTTCCGAACGAACTTTAACCCAGCAGGAAAAGGACTTCGAGAACACAATGGCAAAGACTTACTACGATCACGACGCCGACCTCACGCTCATCCAGGCCAAGAAGGTCGCAATTATCGGGTACGGCTCGCAGGGGCATGCCCACTCGCTCAACCTCAAGGACTCGGGCGTGCAGGTAAAGGTTGGACTCGCCGCCAACTCCAAATCAATCGCCAAGGCGCAGAAGGCCGGCCTCGAGGTCGATACGGTTGCGAACGCCACCAAGTGGGCTGACGTTGTGATGGTGCTTGTTCCGGATCAGACTGCGGCTAAGTTATATGCCGACGAGATTGCTCCCAATCTCGCGTCGGGCAAGCTGCTGCTCTTCGCGCACGGATTCAATATCCACTTCAAGACTATCGCGCCTGCCGCAGGCATCGATGTGGGCATGGCTGCACCCAAGGCGCCGGGGCACCGCGTGCGCGAAGTGTTCACCGAAGGCGGCGGCGTTCCTGGGCTGATCGCGATCCATCAGGATGCGACGGGCAAGGCGCATGCATTGACGCTGAGCTATCTCAAGGGCATCGGCTGCACCCGCGCCGGAGTGCTCGAAACAACATTCAAGGAAGAAACTGAGACCGATCTGTTCGGCGAGCAAGCCGTGCTGTGCGGCGGAGTGAGTGCGCTGATCAAGGCCGGGTATGAAACGCTGGTCGAAGCTGGCTATCAGGAAGAGAGCGCGTACTTCGAAGTGCTGCACGAGCTCAAGCTGATCGTCGATCTGATTTATCGCGGCGGATTAGCGTACATGCGCTACTCGATCTCGGATACCGCTGAGTGGGGCGACTATGTCTCCGGGCCGCGCGTGATCAACGAGGAGAGCAAGAAGGCGATGAAGGGAATCCTGAAGGATATTCAGGATGGCACGTTCGCCAAGCGCTTCCTCGCCGACCAGAACTCGGGCCGCAAAGAGTTTCAGGCCTTCCGCGATGCGGAGGCAAAACATCCTGTCGAGATCGTCGGCAAGAAGTTGCGCGCGTCGATGCCCTTCCTCGATCCGGTCACTGTGGAAGAGGTCGCGAAGACACGCTAAAACCCAGCGTTCAGGTAATGCAAAAGGCGATCGCGTTTGCGGTCGCCTTTTTTGTTTGTCGGGGCTACTTCTTATCCAAGCGAAACGCCGCGGCCTGAAAGTCCCCACGAAACTCATCGCTAAAGTCGAGGCCGTGGTTCATCCACCAGGCGCCGCTGGCTGTCGTCGGCGTATCACGCTCTGCTTTGCCTTCGATGGGCGTGAGCGCGTAGTTGCCTGCGGGGTCGAGGCCTTCCAACTTCAGGCGTGGGAACTTGTGGCCCTCTTGCGTGGAGTGGATGAAGGCGAAAACAACCGACTGCGATTTGTCGCGATTGACGGTTTGGGTGGCGGAGAACTCGCTGCCGTTCCGCGGCGAGATGAGGCGATAGAGATTGCCTTGCACGATGGTCGGCTGCACTTCGTGATAAGCAGCGATGAGGCGTTTTGCTGTGGCCATCTCTTCGTCTGACCATTTTGTAATGTTGGCGCCGATGCCGAGCGAACCCTGCATGGAGCTGAGCATGCTGTAAGGGAGCGACACAGAGCGATTATTGATGCCGTGCGGCGAGTCGGTGACCCAGGCCATCATGACCTGCGGCGTGTAGGCGTAGCTGAAGCCGTCCTGCTGCGTGAGGCGATCGAAGGGATCGGTGTTGTCGGAGGGCCAGACCTCGTCGGCGTATTGCAGGATGCCGAGATCGACGCGTCCGCCGCCGCCCGAGCAGGATTCGAGCTCGACTTTGGGGTGCTTGGCGTGCAGCTCGGCAAGGATCGAGTAGAGGTTGCGCGTGAACTCAACATAGACCTTTTTCTGCTCGGCCGGCGGAAGCTGATCCCAACCGGGCTCGCTCCAGTTGCGGTTGTAGTCCCACTTGAGAAAGGCGATATCGTTTTCAGTAAGAAGCTTGTCGAGGAAGCCGTAGACGTAGGCGCGCACGTCGGGCCGCGCGAGGTTGAGGACGAGCTGATTGCGCTGCTCGGTGCGCGGGCGGCCGGGGAAGTTGAGAACCCAGTCGGGATGTGCGCGGTAGAGGTCTGAGTCGGGGTTGACCATCTCGGGCTCAACCCAGAGGCCGAAATCCATGTTAAGAGAGTGGACTTTGTCGATGAGCGGCTTGAGGCCGTGCGGGAATTTTTGCGGATTCACGTACCAGTCGCCTAGGCCGGCGTGGTCGTCTTTGCGCTGGCCGAACCATCCGTCGTCCATGACGAAGCGATTGATGCCGAGAGCAGCGGCTTTTTCAGCGAGAACTTCCTGACCCTCTTCGGTCACATTCATTTCCGTGGCTTCCCATGAGTTGTAGATGACGGGGCGCGGCTTGGGCGCCGCAGTGTCGCCTTCTCCGACGCGGTGCGGAAGAACGTGCGCGATCTCGAAGTGGTGGAGAATGCGCGAGGCCTCGCCTAGGCCGTGGGCCGCGTAGCCACCATAGAAGACGGGCGTTTCGAGCGACTGATTGGGAGCGAGCACATAGCCAAAGTCGAAGGGGTTGAAGCCGCCGGTGATGCGGACGGCTTCGAGCTGATCTTGCTCGACGGTGATGCGCCATGAGCCGCTCCAGGCAAGGGCGCCGAACCAAACGTCGCCGTGGTTTTCGCTCGTGTCGCCGGACTGAATTGCAAACCAGGGATTGGCTTGATGGCCTGTGGAGCCGCGACGGCTTTCGATGATGCGCGCGCCGGGATGGATCGGTTCCTGGGTGAGGGTCCACTCGCCGGCCCAACGTCCGGTTAAGTAATTCAGCGTGTAATGACCGGCGGGCAAGGCCCATGCGGCTGCTGCAGCCTGTTCAATGGTGATGGGCTGGGCTTCGCGATTTTCAATGGTGGCGGAGCGGGCGAGGATGCCGGTTTCCGGATCGATGGAGTAGTGCAGGGTGACGAAGACGGCAGCCTTGATGTCTTTGAGAACGATGTCGAAGCCGTGCGGCGTGATTTTGTGGTTGTCGTAGTGGAGGACGAGGTCGCGATTGCCGTCCGCGAAGGTGACTTTGAGGGCGGGCTCATTGAAGAGGCCTGCGCCCCAGCCGGCGTACTCCTGCGGCGTGTTGGAATAGGAGTCGTCGAAGGAAGCCCACTCGCGCAGCGACTGCGCTTGTGGAAAACGGTCGGAGATGGCGATACGTCCTCCCCAGTAGAGTTGCTGCAGCTCGCCGCGCGAGTTCACTCCGAAGACGTAAGAGACGTCGCCGCCGTCGAGGCGGAAGGTCTTGGCGTTGGAGTCAAAGGATGCGGGCTGGGCCATATTTTGGGCCGCTAGAATCAGCGAGAAATTCAACAAAATGGCCGAAGTAAAGGTTTTCATCATGAGGGGCTTTCCTTGATCGCTGTAGAAACCGGACCAATCATAGCATTGGCCCTCGTGCAGATCCCGTTCGTCCCAATTGCCACAAAGAAAGGCGCGAATTCATCGCGCAAGCAGCATCTGGAATCAAGGATCAGATATCCTAAAGTGGAACACCGGAGGTCTGCGGATGCTTTCCCCTGCTGCTGCTCCTGCGCCTGTGTCTCCTACACCTGTTGAAGAGATTGCCGCGGCGATTGATCGCATAAGTCCGCTGCATGGATTGCCGTTGGAAGACAGACTTTGGCTGGCGCGCCACGGCGAAGAGATCGTGGTGGACGCAGGCAGCGTGCTGTTTGAGGAAGGCGCTCCAGCCGAGCGAATGATGCTGATCCTGAAGGGCGAGATTCATGTGCGCCGGCACGGCCAGAACGCGCCAATGGCGTTATTTATTGGCCGCGCGGGACAGATGACGGGACTGCTGCCCTTTTCGCGGATGAAGACATACGGTGGGCAGGGCTACTCCATTTCGCCGGTATGGGCGATTTTGATTCACAAATCGCTCTTCCCTGAGATGCTGGAGGCTATTCCGTCGATGGCGCAGCGCGTGGTGACGACGCTGCTGGATCGCGTGCGCGAGGTAACGCGCATCGAGCAGCAGGCGGAGAAGCTGGCGTCGCTGAACAAGCTGGCGGGGAATCTGGCGCATGAGCTGAATAATCCGGCTTCGGCGGCGCAGAGATCGGCTTCGAGCCTGGTGACGGAGCTGAGAGCCAATCGCGCCAACCGGTTCAAGCTGGTGAATCTGTGTTTGTCAGAGGAGCAGATTCGCGGCATTGAGGATTGGGAGCAGCGGGTGCTGAGCCGGCGCGAAGAAGCGAAGCCCACAGATGCGATCAACCTGATCGAGCGCGAAGAGGAACTCCGCACATGGCTGAACGATCTGCCTTGCGAGGGCGCCTGGGATGTGGCGGCGCAACTAAACGAGCAGGGTGTGACCGTCGATGAGCTAAAAGTGCTGGGGAGTTTTCTGCACGCCAAGGAGATTGCGGTCGCGCTGCAGTTTTTCGCGCGCTATCTGCGGACGTCGCGATCAGTAGAGACGCTGATTAATTCGACGGACCGGATCTTCGATTTGATCAGCGCTGTGAAGGCGTATTCCTACATGGACCGCGCGCCGATTCTCGAGGTGGACGTGCCGGCGGGACTGGACGCTACGCTGCAGATGCTGCAGTCGCGCATGACCAACGTGAAGGTGGAGCGGGATTACGACGCGAATCTACCGCACATCAGCGCATACGGGAGCGAGCTGAACCAGGTGTGGACAGCCCTGATCGAGAACGCGCTGGACGCGTTGGGCAATTGCGGGACGCTCAGGCTGGCGTGCCGGCTGGAGGGCGAGATGCTGCTGGTGGAAATCTGGGATACAGGCCCGGGTATTCCATCGGAGCTGCAAGATCGGATCTTCGAGCCGTTCTTCACGACCAAGCCGCCGGGACAAGGGCTTGGCCTGGGTCTCGATAACGCGATGCGCATCGTGCGCAAGCATCGCGGGCATATCAGCGTGAAGTCTGAGCCTGGTTCGACGTGTTTCCGGATCCGGCTGCCGATGGATCAATTGCAAGCCTACTAGGCGCTGCGTGCGGCGGACTGCTCTGTGCACTTGGACGACCCACAGAGGCACGCCGTCTTGGTGTTGCATTGGGCGACTTCGGTTATGCACCCTTCGATCCACCGGCGAACAGGTTGCGCGAGAGATCCAAAACAATGGCGACGGCCTGACGTTCGTCGATGCAGCTTTCTACGAGCACGTCGTAGAACTCGAAGGACGTGAGAGCGGCCAGAGCAGCTGCGCGCTGATTCGTTCCCTGCCCCCGCTCGATCTTCTCTTGACCGAGGCGGCCGGCGATACGCGTGGCCGCTATCAGCCGGCGTTGATTGCGCGCGTCGATCACTTCGCCGAACTCCGGATCGATGGCGCCGATGCCATGAATGCGCCGCATCAACACGCGATCGCTGGACCAGAAATGGCAGAAGATTTCAACGAAGAGCGAGAGCATGGCGTCTGGCGACGGCTGCGCCATGGCGTCGCGCATGCGGTCCATGCCGCCATCGAGCGCGATGACGTCGAAGAGCGCTTCGAGGATCGCTTTCTTAGTTCCGAAGAGATTGTGCACGGTCTGCCGCGTGACGCCGCTGGCAGCGGCGAGCGAGGCCATCGTGAGCTGGCGATAGCCGCCGGTTTCAAGATGCGCACGGGCGGCGCGCAGAATCGCGGCGCGGCTGTGGTCCATCTGCTCCAGCCGCTTGCCCAGCTCGTAAGGACGATTGGGCGGTTTCGTTTTTCTCTTGCCCACCAATTCATTTTAGGGGCGGATATTTAGTTTGACAATATGTCAAACTAATATGTAGAGTGCCTGCATCGGAGGCTCGGCTCATGAACGCGTCCGCCAAATCCGAAACGAGGAGTTGGGCTAAGGATTACGGCGATACGCAAGCGATCGATCTTAGCGTTCGCTTCCCGCTCTGGCTTCGGGCCGGTTTCTGGGCCTGCCTCGTAATTGCAGTGGCGGTCGTCGTGCGACGCGCCGTCGCTTTGTTGACGCCTACTGGCTCTGGCGCGCCGCCGCAGCTTGCGCAGCTCGATGCGTTCTTTCGATCCGAGGCCGCTATGACCTGGATCCACATCTCTTGTGCATTGGCGTTCGTTCTGCTGCTGCCGTTTGTCTTCTGGAGGCGCAGCCGGGATTTACGACAAGTGGACTGGACGTTTTTTGCGCTCGGTTTTGTTGTAGCGGCGAGCGCATACGCAATGAGCCGCTACGCCGTGGGCGGATGGGTGGAGCGCTCGGCCGTGCTGTTCTTCGATACGCTGTTTGTCGCATCGCTGGCGCGGGCGTTGTGGTTTGCGCGGCTTGGCGATGCGGCGAAGAAGCGTGTCTGGATGGTGCGCGCCATCGCGGTCCTACTGGGCATTGCTACGACGCGTCCGGTGATGGGGATCTTCTTCGCCACTGCGCAAACGACCAGACTGACCCCGCATCAGTTCTTTGGGATCGCGTTCTGGATCGGCTTCTCGATCAACACGCTCGTCATCGAGTTCTGGCTGCGGTCGCGCAGGAGCTTAAGGGTCTAGAAGGAGACGTCAGCCGGTTCAGTGACGCGCAGGACGGACTGGTCGCCGGTGCGCTGCTTCCACGCGACGCGGATGGCTTCGATCTTGTCGCGGTTTTCCTTCGTGTCGGGGTAAAGAATCACGAGCATCTTGGAACGCAGGCGTTCGGGCGCGGTCTGATTTTTACCCTGCCACTGGCCGTAGACGTCGACGACGCTAAGACCGGAGGGAAAGCGCGGCGTGACTTCCTTGTCGAGGAAGTCGCGCCACTGGGCTTCGCTGACGCCATTCTCTGGGTGGTCTGCGAGGCCGAGGCCAAAGTATAGCTTGACATCGACCCAGCCCTGAGTCTGACCGGGGTGAGCGGAATCGCCGGAGAGCGTTGCGGGCGCGGTTGCAGGCGTTGATGCGACAGGCTCATGCGCACAGCCACAGACGGCTAGCGTGAGCTGAACCGCGAGCAAACTAGAAGCGACTGCGGATGCGCTGAGCACCCGTTTGGGAGACACTGCCTTGCGGATGTCCCGATCCACTATTTTTCGATTTCGACGCCGCGCCAAAAGGCGACATAGCCCTTGATCTTGCGGGCGGCGGGCTTGGGGTCGGGGTAGTACCAGGCGGCGTCAGGATTATCCTGGCCGTCGATGTAGAGGCTCATGTAGCGGGCCTGGCCCTTCCAGGGGCAGGTGGAGGTAGTGCTGCTAGGGCGAAAAAACTCCCGCTTGAGGCTTGTTTCAGGGAAGTAAACATTCCCCTCTACGGTTTCCGTGACATCGCTTTCGGCGATGACTTTTCCATTCCAAGTTGCTCTTGCCATTCGAGTTACCGGCCAATTCAGAGAGAGACCGCCGCGCAGGATTGTTGGTCCCGCGCAGCGTTAATCGATATGACACTAACAGAGATTGGCCAAATTGACGAGTGCGCGCGAAGGTTCGTCTCCGAGTCAGACCGGGCTACTACTTGGCCTGGGCGATGGAATCGATGTGGACCGTGTGCGCGTTCTGATCGGCGGTGGCGTGAATGGTGACGTGTGCGCCGTAGTACTCCTTCACGGCGTCAGGGTTGTCGATGGACCAGACGGCTTTCTTGGACTCGTCGACGAAGACAGGCTTTTCGCCGCCCTCGATGCACTTTTTGGCGCACGCAGCGCCTGTGCCGGCGTGTTTGGCGGCGCACATGGAATCAGATATCCAGCCGTTGATGGACGACGAGTCGGCCGCTCGCGCGGCGACAGCGGATGAAGCAACTAGAGCGAAAACTGCGATGGCCTTTTTCAAAGGAGCCTCCGAGAGTGAATTATTGGGCCGTTGATCATAATGACGCAGGCGCCGTCGATTGAGCAAGAGCTTCCGTTGACCACGCTGACGGATGCACAGATAGCGCTGTGGAAACGCGAGAGTTGTTGCGAAGCAACGGCCGTCATTGCTTCGGACCGCCGAGGATCACGATGTCTTTCATTGGCCCTCCGGGCAGGGCACGCGATCCTCCTGTTAGGCGGGTTGCAATTCCCTCTTGTCCTCAGATTGGACGATCGGGCCGTGCGTCTCCGCAGTGGGCGGAGGCGGCGCATCGCCGATGCGCTTGGAGTACGTGCAGACGACTGCGTTCTCCGGCTCGGCCTCGGTCTTTTTGCCGCGCTTCTTCGTCTTAGCTTCTTCCTCGGCGCTCTTCTTTTTGTTGGGGCACTCGAGATAGATGCCGGACTTGAGAGTCTTCTCGACAAGATACGGGCTGCCGCACTCAGGGCACTTCGTGGGCACGGGTTTGTAGTTCGACGTGAAGTCGCATTTCGGGTAATTCGTGCAACCCCAGAAGATGTTCCCGCGCCGCGCCTTGCGTTCGGCGATATCACCCACGCCGCACTTGGGGCACTTCATGCCTTCAATGAGATTCTGCTTGATGTACTTGCACTTTGGGTAGCCGGAGCAGGAGACGAACTCGCCATAAGCGCCCTGGCGCAGCACCAGCGGCTTGCCGCAGACCGGGCAGTCTTCGCCGGTAGGCTGCGGCGGCTTCTGTTGCTGCTTCTGCGTGAGCTTGCGGATAGTCTTGCATGGCGGATCTTCGCTATAGCCGGGGCATGCCATGAACATGCCGAATGGACCGCGGCGCAGAACCATCACGCGGCCGCAGTTCTCGCAGTACTCCTCGCTGACTTCGGCTTCCTGGGCCTCGGGCGTGTTCATGTCGGGCTTGGCAGCGGTGTTCTCTTTGGTGAACGTGCAGCTCCACTGCTCCACAACGACCTTGCCGCTCTTCGTCGCTACTCGATCCGCTGCCTCGGTAATCGCGGCAACCAGTTGTTTTGCGTCCGCTACTTCTTTTGAGTACGTGTCGGTTTCGTCGACGACGCCACGAACAGTCATCGGAAAATTCAGCGCTTTTTTGATCTTGTCTATTACCGCTTTTTGGTCCTTCTTCCAGGGCCCCATGGCGACCGTGACCGGCTTTTGCTTTGAGAAGTTCGAGCAGGCAAAAAAGCTGCCGAACTTACCCCACTTGAGGATTAGCGGCGAGCCGCAGACTTCGCACTTTTCATCGGTTGCCTGTTCCATGCGCTTGATATTGCGCATCGTCTTGTCGGCGTCCTTCAGCTCATCTTCGAAGTGGTCGTAGAAGCCGTTGAGCAGCGTGGTCCACTTCTCTTTGCCGTCTTCGATGTCATCGAGCTCTTCTTCGAGCTTGGCGGTGTACTTGGTGTCGAAGATGTAGGGAAAGCTTTCGACCAGCAGGTCGCAGACCACCATGCCAATTTCGGTTGGATAGAAGCGGCCGCGTGAACCGCCGTGTTTCACGACATATTCGCGATCCTGGATGGTGTTGATGATGGACGCGTAGGTTGATGGACGGCCGATGCCGCGCTCTTCGAGCTCCTTGACCAGAGACGCTTCGTTGTAGCGCGGGGGCGGCTCGGTGAAGTGCTGCTCGTGAATCAGCTTCTCGAGGTCGAGGTTCTTCACGCCGTCGAGATTCGGCAGCTTGTTGGCCAGCGACTCGTCGTCTTCGTCCTTCTTGTCTTTCGAAGCTTCGTAAAGCTTTTGGTAGCCGTCAAAGATCACGGTAGTACCGCTGACGCGGAAGTCATAGGTCTTCTTGTCGAGCGTGCTCTTGGCGGCGATGTTGACCTGCGTGACCGCGAGCTGCGCCTGCGCCATCTGCGAGGCGACAAAACGGCGCCAGATGAGCGTGTAGAGCTTGAGCTGCTCGTCGCTCAGGTAGCGAGCGATGGATTCCGGCGTACGAGCCGCGTCCGTGGGACGAATCGCTTCGTGCGCGTCTTGCGCGTCTTTCTTGCCTTTGAAGACGTTGGGCGAGTCGGGCAGATACTTCGAGCCGAGTTCCTTGCCGATCCAGGCGCGGGCGCCGGTGATGGCTTCGGGCGAGACGCGCGGCGAGTCGGTTCTCATATAAGTGATGAGGCCGGTGGTTCCTTCGGCGCCGATCTCAATTCCCTCGTACAGTCGCTGGGCGACGCCCATCGTGCGACGCACGTTGAAGCCGAGCTTGCGCGCTGCGTCCTGCTGCAGCTGGCTGGTGGTGAATGGCGCCGGGGCAGACTGCCTGCGTTCGCGCTTGGCGATGGAGTCAACCGTCCATGCGGCTTTTTCCAGAGCAGCGAGGGCGGCGTTGATCTCCTTTTCGCTGGGAAGCGCGGGAGCGCCGACTGTGTCGACAGCGATGCGCTCGCCGTCGATGCCAACCAGGCGCGCCTTGAAACTCTTGTCGGCGTGCTTTTCGGGATGAAGCAGCGCTTCGAGGGTCCAGTACTCGACGGGTTTGAAGGCTTGAATCTCGCGCTCGCGTTCGACGACGAGGCGCAGAGCAACGGTTTGCACGCGGCCGGCGGAGAGGCCCCGGCGCACTTTGTCCCAGAGAAGCGGAGAAATCTGATAGCCGACAAGGCGATCGAGAACGCGACGCGTCTGCTGCGCATCGACGAGATTCTGGTCCACGTCGCGCGCGTGTTTGAACGCGTCCTGCACAGCCTTCTTGGTGATCTCGTTAAAGGTGACGCGGCGGATTTTTTTCCGCTCTTGCGCGTTCGTGCCGAGTTGAATGGCGAGGTGATAGGCAATGGCCTCGCCTTCGCGGTCCGGGTCAGGCGCGAGGAAGATTTCGTCGGCCTTCGCGCCGGCCTTCTTCAACTGATCGACGACTTTTTCTTTGCCCGGCGAGACAATCAGCTCCGGCTCAAAGGTGCGCTTCTTCAGTTCGACGCCAATGTCGTTTTTGGGCAGGTCCATGATGTGTCCGATGGAGGCGCGGACCTCGAACCCTTTGCCCAGATACTTCTCGATCGTCTTCGCCTTCGCGGGAGATTCGACGATCACCAATGATTTGCTCATCACTATCCTTATTGACAATTGCTGTCCAAATTGATTCGGCCTGTTGGACTCAGGAGCAGCGTTTAGGTTTCATCGCCTGAATGACCTTACGTCATTTTGCCGGCGTCCGTTCTGATCCTTGCGAAAAAACAGGACCCACAAGAGTTGCACGCTACCACGGAACCGGGCCCTAATACTAGCGCTTCACTTCCCCAGCGTGCCTGATTGAATACCCGGCCGCGTCCACGATGTTGCGCCAACTTGCGCAAAATTCGGCATTTGCGGGCTTGCGCCGGAACGTAGTGTCTCATAGCGCACGAACGTAATTCTTTCCCGGCAACTGGCGGATGCGTCCGGCGATTTCAAGTTCGAACAACGCCGTGAAGACTTCGGAAGAGGTCAGCTGGCTCTCAAGAGACTCCAGAATTTCGTCGATCTGCAGCGACTGGTCTGCGCGCAATATCTCGAGGACAATCGCCTCTTCGGGCCGCAAGGCCGGTTCAGGCAGAAGAGATGCCGTGGTTTCGGATTTGGATTCAACTCCAGTCCCAGAACCCGCTTCGGACTCGAGCTGGAGACGGACCTGCGAAGGCAGATCTTCCCACACGTCCTCCCAGGTGGCGACGAGCTTAGCACCCTGTTTTATCAGCGTGTTGGGAGTCCAGGAGCCTTTGTTGGTGACATTGCCGGGCACGGCGTAGAGGTCGCGGTTCTGGTCGGCGGCGCAGCGCGCGGTGACGCGCGTGCCGGAGTTCTCGCTGGCCTCGACGACCAACACGGCGATGCTGATGCCGCTCAAGATTCGGTTGCGGCGGGGGAAGTTTTGCGGGGCGGGGAATGTGCCGACAGGAGTCTCGCTCACGATGGCGCCGCCGATGGCCAGAATTTCATCCGCAAGCTTCTTGTTTTCTTTGGGATAGACGACATCAATGCCGGTTCCCCAAACAGCGACGGTAGGCATGCGGGCGGCGAGGGCCCCTTTGTGCGCGCAGGTGTCGATGCCGCGCGCCATACCGCTGAGAACCAGGAGCCGGCGCGCGGCCAGGTCGCGGGCCAGCATCTCGGCAACGCCCGTACCGTAGGGCGAGGGATGACGCGTGCCGACGATGGCGATGGCGGGGCGGGCCAGCAGCTTTTCGTCGCCGCGGACCCAGAGAACGGGAGGGGGATCGTAGATTTCGCGGAGGCGCTCGGGATAGGCGGAGCAGCCGTAGGTGAGGATGTTCGCTCCCAGTTCGACGACGTGGGTCCATTCTTCTTCTGCCGCCTGACGGGCCTTGCCCTCGAAGATGAATTGGGCGGCTTCAGCGGGGAATCTCAGGCCTTCAAGTTCGGTAAGCGACATGCGAAAAACCTGGCTCGGCCCCTTGAGATACTTGACGGCATCCAGAATGCGCTTGGGACCAAGTCCGGGCGAGAGAGTGAGGGCTAGCCAAGCGAGCCGGTCGTCGTCGAGAGACGGTAAGCGATGGCTAGCCGGCTGGGTATGCAAAGTTGCGTTCACTGCGTCAACCCGCTTGCCCGATCGACGCGCGACGACCGGGAAGCGCTCCTTTTCCGCGAATTTAGCGCCGTAAATTTGGGTCACGTTAACCGGCATTCGGAATCGAAGTCAAGGATGGATGACACACCTGTTTCGGTTTGTCGCATCGAGCTGGGGGCATTGCTACTCTAAAAGGAGTGAATTTGCCGACGGATCGCAGACTGCGCGTTGCAGCCATTCAGTTTCTCAATCCTGCGCCGCTGATGTGGGATTTCGAACACCCTCCCCTGCAGGAAGATCTCTCCACTCGTTACGCCCTGGACTTCATGTTGCCGTCGCAATGCGCCGACCGGTTGGCGACGGGCGCGGCCGATCTTGGGCTTGTGCCGATTGCCGCGCTGGCGACGACGCCGGGTTTGCAGATTGTGCCGGGGTGCACGATCGCGTCGAAGGGCAAAGTGCGATCGCTGCTGCTGGTGCGGCGGGCAAAACAGGAACTACGCCAGATTCGCAGCGTGGCGGCGGACACGGCCAGCCGCACGACCGTGGCGTACGCGCGCATTCTCTTTCACAAGTGGGGGAATGCAGATGTGCAGTTTGCGCCGAGGTTGGCCGATCTCGACGCAATGCTGGAGCGAGCCGATGCGGCGATCGTGATCGGCGATCCGGCGCTGCTGGCTCTCGAAGAACGCGCCAATCGATTTGAGCGAACAGGCGAGGAGCTTGTGTTTCACGATCTGGCCGAGGAATGGCGAGCGCTGACCGGGTTGCCGTTTGTGTCCGCGATTTGGGGCGCTGCGCACGGCGCCACTGCGTGGGGCGGATCTTTGGAAGAACGGGTTGCTCGGGACTTAATTGAGTCGCGCGATCACGGCATGGCGCACGTCGATGAGCTGGCCGCGGAGTGGGCGCGCAGAATCCCGCTGACGGAGCAGACGATCCGTACGTATCTGACTGAGAACATCCACTACGTGCTCGATGAGGAATGCATCGAGGGGATGCGGGGGTTCTTTCGCGAAGCTGCCCAGGTTGGAGTCCTGCCAGCGTATGAGTTGGCGGCGGACTCGCTGCAGGCGCACGCGCGCTGAACGTTCGTGGCGCGGATTACAGCCCTCAGATCTCCCAGCGCAGCAGGGTGGCGCCAACGGTGAACCCGGCCCCGACAGCGGCAAGCAATACCAGGTCGCCCTTTTTCAGCTTGCCCTGCTGAATAGCCGTTTCCATCGCAAGAGGAATGGTCCCCGCCGAGGTGTTGCCATACTTGTCGATGTTGATGATGACGCGATCTGCAGGCATGCCGAGGCGATCCGCGGTGGACTCGATGATGCGCTTGTTGGCCTGATGAGGAATGAAGCAGCCGAGGTCGGCGCCGGTGATGCCGTTCCGTTCCAGAACCTTCGTAGTGGCTTCGGCCATCTTGCGCACGGCGAATTTATAGACCGCCTGGCCATCCTGGTGGATGTAGTGCATCTTCTGGTCGACGGTCTCGTGCGAGGACGGATTGAGGCTGCCGCCGCCCTTGAGATTCAACGCCACTCCGCCCGATCCATCGACTTCGTGCACGAAATCGATCATGCCGATCTCGCCTTCCGCGCACGGCTCGAGGAGAACAGCGCCGCCGCCGTCGCCAAACAGGACGCAGGTGGCGCGATCGGTGTAGTCGGTCATGCGCGTGTTGGCGTCGGCGCCGATGACGAGAACCTTGGAGTGGGCGCCGCTTTCGACCAGCTTGACGCCCGCCTGCAATGCATAGACGAAGCCGGAGCAGCCGGCGGAGACGTCGAATCCCCAAGCGCCTTTGGCGCCGAGCTTGTCCTGAACCAGGCAGGCGGTCGAGGGGAACATCATGTCAGGCGTGACGGTGCCGAAGATGATGGCCTCAATGTCGGTGGGCGCGATGCCACGCGCGGCAAGACACTTCTTTGCAGCCTCCACGCCGATGTCGCTCACGCCGAGTCCCTTGGCGAGCACGTGACGCTCGCGAATGCCGGTGCGCGTCATGATCCATTCGTCGGTAGTTTCAACTATTTTTTCGAGGTCTTGATTGGTGAGCACCTGGGGAGGAACGTACGTGCCGAGCGCGGTGATCTTTGCGCGGCGGCCCACAACAGGACGAACTGCGAGGCTCAATGAACTTCTCCTTACGACGTGGGGACCACGCTCGATCGCGGATGCGAGTCGTGTCCGCGAGGCGAGCAAAAGCGCGTTGGCGCCAAAAAAGTACCGGGTGACCTACTGCGCCCGTACTAGCCCGTTACCGTTGCTTCCTTCCGGACCTGGCGGGATTGGCGGGATTACGTCGCGTAGGACCCGGCACTTATGGATTTTAACACTTGAGATGAGGCAGAGTTAGGCGCGCACAAACGGCTGCATCATGCGCTCTATCGCACGTGAAAATTCACTTCCCGGTACAATAGAAGAGTGAGCAAGGTTACCGAACCCACGGTTCCCACCGTGGGCTTTATTTCGTTAGGCTGCCCCAAAAACCTGGTCGATTCCGAGGTGATGATGGGGCTGCTGGACCGCGCCGGGGCGCGGTTGACGGCGCGTCCTGAAGAAGCGGACGTGCTGGTGGTGAACACGTGCAGCTTTATCGATACGGCCAAGCAGGAGTCGGTGGACACCATTCTGGAGATGGCGCGGCACAAGACCGAAGGCCGGGCCAAAAAGCTGGTGGTGGCCGGATGCCTGGTCGAGCGCTATCGCGACGAAATCCGGAAGAATATTCCAGAAGTGGACGCGGTAGTGGGAACGGGCGAGCTGGAATCGATTCTGGAAGCTGCGGGGATCGCGCCTGTCGCGCAGATTGTGGCGCCGTCGCCGTTCACGATTCTGACCAGCAATGCTGCCGTGCGCGAAGGACGCGAGGCAGGCGCCGGGACACATAAGGCAACGCCTGTACCCTTCGACAACAATCCTTTCGAGGACGGCCCGAAGGGCTTCAGGCCAGAAGGCGATCATCGCGAGCAGCAGGGGCGGTTCAGCCGCGAGGAGTGGCAGGGCGCCGGGCATTTGCTCCCGACGTATCTCTACGACGAGGCGACGCCGCGGCTCTTATCGACCGGGCGCACATCGGCGTACATCAAGATCGCCGAGGGCTGCGATCATCCATGTACCTTCTGCATCATTCCCAATCTTCGCGGCAAGTTTCGTTCGCGGCGCTTTGAGTCCGTCGTCGCCGAGGCGCAGCGTCTCGTGGCCAGCGGCGTGCAGGAGATCACGCTGATCGGGCAGGACACGACGTGCTATGGCGAAGACCTCGGGCTGAAGGATGGCCTCGCGATGCTGCTCGATGCGCTGGCCAAGATCGATGGCCTGCGCTGGCTGCGCTTCCTCTACGCCTATCCGAACCGCATCACGGGTAAGCTGCTGGAGACGATCGCCAAACACGACAACATCTGCAAGTATCTCGACGTGCCGCTGCAGCATGCCTCGCCCGATGTGCTCAAGCGCATGAAGCGCGGCGCCGGCGCGGAGATTTTCCTGAAGACGCTGGAAAAAGTGCGTGCCGCGGTGCCGGGAATCGCGCTGCGCACCTCGTTCATCGTCGGCTTCCCCGGCGAGTCACTCCGTGATTTTGAACTTTTGGAAGAGTTCATCAGCCAGGCGAGGTTCGACTGGCTAGGCGTCTTCAACTATTCCGACGAAGAGGGATCGAAGGCGATCGGACTGGATGAGAAGGTTGCGAAGCGCACCATCGAAGCGCGCAAGAAACGACTGATGAAGCTGCAACAGGACATCTCGAAGCGCGCCAAGCAGCAGTGGGTGGGCCGCGAGGTGACGCTGCTGGCCGAAGGAGAAAGCGAAGAGACGGAGCTCTTGTGGGAAGGCCGCACGCAGTTCCACGCGCCGGAGATTGATGGCAAGGTATACATCAACGACTTCGGCGACCTTGAGCGGCTTGAGGCAGGCAAGTTTTATCGCGCCGAGATCACCGAGGCGCACGATTACGATCTGGTGGCGAAGGTGATTGGCGGGCCGTTGTAGGTTTCACGGGTTAAAGCCCGAACGGTTCTGCCCTCATTTCTGCCCGGCTAAAAGTCGGGCCCTGTTTACAAAACCGCGTTCCGGATAGGTCAGACGCAGCGGAGTCTTGACCTATGGCTGAGGCGCGGCGCGTTCGCTTTCAAGGAAGACCAGCTTCCAGACGCCGTGCTGCTTGACGAGATCGGCTGATTCGAGCCAGGTGATGCTCTGCGCCGCGCCTTTGGCGTCGGTAATGGATCCGTGATTGACGTAAGCGATCCAGGCGGTCTTTCCGGTGATGTGGACGTCGGGGCTGGTCACGTTCCATTCGTACTTCATTCCGGCCGCATGGGCGGACTTGATAAGGGCCATGATGGCGTCGCCGTCGAAGCGCTTGCCGTTGTCGAACATGTAGAAGCCGGGAGCAAGAAGCGAATCGAACTTCGCCGTATCATCGGCTTCGGCGGCGGCAAAGACGGAGGTCAGCACGTCGACGACTCGATTTTGGTCGGCCGTCAATGACTTCGCCTGGGACAGTTGCTGGGGATGAAGCGAAGGCAGGAATCCGAGCGCAAGGCATGCGATGGAGACAGAACGTAGAAATCTCAATGAAAGAAGCTCCTGTTATGACCGCGATAAGCGCGTGGAATAGGCTTCAGTATAGAGATCAACCTAAGGCGCCGACCGCATTACACTGTCTGTCAATGAGCTTATCTGAAAGTTTTTTTGGGGACTTTTTTGAGGCCGATCGGGGGCGCTTACGCAAACCCGAAGCATTGGACGGGATTGTTGCGCGCACCGCTGAATTAGATTTCGGCATGGCGTCGGAACCGCGTACGGGAGTTCTGCTGCAAATGCTGGCGGCGACCAAACCCGGAGGGCGGTTTCTGGAGCTCGGAACGGGGACAGGATTGGCGACGGCATGGCTGCTCTCAGGCATGGATGCCGCATCGACGCTGACCAGCGTAGACACCAACGAAGAAGTGCAGGGGGTGGCGTCCGAATTATTGGGCGGCGATCCACGGCTAAACCTGCTTACGCTGGATGGAGCGGCGTTCTTATGGCGGCAGCCGAAGAAGTGCTACGACCTGGTGTTCGCCGATGCGATTCCGGGCAAGTATGAGGCGCTGGATGAGGCTTTGGCGGTTGTGAAGGTGGGCGGGTACTACGTGATCGACGACATGCTGCCGCAGCCAAACTGGCCGGAGGGTCACGGGGAAAAGGCCGTGGCGCTTCTGGTTCAACTGTCCACGGACCCGCGGTTCTTCATGCTGCCGCTGCCGTGGTCGACTGGGATTGCAGTGCTGGTGAGGAAGCCGCGGCAGGGCGCTTCCCTGGAGTCGTGCGGATGACTGCGAAGAAAAAAGCGGCAAAGGTTCTGCATTGCCCGACGTGCGGCATGCTGGTTCAGCCGAAGGACGAGGACTTCCCTTTTTGCAGCGACCGTTGCCGCAAGATCGATCTGGGCAAGTGGGCGATGGGCGCGTACAAAATCAGTTCGCCGGTGCTCGATCCTGAAGTCCTGGAAGACTTGGGCGCCTTTGGCGGCGGACAAAACAAAGGTTCGCACGATGAGTAACGGCGAGAGTGCGGAATCATCTTCAGGCGCCGGGCGCAAGACGATTTGGGCCTGGGCCGTGGCGACGTTCTTCGGCGCGGGGCTGGGCAAGCCGGGACCGGGCACGTGGGGATCGGCGGCGGCGGTGCTGTTGTGGGCGGCATATGCGTGGGGCACGCGGCCGGCTGCGTCGAGCTTGTTGATTTTTCTGCTGGCGGGAGTCGTACTCTCGATTGCGCTGGGCGTGCCGGCGGCGACGATTGCGGCGCGCGAGAGCGGGCGACACGATCCGCAATTTGTGGTGATCGATGAAGTCGCCGGGCAATGGATTGCGTTGGTGGGCGCGGCGGCAAACTGGAGGATGGGGCTCACGGCATTCGTTCTGTTCCGGCTTTTTGACATCACCAAACCATTCCCTGCCCGCCAGCTCGAGCGGTTACCGGAGGGGTGGGGCATCGTCTTCGACGACGTGGCCGCCGGACTGTATGCTTTAGGAGTAGGTTGGCTGCTGCGGCATTTTATTCCGCAGTTGGCCGCCTGAAGAGACGCATGGCCCGCACACGCTCGCAATCCGCAGCAGAAGATGTATTTGCCGATCCGCGTATTGACGATGTGGAGCCGACATCGGCATTGCCAATGGGCGAAGTTGAATTGACTGGCGTGCATCTTGGGCCGCACGTGACGGGGCCTCCGGTGGTTCTGGTAGGTACGCTGCCTGCGCAGGTGCTGATGAGCAGGCCCGGACGGCTGGCGTTTCGCGTGCCCGAGGGAGCGAGTTCAGGGCTGATCGAAGTGCGGTCGCCAGTGGGCGTGAGCAATGCCGCCCCGATCCGCGTGGCGCGCGAGCTGAGCAGCGGCCTGCATCCTGTGACCAGTCCGGCAGTGAGCCGCTCAGGGATGGTGTACGCGACGATCTCCGGACCGCGCGGCAAACAGACGCCGGTGTCGGTGGTGCGCGTGAGCCCCGATGGGCGCGCGACTCCGTTTGTGACGGGAATTTTGAATGCGACGGGGCTGGCGTTCAGCCCGGATGGCGATTTGTTTGTAAGCTCGCGCGCTGAAGGCAATGTTTATCGGGTGGACGGCGCCGGCGAATCGACGCTCTACTGCGAAGGCATGGGCGTGGCCACTGGCGCGGTGTTCGATCGTGACGGCAATCTGTTTGTGGGCGATCGCAGCGGCACGATCTTCAAGATCGATCCGGAGCGAAAGATTTTTGTGCACGCCACGCTGGAGCCGAGCATCTCGGCGTACCACCTTGCAGTGGATGCAGAGGGCACGGTCTATGTGACGGGGCCGACGTTATGCTCCAATGACGCGATTTGGGCGATCGATGTGCATGGCCAGATAAGGACATGGTTCCGCGGGCTCGGGCGGCCGCAGGGGTTGGCGCTCTCAAAAGAAGGCGATGTCTACGTGACGGCATGCCTGCGAGGACGGCGCGGTCTGGTGCGCCTCACGCCTGCCGGAGAAGCGAGCCTCGTCGTGAGCGGAAACAATTTGGTGGGCGTCGCGTTTTCGCCGCTTGGGACGACGGTTCTGACGACCAACGAAGCCGTTTATGATGTGGACTTGGGCATTGAAGGGATGATGGTCTCCTAGCTCGCCCGCCCTTGCGCCCATCAATAGAGAAAGGCCAGCCCCCGCTGCAGTCTTATGAAAGCCGAGATTATCGCTGTCGGATCGGAGATGCTCACGCCGTACCGGCAGGACACAAACTCTCTCTACATCACGGAAAAGCTGAACGAGATCGGCGTCACGGTGTCGTTCAAGACGATCGTCGGCGACCGGCGCAAGGATCTGGTCAACGCGATCCGCACGGCGCTGGGCCGCACCGACATTCTCGTGCTGGTAGGCGGGCTTGGCCCGACTGAAGACGATCTGACGCGCGAGGCAGTTGCGGAAACGCTGTCGCTGACGCTGCGCCGCGAGCCTACGCAGGTGGCTGCGTTGCACGCACGGGCGGCGACGTGGCGCATTTCGATGCCCGAAAACAATCTCAAGCAGGCGGACGTGATTCAGGGCGCCACGGTGCTGACCAATCCCAACGGCAGCGCTCCGGGCCAATGGCTCGACACGCTTTTTGACGGCTACCGCAAGCTGATCATGATGGTTCCGGGGCCGCCGCACGAGTGCCATGCGCTGTTCGACAACGAATGCGTCCCCTTGCTGCGCGACGAGTTGCCGCCGCGCGCAATCGTGGTGCGAACACTGAAGGCGGCAATGATTCCCGAGTCACAGGCCGACAAACTTCTGGCGCCGATCTACACCGAATTTAAGGATGTGGAGACGACGATCCTGGCGCACAACGGCGACATTCAGCTCACGCTGATCTGCTCCAAGACGACGAAATCTGCGGCGGACCATCGCGTGGACGAGCTGGCCGGCAAGATGGAAGAGGCGCTTGACGATTGGCTTTACTCTTCAGAAGGTGAATCGCTGGAGCAGATTGTTCTCTACTATCTGGGGCTGCGGCAGGCGACGTTAGCGGTTGCGGAAAGCTGCACAGGCGGCCTAGTGGCGCAGCGCATCACGGGCGTGCCGGGGAGCTCACGCTCGTTTTTGGGCGGAGCGGTCGTGTACTCCGATCCACTGAAGACGTCCTTCGCCGGCGTGCCGCCGGAGCTGATCGCGCAGCACGGGGCAGTGTCGGCAGAGGTGGCTTCCGCGATGGCGGAAGGCATTCGCAAGCGCACCGGCGCAACGCTGGGCGTGGGCGTGACGGGCATCGCCGGACCGACCGGAGGCACGGACCAGAAGCCGGTGGGCTTGGTGTACTTCGCCGTGTCGGATGCACAGAAGACGGATTCATTCAACCGGACGTTTCGTGGGGATCGGGATCGCGTGCGTCAGTGGGCATCGCAGCAGACGCTGGATCTGATTCGGCGAAAGCTGATGTAAGGGCTTCGACGCGGCGACGAGGCTTCAAAAAAGTTCCCCACTTCGCCAGATTCTTTTCACGCCTAATTCGCAACGCTGTAACCCATCACGTGATCACGCCTCTCGATAATCCTCCCGTGCCGTGAAGCGACCGGCGCACGGAAGGAACTCTCCTCATGTCCCACGAAGCAGCCCAGCACCACACAAAGGCGGCGGAGCACCACGAGCACGCTGCACGCCATCACAAGGAAGCCTCCAAGCATCACCAGAACGGCAACCACGAAGCCGCCGCTCACCATGCCCATTTGGCGCACGGCCATCACATTCAGGCCGAAGATCACGCGGAAGAAGCCGCCAAGCACCATGTGGAAGCGCACGGCCACGCGCACGCCTAGTCCTGAACGATTGACATTGCCCGCGGGTTCGGACAAAGCTCCGGCCTGCGGATGCAATGCGGCGCATTGACTCGCCACGATGGGCTCTGAAAAACTCCGATTATGGGTTATAGCGGCAAGGTGGAGTATGCGGATGAACGCAAAATGCGTCAACGCAATAAGGGCTACTATCGGGTGCTGCACTGGCCCATCTGGATCTGGGTTTTCTTTCTCGCTCCGGGGCCGCTGACGTTTTCTCTCTTCGCGCACGGCTTCAGCGTGCTCAACTCCATCTGGCTCGGTTTGGTGCTGCTAGGCACGGGCATCGCCGGTTTGTATGGACAGATGCCGGGCGTGGAGCCCAAGCCGTACATCCTGCGCTTCGATGAGGACAAACCGAATCCGCTGTACCGCAAGGTCTGCTACACGTTCGCGTGGAACGCAGTGCTGAACTTCGCTCTGCTGAACCTCGCCGGACTCCTGATCGCGGTGGTCACCGGCGTCTGGTATATGAAGCAGCTCTATCAATACGCCTATCTGCCGCTGTGCGCGCTGATCCTGCTGCTGGGCGCATTGGGGCTACTGCCGCGCGTAGGACGCTCGACCAAAGGCGAAGGCACGGAGCGACGCTACTTCTACGGATCGGTATGGGCGGTAACGATTGGACAAACGCTGCTGCTGGTTTTGTGGAAGACGCTGCCGCCGACGCAGACAGGAAGCGCGATCAAGCTGGTTGTGTATGCGGGGACGCTGGCTCTTGTGGGCGCCGCCGCGTACAACGGCAAGTTGCCGCGCACGCGGCCTATTCTTCCTGGAGAACTGATGGTGGATTGAGGCGCGTTTCCCACCCTTCGCAAAAACGCGAAGGATGGGGCACCCAGGTTCGTGCTTGATCTGCTTCGCGAAAACTGTTGGGCTTGTGCTTCGCCAAGCGCGGAGAATCAGGCGGCGGTAACTGGCGTATATCCCGACGATGCTGCTTTCTTCAGCGCCGATAGTCCGTTGGCTACGGTGAGCAGCGGCGTGGTCTTGACGCTCTTCAACGCGCCGCCAGCGGCGATAGCCAGAGCCAACGCTGCCGCGCTGATGTTGTTGGGTAGCTCCACAAGCGCCACGATGTCCTGATCGCCGAACGACAACCAAAGACCCGTCAGAGAGCCGCCGAGGTTTTCGACGGTCTTGGCTACCGCCGCGGTGCGATCCTGCGGCTTCTTGATCAAAGCCTGTAGCGCTTCTACTGTGTACGACGCCTGGATGAGATAGCTGGGCATAGAAATCCCGCCTTTCATGGGAAGTTCAAATCTGTGGCCCGTGGGAGAGGAACCAACTATACACGCGGATCTCGATCTCAGTCGCAGTCAATCTTCGCGGTCAATCTTTATTGAGCGCCTTTTGCCCGGACATCGTACGGGCCTCGGCTTGCACCCATTCGCGCAGCGTCTCCGGCTTCATCACATGAACGGCTGATCCAAAGCCGAGGACTATGAAGCGCGCATCTTCTTCGGAATCGAAGGCGACCTCGATCTGGAGGCGCTCGTTTGGATTCGCGCCAGCGGCGCGGGTCGTTGGGAACCAGTTCTTGATTCTCTGCGCGACCGGTGGGGTGGCCGAGAGAATTACGGGATAGCGTTTGCGGAGGCGATCCAGCTCCGCCGTCGATTGCTTCCAGAACTCGGCGAGGCTGAAGCGCGCGGGGCGTTCGAAACCGCCCGCCAGCACGGCGACCGACTCCATGCGCGAGACGCGATAAGTGCGAACGCCGTTGGCGCCGCGTGCAACCAGATACCAGCTCATTCCCTTGGCGACGAGGCCGAGCGGATCGACGGTGCGCGGAGCCTTTTCGCCGTTGGCTTTGGTGTAGTCGAAGGCCAGCTTGCGCTCGCGGGCTACCGCGTCCTGCACCACATTGAGCATGGAGAGATCTTCGCCGGAGTCGCGCCAGCCGGTAGCGTCGACGTGCAGCTTTTCCCGCATGGCTACGGCCTGTTCGCGCATGGGCCCAGGTAGAGCGGCCATCAGCTTGTTGAGCGCGCTTTCGGCGGCCGCGGCGAGGCGCGGATGACCGACGGCGCGCGGCTGCGCCATCAACAAGGCGCGTAGCTCGTTTTCCTCGAGCGCCGGAACCTGCGTACGCCAGCCTTTTTCGAGTTCCCAGCCGCCCTGCGATCCTCGCAACGCAACCACGGGAACGCGCGCCGCGCTGAGGGCCTCGAGATCGCGATGGATGGTGCGCTGCGAGACCTCGAGTTGCTCGGCAAGTTCGCGCTCAGTGGCGCGGCCCTTGGCTTGCAAGAGCATCAGCACCGAAAGCAGCCGGTCAGCCTTCACAGATCGAATTCCTTCCCGTTCGCAACATTTTCATCTTTTCAAATCATATATGACATTGATTGTCATATTTAAAGAAACATAATGGAAATGTCAGATCGAGGTGATTTTCATGCGAGCCGCTTCTGTGCATCTGTTCGTTTTCGACGGCATGGCCGACTGGGAGACCGTATTCGCTATGGCGGGCATCAACAACCCGCAGCTCAAGGCTGCGCCCGGCCCCTACAAGATGATCACTGCGGGGCTGGCGCTGGCGCCTGTGACAACAATTGGCGGGATACGCATTCAGCCGGATGTGATGCTGGAGGATCTTTCGCCTTTCAAAAGCGGCATGCTGATTCTGCCCGGCGGCGAGAACTGGGAGTACGGCGCGAATTCAGCCGCGATTGCCATGGCGCGACGATTCATCGCCCATTGCGTTCCTGTGGCGGCGATTTGCGAAGCAACGTGGGCGCTGGCGCGCGCAGGACTGCTCGACAACCGCTATCACACCAGCAACGCGCCCGAGTATCTGGCCGCAAGCGGCTACCGAGGCGGGCGATTCTATCGCGACAAGCCGGCGATCGCGGATCAGGGAGTCATTACGGCATCGGGAACAGCGCCGGTGGATTTTGCGCGCGAGATCTTCGAAGCGCTCAATCTGTATCGCGCCGACATGCTGGACGCCTGGTATGGGCTCTTTCGGCATGGCGATACGTCGATGTTTTACGAATCGGCCCGTTCAGCATAGCGATTCGGCTCGCCAGTTTTCGATTTCAACCTCAATTCCGAAGTTGGTCTCAGGAGACAAAGATGACGTTGAAGGATTTCTTTCTTGCTCAACTCGAACGCGAAGCCACGCTCACCCGTAAAACCGTCCAAAAAGTTCCTGAAGGACAGAACGGGTTTAAGCCGCATGAGCGCTCGATGGAGCTCGGCTATCTGGCGGCCCTGACGGCGACCATGCCGGCATGGATTGCGTTCATGATCGAACGAGATGAACTCGACGTGCGCGATTCGTCCGTTGAATTCCGACCAAAGGTCGTCGCCAGAACTGAAGAGCTGGTTGCGTGTCTTGACCGGTCAGTGGCGGAGGCGCGCCGTACGCTGGAAGCAACCACCGACGAGCATTTGCTGACGCCATGGGCGTTCAAGATGAATGGCCAGGTAGTGCAGCAGCAGTCCCGTTATTTGATGATCAGCGATGCGGTGTTCAGCCATCTGGCGCACCATCGCGGCCAGCTTACGGTGTATCTGCGGCTGGCTGCGTCTACTGTGCCCGCGCTCTATGGGCCCTCGGCTGACGAGCATTTCTAAAACGAAGTACGGGCATTGCGGGACGAGATGCGAGCCATTGAAGAGATCAGGATTCCGGCGGCTGCGCCTGCTACACTCATTCTCGTTATGCCCGTTGCAAGCTTGGTCGTGGCGGTCGCCGCTTATCTGCTTGGCTCCATTCCGACCGGATATTTATTGGTTCTTTTTTTTCGCAAACAGGACATCCGCACAGTCGGCAGCGGCAACATAGGCGCGACCAATGTGATCCGCTCGGGGGCGCGTGGGCTGGGCGCGGCCACCTTTCTTCTGGACGTGCTGAAGGGCTGCTGCGCGGTGGGACTGGGCGCATTGTTGGCGCCGCACCTGATGCCGGCTTCGCCGGTGCGTAACGCCGAGGCTTTGGCCGCGCTGTGCGCAGTCATAGGCCACATGTTTCCGGTGTGGCTGGGATTCAAGGGCGGCAAGGGAGTGGCCACGGGCTTCGGAGTGTTTCTTGTGGCCGCACCGCTGGCCGCTCTGGCCGCGATCGGCGTCTTTGCCGTAATTCTTGCCATTAGCAAGTTTGTTTCGCTGGGATCGATCTTGGGCGCCGCCAGCTTTCCTGTCTTTGCGTATTTCCTGGTCAACGGCGAAAAACCGGTGTTCTTCATCGCCGTACAGGCCATCGTCTCGCTGCTCATCATCGCCAAACATCATCAAAATATTCGACGGCTGCTCTCGGGGACAGAGAGCCGGTTCGGCAGCCGCAAGCAAGAGAGGAAAACTGCATGAGCCGCATCGCGGTTCTTGGCGCCGGCGCGTGGGGCACGGCTATTGCTTTGTCTCTGCATCGGCGGGGCGGACACGAGATCACGCTGTGGTCGCACAACGAAGATGAAGCGAAGAAGATCACAACGGCCGGAGAGAACACGCTGTTCCTGCCGGGATTTCCGCTGCCTTCCAATCTGACCGTCACGCATGACATGACTCCGATTCGGGAGGCGGAGATTCTTGTCTCCGTGATTCCGTCGGAGTTTCTGCGGCCGACGCTGACGCGCATTCGCTCGTATCTGCGCAACGGCCAGTTTGTAGTGAGCGCGACCAAGGGCGTGGAGGATCGGACGTATCTGCGCATGACGCAGGTGCTGTCGGAGATTCTGGAGCCGGCAGGATTGTTGCTTTCGATCGGCGCGCTGTCGGGACCAAGCTTCGCAATTGAGGTGGCGCAGGGCCAGCCAACGGCGGTCACGATCGCATTCAGCGATCCGCAGATTGCCAATTTGATTCAGCAGTATTTTTCATCGGAGACGCTGCGGCTCTACACGTCGACGGACGTGATCGGCGTGGAGCTAGGCGGCGCGCTGAAAAACGTGATTGCAATTGCCGCCGGCATCGCGGTGGGAGTGGGTCTGGGATATAACTCGTCGGCGGCGCTAATGACGCGCGGCATCGCGGAGATCACGCGGCTGGCTATGGCGTGCGGCGGAAAGCGCGAAACGCTCGCCGGACTTTCAGGCGTAGGCGATCTGGTGCTGACCTGCACTGGTTCGCTTTCGCGGAACCGCACGGTAGGCCAAGCGCTGGGCCAGGGACGCAAGCTGCCCGATATCCTCGAAGGTTTGGGCGGCAAGGTAGCCGAGGGCGTACGCACGACGCGCGCGGCGCTCGGACTGGCGCGGCGCTACGGGATCGAGATGCCGATCACCGAACAGATGGAGCTGATCCTCGACGAAGGCAAGGACCCGCGCGAAGCGATTCGCGACTTGATGCTGCGGCCTGGCAAAACCGAACAATAGGACTTGCCGTCCAGCCATTTGCTATCGGTTTCCCTGCCCTTCATCCAATTGCGAACCAATTTTCCTTTCATATAACACGAAAGTAGTGGGCGCTTCGGCACGTTCGGCACAGGGTTACGCGCTCTGTTCTCGTTATGCTGAATTGGGGCCCCTTTCATGCACGTAAGCATCGTAACTCTGCTGCGAGAGATTCTGACGTCGCTATCGCTGGTGCTCGGAGTATTGGCGCTGCGGGCGTGGCAGAGACGACGACTTGCGTCCGAAGCTCCAATCTTTTCCCTTCTGATCGCATCCGCCGCTCTGTATTGCTTTGGTTATGCGCAGGAGATGGCGCAGACGACAGTGGCCGGCGCCGCCTTCTGGCTGCATATCGAATATCTCGGCATCCCGTGGAGTCCAGGGCTGTGGCTGCTATGCGCGCGGCGACACTGCGGCATGCGGTCGCGCACTGTCCTACTGTTCACGATTCCTGTGATCGCGTTTGTGGCGCAGGAGACCAATTCACTGCACCACTTTTACATCCGGTCGATGGATATGCTGCCGCGTGGGCCGTTCTGGGTGCTGGATATGCACCGCGGGCCGCTTTCGTGGCTGCACATCGGCTACCTGAACTTTGGGCTGCTCTATGGCGGATGGCTTTATATTGCGCGCCGCAAGCAGGGCGGCCGCACGCTGCTGCAGACGGCTGTGGTAGTGGGCTCGTCGCTGGCGCCGCTGGGCGGCTACATGGTGTACCTGGCGGGATGGAGTCCGTGGGGACTCGATCTTGGGCCACTGATGATGAGCGTCACGGTGGTGTTTGGGTATATCGCGGTGTTTCGTTTTGGCCTGATGGACCTGATGCCGATGGCGCGGTCGCTGGTGTTTCACAGCATGCGCGATGCGGTGATCGTGACGGACTTGCAAGGGCGGCTGGTGGACTTCAATCCGGCGGCGCGCGAGCTGATGCCGCTGCTGGATGAAGCGAAGACGGGACAAGAGCTCACCTGCGTGCTGAACGGATCGTCGGAGTTGGTGGACGCGCTGTTGGGCCCGGACGGCACGCAGCGGCTGGCGCTGAGCTGGCAGGGAGAGACGCAGCACTTTGACGTGCGGGTATTTCCGCTGTATCGCGACAAACAGCGCGCGGGATCAG
>DATHNJ010000162.1:0-3504 GCA_035486155.1 Occallatibacter sp. | reverse complement strand
GATGTGCCCTTGGACGCATTGGAGCCCTCAAAGCCGAGGTTCTTAGGCGGAACCACCAGGCGGAAGTTCTTCCCGTCGCTGGCCATGTCGAAGATCTTGACGCCGAAGTAGGTTCCGGCGACGCGCAACATCTTCGGCTTCTGCATCACGATGTAGCCGCGGCAACTGGGAAAGACCTTGGCCGAATCGGCTTTTGTCTCAGTCGCCTGAATCTCGACCGTCGCGGTGAAGGAGTGCACAGCGTCCCAGCGCTGATTGAGCTGCGCAACCAGGTCGTCGGGCGTAGTGCTTTGCGTGAGGGCGGGCGCTTTGGGAATGGGTAGCTTGCGCGTGGTGGGAAACAGCGAGCAACCCGTGAGAAAGAGAACCGGCAACCAAGCAAACCCAAGAATGCAGTGAGAACTTCTCTTCAACGGCTACCTGCTTTCTTTACGGCCTGCCGGTAGCCGGCGACGTTGCGATTGTGTTCCTCCAGAGTCGAGGCGAACATCGACTTGCCCTGCGGATTGTCGTTGGCGGCGACGAAGTAGAGGTAGCTAGACTGCGCGGGCTCCATCGCTGCGCGCAGCGACGGGATACCGGGATTAGCGACCGGTCCGGGCGGCAGACCTGCATGCACATACGTGTTGTACGGCGTATCGCGCTTCAGGTCGCTCGCATAGATGGTTCCGCGCCAGAGCTTCTGCACTTCGAGCCCGTAGATCACCGAAGGGTCGGTCATCAGCGGGATATTTTTGGCCAGCCGATTGTCAAAGACGCTGGCCACCAGAGGGCGCTCCGCGTCGACCGCCGTCTCGCGCTCCACCAGCGAAGCGATGGTTACTACCTTATGTACGTTCTGCGTCAGTCCCACTTGTTGCGCCGCCTGCCTGAATCGTTTGACCATGGCCATCGCAATTTGTTCCGGCGTGGCCTTAGGAGAAAAATGATAGGTATCCGGAAAGAGATACCCTTCGAGACTTTTTGCGCCCGGGTCCAGATCCGACACCAGCGGCGCCTGCTTGCGGGCCTCGGCGAGGAACTGCTGCTGCGGGCCGAAGCCCGCCTGCTCCAGGCGCGCCGCAATATCAAAGATGTTGGCTCCCTCGGGTATGGTTACGGCTTTTGTGTATACATCCCCATGGACGATGCGCGCGTAGACTTCGGTGACGGGCGCAGGGTGGTCGAACCGATACTCGCCGGCGCGTAATGTGCCGGCCTTCCACTCGCGCATGGCGTCGAACGCGTACCGGCTGCGAATAATCCCCGCCGACTCCAGTAATTTGCCGATGCGCACACCGGACGTGCCGGGCTCGATGTCCACAAATGTCTCGGCAGTGGGGCCGAAGGGCAAGAACAGCAGCCAGTAGGCGCCGCCGGCGAGCGCTAACAGAAGAAGAAACGTAAACAGCAGGAATCCGGTTGCGCCGCCGCCCGATTTTCTTTGTTTTTTTGTTTTTGGACGCGCCATTCGTTGGCCAATGAAACCTTCAGAGACTTAAGACGCAGATTCGTGTCCGGCGGATTCTCGATCCTTTGTTCATTGTATCTGGATGGAAAGCATCGATTCTCGCCAGAGCTACGGGCGATAAGCTGGATTTTGAGGAAGTCAATGACCGATACAGACCGGACTGGATCGGAAAGCGCCAAACCAGGGCAGCCGCCGCGTTATCTGGCTCTCGATGTGGGGACGAAGAGAATCGGCGTGGCTGTGTCGGACGAGCTGGGCCTGACGGCGCAGCCGGTGCTCACCCTGGAGCGACGGCGCAATGCGCGCGAGGATTTGAGGTCTCTGGCGCGGCTGGCGCGCAAGTATGGCGTGGCCGGGATCGTGGTCGGCAATCCGCTGCATCTGTCGGGCGACCAGAGCCCGCGCGCGGCCAAGACACAGGCGTTCGCGGCGAAATTAGGCGAGTTGAGCGGGCTGCCGATTTACCTGTGGGACGAGCGGCTGACCACACGTGAGGCGCATCAACTGTTGTACGAGACAGGCCATGCGCGCCAGAAGCATCGCGCGGTCGTGGATCAGGTGGCGGCTACGTTGATCCTGCAAAGCTTTTTGGACGAAAAAGCAGGAAATGGGGATCAGGGATCAGGGATCAGCGGCGTCGCGCCCGCGCAAGAAGGTGGCGACGAGAGCGATGCGGAATAAGATCCAGCGAGACGCGGTTGAGTCGTGTCGATTCTCGCGAGAATTTCGGTGAACTTGTGGACGAGTTGCACGCGGTCTGATCCCTGTTCCCTGCCTTCTTTCCCTTCCCGTATAATGAATTTTCTAGTGTTTATCTCTCGCGGTTTGAGTCAGACAGCTCCCCGCCACACGGAACCTGGATGCCGGATCACATCAAAAAACAGTTGCTCAAGGAGATTCAAATCCTAGAGCACGAGCTTGCGCACGAGTTGCCCGCCGAGATCAAGAAGGCTGTGGCGCTGGGCGATTTGTCGGAGAACGCCGAGTACCACATGGCCAAGCAGCGCCAGGAGTTTGTGAATGCGCGCCTGGGCCAGTTGAAGAAGCGCATGGCGGAGCTTTCGTTGGTGAATCTGGCCAACATTCCTCACGACAAGGCAGGCTTTGGTTCGACGGTCGTGGTGTTCGACGCAACCAAGGACGAAGAGATTGTGTATCGCCTCGTAACCAGCGAGGAGTCCGATGTATCCAAGGGCCTGATCTCGACGACGTCGCCGATCGGGCGTGGCTTGGTGGGCAAGCAGGTGGGCGACACGGCGACCATTGTGACGCCGAATGGAAAGCGTGAGCTGGAGGTACTGAAGCTCACGACGATTCACGACGAAGCCGCAGCCGCTGAAGACGATGACGACGCCGAAGACGGCGCTAAGCAGTAAGTAGGACGATAGGGATGACCTGGACCAGTGCGTTTGGCCGCGCGTGCGGCTGGCTCTTAGATCGGATTGTTTACGGACTAGCCCTCACCCGCATCTCTCCCAACGTTCTCACCTTCATTGGGCTGGTCATCAATATTGTGGCCGCGTTTTTCTTCGGGCACGCCTACGCAGCCAACGCCGACCGCATGTTTGTCTATGGCGGGCTGGTGATCATCGGCGCGGGCATCTTCGACATGGTGGATGGCCGCGTAGCCCGGCGCACCAATCAGGTTACGGTCTTCGGCGCATTCTTCGATTCGGTGATCGATCGCTACTCCGACGTGGTGCTGTTCTTTGGCCTGCTGGTGTACTACGGCCGCATTAACCGTTTCCGCTACGTGGTGCTGGTGGCTTTCGTCATGGTCACGTCGCTGATGGTCAGCTACACGCGCGCACGCGCAGAGGCGCTGATCGGCAGTTGCAAAGTGGGATTTATGGAGCGCCCGGAGCGCGTAGTGCTGGTGATCCTGGGCGCGCTGTTCAATCGCTGGGGCGTGATGGCGCCGGTATTGTGGGTGCTGGCCGTGCTTTCAACCATCACAGTCATTCACCGCATCCAGTACACCTACTCGAACACCAAGCACCTGGCGCCGCTGAGCTGACAACCGCTCCTCAGCAGTTCACCACCATCACCGAGCA
>DATHNJ010000161.1:0-5389 GCA_035486155.1 Occallatibacter sp. | reverse complement strand
CGGCATCGTCGCCGCTCCGCGGCTCGGGGCATTTTGGGATTGCTGCGCTCGGGGGCTTGCGCCTCCCGCCTTCAACGGCATAGCCGCCGCTTCGCGGCTTGGTCGAGACAGACTCGAGCTACGGAGCAGCGACTTCGACGTTGAAGCCGAGGCGCAAAGCCCCGGCTCTCGGCCAGATTGAGGATTGGAGCCGCGTAGCGGCGACACTTGCCAAGGATTTCGCGTTGGCATTTCATTTACAATCCAGACGCAACGAAATCTCTTTCCGGAGCACTACCGCATCGATGCGAACGCTGTCTCGGCTGCTGGGCTGCGCATTCTTCTTCTCTGTTCTTGCCATCGCTCAAACGACCCCCACGCCGGGACAACCGGCCGCGCCGTCGCACACAACTAAGACGCCGTTAACTCCCGAGCAGGCTCGCCATGTTCACGACTCGGCCATCATCATCGACACGCATGCCGACACGCCGGGCCGCTTTGTCGACGAGAACTTCGATCTCGCGCAGGACGCCGGCACCGGCTATCTGGACTTCAGCAAGATCAAGGCCGGCAACCTGGGCGCGGAGTTCTTCTCCATCTGGGTCGAGCCCGGCGCGAACAAAGGTCACGAGGCCAAGCGCGCGCTCGATATGATTGACTCGGTGTATGAGCAGGCGCGCCGGCATCCCGACCGAATGATGATGGCCTTCAGCACCCAGGACATTCTCACCGCGCATCGCGAGCACAAGTTCGCCGCGCTGCTCGGCGTTGAAGGCGGGCATGCTATCGAGGGCGATATCCGCATTCTGCGCGACTACTATCGCCTGGGCGTTCGCTACATGACTCTCACCTGGTCGAACACCAACGACATCGGCGACTCCAGCGGCGACATGACCGATCCGAAGATTCAGCACCACAACGGGCTCACGCCGTTTGGCCGCGAGGTCGTCGCCGAGATGAACCGCATGGGCATGATGGTTGACATCTCGCACGTCGCCGATTCGACCTTTTACCAGGCGCTGGAGCTGAGCCGCGCACCAGTGATTGCATCGCACTCGTCGTCGCGCGCGCTGACCAGCGCTCCGCGCAACATGACCGACGACATGCTGCGCGCGCTCGCGAAAAACAACGGTGTCGCGCAGGTGAATTTCTTCTGTGCCTTCGTTTCGCAGAAGTATTTCGATGAAGGAAAGAAGCTCGCTGCGGAAAAAGATCCCGACTACATGACGGTCCAACAGCTATTCATCAAACCGCAGACGCCGGAGGTGCAGCAGCAACTCGCCGCGGCGAAAGCGCGGCTCGCTTCGAAGTTGCCGCGGCCGCCGCTGAGCGATCTGATCGACCATATCGATCATATGGTGAAGATCGCCGGCGTCGATCACGTAGGGCTTGGCTCGGACTTCGACGGCATCGATTGTTCGCCACAGGGACTCGATTCCGCCGCCGATCTGCCGAAGATCAGCGAAGCTCTGGCCCAACGCGGCTATAGCGCCGCCGATCTTGATAAGATTCTTGGCGGCAATCTACTGCGGGTCTTCGGCGATGTAGAGAAGGTGTCGAAGCAAATGCAGAAAGAGAATTAGTGGATAGAGGTTAGTGGGTAGTTTGCAGACGTGGTTCACTACCGCCGGCGAGTTTAGTATTGGCAGGGTTTGTGTCAGGGCACGACTTCAGTCATGCCGTACATCGGACAAGAATTGAGGCTTCAGCCCCTGCATAGGGCTTCCAGCGGCTAAAGCCAGGCTTGTTAGCAACCCGTTTGCGGCACGACTGAAGTCGTGCCCTGACACAAGGCTCAAGGAGTTGAACTATTGCCAAGCCGGGCAACGCAATCAAGATCTATCTACGATCCACTGTCCACTACCCGCTATCCCCTGTCTTTGGAGGAATTATGACTAAGCTACTCATCACCATTCTTTGTCTCGGCAGTTTTGTGGCGGCGCAGACCGGCGCCAGCACCACGTCGCAGCAGCACGCCACCACCGAGAAGACAACCCAAAACGCCAATCAACCTACGGCCGACATCGAGACCACTCTCGGAACAATCCATTGCGTTCTCTTCCCGGACAAGGCCCCGGTTTCGGTCTCGAACTTCATCGGTCTCGCCACCGGCACGAAGGCATGGAAGAATCCGAAGACCGGCCAGATGGAAAAAGGTGTGCCGCTCTACAACGGAACCATCTTCCATCGCGTGATCCCCGACTTCATGATTCAGGGCGGCGATCCTGAGGGAACCGGCGCCGGCGATCCTGGCTTCCAGATCAAGGACGAGACCACTCCTGACCTGAAGTTCGATCAGCCCGGACGCCTCGCCTACGCCAATGCCGGTCCCAATACCAACGGTTCGCAGTTCTTCATCACCGAAGCTGCGTATCCCTCGCTGGACGGCCACTACAGCATCTTCGGCCAGTGCCAGGACCTCGACCTGGTGAAGAAGATCGCGCGCCTGCCGCGTAACGGCCACGATCGTCCCGACAATCCGCCGAAGATCATCAAGATCAAGATCACCGAACCGAAGGGCGCGGCGCCGGCTCATAAGGGCACTGGAAGCGGCACGTCGCCCAAGAAGCAGCAGTAACGAACCCTCCGTGCGTAGTGACTTCTCGGCGCCCCGGGTCTCGCGGGCTTCGAGAACTGGGAGTTTGAGCATACGCGACCTCCCACGTCTCGAACATCGCGAGACGTGGGGGATCCAACATCAGATCCTTCATAAAATGGTTACCCCGGGGGTTGACGTTTCTTCTACTCCCCGCTTTCTGACCCGTATTTTCATCTTCCTGCAATCAAACTTAGGCATACTCAAAATAACCACGCTCCCGAGAAACAAATTGAGACGTCCTAACGTAACAAGGGTAGGGACGTCTTGGGGTATGACTATGTTGACCGTAAATGTTCAGAGCGCGCCGCCAACCGTCACACTCCTGTGTCACGGCCGAATCGTGCTGGGCGTGGAAGCCGAAACGTTACGCTGTATCGCGACTTCGCGGCCGGAGCGCCGGGTGGTGATCGATCTGCGCGATGTCTACGGGATGGATGCTTCGGGGCTGGGGCTGCTGGTCGAGTTGTATTGCCACGCGCGGCAGAGATCCGGCTGCCTAAGCATCGCCAATCCTTCACCGTGTGTGCGCCACCTGATGGCGATGACCAACCTGGAATCGGTGCTGGCGTTCCAAGTCCTGGAAGAGGAAGATTTCGATCCGTGTGAGCGGCGAGCTATGACCGCCTAGGAGCGTGCCTTTGCTGGAAGCCGGGGCGTCGACCGACATGCAGGCGTTCACCCGGGAGTTTGTGTTTGCCGGCGATGCCCCTACCATCACCGATGGCCGCGACGCCATCATGGAATTTCTCGCCAGCCACGGCATCAGCGACGAAGAGGAGATCGACCTTCTGGTGGCGCTGCAGGAAGGTCTGGCGAATGCTGTCTTCCACGGCTGCGGCGACGATCGCAGCAAGAAGCTCGAGTGCACGGTAGAGGTCGATCCATCCGAGATCAACATCGTCATTCGCGATCCCGGTCCCGGCTTCAACACTTCCGTCGGCGACCTCGCCGAGGACGGCACGAATCTTACGCAACACGGCCGCGGCATCCTGCTGATGCGCAACTTGATGGACGAGATCACCTATCGCCAGGCCGGCTCGGAACTCCACATGAAGAAGCTGCGAAGGTAGAGCGGACCTTCAGGTCCGCGTCAACACCACACAAGGTAGAGCGGATCTTCAGGTCCGCGTCAACACCACACCAAGAAGAAGAGCCGGCTTCAGCCGGCGATCGGCATTCCGCTCCGCCGCAGCAGGATCACGCATTCCTTGCGATAGAAGCTGGCCTTCCAGAACGCCACCGGCTGCCAGTCAAGCCGCATCACGGTTTGCGAGTAGTGGGCGATCTCGCGAATGTCTTCGTCGATCCAGGCGTGATAGTGAATACTGTAATCGGCTTCCAGCAGTTGCTCTAACTGCGCGTCGAACTGCGGCGTGCCGGGCGTACAGCCGACGACCTTCTCTGTCCATTGGGCAAAGTGCGCGCGTTTGTCGAACGCCTCTGCATGTTTCTGTTCCTCGATAAGATGCTGTAACGGCGTGCGCTCGCGTCTGTGGTCGAAGGTGTGGCGCTTGTCGGGAATCTTCAGCAGCAGTGCGCCCCCGGGCCTCAACACGCTGTGCCAGTGTTGGAGCGCATCAAGCGGTAAGGGCAGGTGCTCCAGGACATGGCTGGCGATGACGAAGTCCAGAGTGCCGGGCGCGAACGGCAGATGAGTGGCATCGGCAACTACGTCCGGCGCGACAATCGGCTTGGTGACCTCAGTGTAATGCGCCTGCAGATCGGCGTCGGAGATGCGGTCGACGTAATAGACGCGCGCGTGGGACAGAACAGGAAATTTGCGCCAGAGCGCGCCGATCTCGACTCCACGTCCGCGAAGATGCCGCGCCAGCAGCTTGTTCTCCAGCCAGCGCAGTGGCGCTCCCTTGCCCATGAGAAAACTATACAGAGCGCGAGGACCGTAATGCAGTCTAGGGGTCCTTCGACTCCGCCGCGCCAAAGTCAGGCGCTGCGCTTCAGGATGACATCACGAAGGGATGTTATTTCGATTTGCTCTCGCCCAACTCGCGGGCCACGCTGTCGAGCACGCCGTTGATGAACTGCACCGATTCCGGCGTGGAGTAGCGCCGGGCGATCTCCAGCGATTCATTGATGACTACGGGGCGCGGCGTCTGTGGGAAGCCGAGAAATTCGGCCACGCCGGCGCGCAGCAGGTTGCGATCGACGGCGGCCATGCGATCCATGCGCCAGTGCTCGGCGTTACGCTCGATAATCTGATCGATCTCGTCGCGGCGCTCGCAGGCAACCCGGAAAAGATCGTCGGAGAAGCCGCGAACTTTTTCGTCGAGATCCTTGCGCTCGCTCCAGAAGGTGCCGCGAACCTGGTCCAGGTCCTGCTTACCCATATCGAGCTGAAACAACATTTGGAGGGTAAGTTCTCGCGACTTGCGACGAGTGCCGGTCTTGCTCATCGTTGACCGCCCGTCGTCGAAGCACTGTCGCGCTTTTCAGCCTGAGCAGAGGCCGCAGCTGCCGTACCTTGAGAATTGTCATCCCGAGCCGACGCAGCTACACCTTTCGAATTGTCATCCCGAGCGGACGCCGTCACACCTCCCGAATTGTCATCCCGAGCCGACGCAGCCACACCTCTCGAATTGTCATCCCGAGCGGAGCGCAGCGCAGCCGAGGGATCTGCGGTTTCTTCACCAGGCTTTACTTTTTCATCTTTAGCAGAACGCCCCGTTCCAGCCTTCTTCCGGCCAGGGCGGGACCGTTTCGGCATACTCTGCCGCAGCGAAGCCATCTCCACCGCCGCCAACCCGGCTTCGAAGCCCTTGTTCCCTGCCTTCAGCCCCGCCCGATCGATGGCCT
>DATHNJ010000160.1:0-2484 GCA_035486155.1 Occallatibacter sp. | reverse complement strand
TTGCGCAGTGGCTTGCCGGTCTTAAGTGTATACGCGATCCGCTCCTGCGTCTTGCGCTCGCCGCACAGGGAGAGAAACGCCTCACGTTCCAAGTCAAGAAGATACTGCTCGCCGACCAACGACCCCGCCGTGACTTTGCCGCCGCACAGGATATACGCCACCCAGCGAGCGACCTTCATGTCGTGTTCGGACGCAAATCCTGCTTCGCCCATGAGGAATACGCCAGTGTTGAGCACAGCGAGCGAAGCCGTGCCTGGTGCGGGAATGATGCGCGGCTGCGGCGCCGTGTAGCCAGCCTCCGCCAGCGCGACGGCCTGGGCCTTGGCATCCAACAACAGCCGCTCACGATTGAGCGTGATACCGTCGGCGGGCAAAAGCAGCCCGAGGCCTCGGGCTTCCGCGGCCGACGTTGACACTTTCGCCATGGCAATGGTTTCGAGCGTCCGTTTCAGCGCCGCATTCATCTCCGCAGACTGCGCGAATCGCGATGGCGGATCCTTGGGATCTGGGGGCGCAAGTGCGACAGCCGAATCAACGGCGCGCAACAGCATTTCCTTCGTGCCGCCCCCGCCGGGTATGAGCCCGATGCCGGTTTCGACGAGCCCGATGTAAGTCTCGGCGTATGGCTGGCGGCGCGCTGCGTGCAGCGAGATCTCCGCACCCCCGCCGAGCGTCAGGTTGAAGGGCGCAACAACCACGGGGCGCGGACAGAACTTGATCGACGTCGACATCTGCTGGAAAGCGCGGATGGCCATCTCGACCTCTTCCCAGTCGCCCTCCTGCGCGCCCAGCAAAAGCTGCATCAGGTTTGCGCCCACGCTGAAGCGGTCGCGGTCGCCGCTGATCACGAAGCCGCGAAAATTCTTCACAGCCTCCGACGTGGGATTGAGCACCGACGAGATCATCGCCACCACGTCGCCGCCAATGGCGTTTTTGAGCGAATGCAGTTCGATACAGCCGATCCCGTCGCCAATATCCACGAGCGAGGCTCCGGGATTGCTTCGAATCACCCCGTTTGTCCTGCGGAAGTCTGCGACGCGGGCATGCCCCGGCTGCTGCGGGATCGGTTCCCACGCGCCTGTGGTCGGGTTGTAGCACTGCGGGCCATCGGGCGAATACCATGACACCGGTGTGCCCTCCGGCGCCGAATCAAGTAAACCGTGCACTGCCGAGCTCACCGGAATGCCCAGTGCCTTCATGCGACTCACTGATTCGCGAACGTCCGCCGCATCCCACAGCTCAAATGGCCCCAACTCCCAGTTGAAGCCGGCGCGCATCGCCTGATCAATCGAAGGCGCGTCGTTGGCGGCTTCTCCGATGCGGTCTGCAGCGAAGTTCCAAAGCGAAGTGAGAAACGGCCACAAGAATCTCGCGGCCTTATCCTTTTTAGGATCGTTGGCCAGCAGCAGTTTCACGCGCTCCTGCACGGTGGCGGCATTCTTCGCCATTTCGAGCGAAGGCAGCGCTGGCTTGGCGGAGGGGCGATATTCGAAGGTGGCGAGATCGAGGACCATGCGCTGATCCTTACCATCAGCACCGCGTGACTTCTTATAGAAGCCCTGGCCGGATTTGTCGCCCAGCCAGCCGCGCTTCACAATCTCCTGAAGCTTCTCGGAGAATCCTCCCGGCGTTACGCCTTGCGGGAAATTCGCAGCTACGTGGGCCAGGATGTCGATCCCCACCATGTCGGCAAGCCGGAAAGTGCCGGTGCGCGGAAAGCCCAGAGCCGGACCGGTCAGCGCATCGACCTCTTCAATCGTGAGGCCTTGCTCGAGCATGAGGGTCGATGCCGCGAACATCACGAAGACGCCAATGCGGTTGCCAATGAAGTTGGGCGTGTCATTGGCGAAGACTACCTGCTTGCCCAGCACTCGATCGGCAAATGTCGCGAATCCAGCAATCAGGGCCGCATCGCTTTCGGCAGTGGGGATGATCTCCAGCAACTGCATGTAGCGCGGTGGATTGAAAAAGTGCGTGCCAAAAAAACGATCGCGGTGCGACTTAAGTCCGGCAGCGATCTTCGCGATCGGCAACCCCGATGTGTTGGTAGAGAGCACTGCCTGAGGCGCCAGATGCGGCATAACGCGATCCAGCAAGGCGCGCTTGATTTCCAGATTCTCCGCAACCGCTTCGATGATCCAGTCGCACTGCTTGAGCTTCGGCAAGTCGTCTTCAAAGTTGCCGACCGTCACCATCGACGCGAGGGACGGATCATAGAAGGCCGCGGGCTTTGATTTGGCCAGAGCGGCCAGCGCCGATTCTGCGAGCCTATTCCTTGAGCCGTCTCCGCCCGGAACCATGTCCAGCAGCAACGAGGGGATACCGGCATTGGCCAGGTGCGCGGCGATGCGGGAGCCCATGGTGCCCGCCCCGAGAACTGCTGCACGGCGCACCAGTAGAGGCTGCGCGGCAAATTGGTAAACGGGCGTCGTGGCCGGTGCAATCGAACTCATGCTTGGCTCTCCCCGCGCAGGCGCAACCCGA
>DATHNJ010000159.1:0-2638 GCA_035486155.1 Occallatibacter sp. | reverse complement strand
CGGCGAGAGGTTGGGGCCGACGTGCACATCGATGAGGCCGAGAATGTGATCGCGAAAAGCGGCGATATCGTGCGCGGCGCGGGCCTTGTCGGCGTCGGTGGCCTCAGGCTTCCAGCGAAATCCAAAGATGTGGATGAACATTTGTTCCTCCGGAACAGTGGTCAGTGATCAGTCGTCAGTCAGGTCAGTTCTTGCTTTCCCATCCTTCGCGCGATTCTGCCGCGCGAAGGATGGGGCGCCACTGTTCCATAGATTATTTGGACAGTGCAAAGTTGCGGCCGGCTCCGAGCAGCTTGGCTACAGCCTCTCTTGATGTGGACTCGGTGTAGATGCGCATGAGCGGTTCGGTGCCGCTGGCGCGAAAAAGAATCCAGGTTTCAGCGGCATTGGGCTTGGTCTTGGCTTCGGGGTTATCGAGGTAGAACTTTACCCCGTCAAGCGTCTCCTGACGCAGGATAGGCATTCCGGCGATGGTTGGATCACCGGGCTTGAGGGCTCTGGCGCGGGCGATGGCCGCGTTCTTGACGTCGTCGGCGATGTGGAGATCGATGCGACCGTATTGGTGCTCTCCGTACTCGGCCTGCAAGTCGGCGACGAGTTGGCCCAGGGTCTTGCCTTCTTCGGCCATGACGTTGGCCAGAAGCAGCGCGTTGAGCAGGCCGTCGCGCTCGGGCAGGTGGCGCTGGAAGCCGATGCCGCCGGACTCTTCGCCACCCATGAGGATCTCGCGTTCGAGCATCAGGTCGCAGACGTATTTGAAACCGATGCCGTGCTCGATGAGTTCGCGGCCATGTTTGGCGCAGATGCGGTCGAGCATCTTGGTCGTGTTGAAGGCGCGCGTGACGGCGCCGGGCCAGCCTTTGCGCTTGAGCACCCATGAAAGCAGGACGGAGAAGATTTTGTGCGGGTCGACGAACTCGCCGTGTTCGTCGGTGGCGCCAATGCGGTCGGCATCGCCATCGGTGCAGAGCCCTGCGTCGCAGTGGTTCTTCACGACAGCTTCGCCGAGGGCGCGGATGTGCGGCTCGATGGGCTCGGGGTTGATGCCGGGAAAGAGCGGATTGAGCTCGCTGCGAATCTGAATGTGGTCGACGCCAATGCGGGTGAAGATGTCGGAGATGAACGTGCGCCCGGCGCCGTACATCGAATCGATGGCAAACTTCTTGCCCGATTTGGAGATGAGCGGCAGGTCGGCGAAGTTTTCGATGGCCTTGAGGTAGTCGGGCAGAAAGTCGACTTCGACGATTGCGGCCGGCTTTGCAGAACGCGGAACGGGCTTGCCGAGATGCGACTCGATGGCGGAGATGATGGAGGGCTTGCCGGAGCCGCCGTACCAGGCTTTGTACTTCACGCCATTCCACTGTGCAGGATTGTGCGACGAGGTGATCATGATGCCGCCGGCGGCGCCGCGCGCCTTTACGCCATAGGAGAGAGCCGGCGTGGGCGTAATGTCGTTGGCGATGAAGACGGGAATGCCAGTGGCGGCGACGACCTCGGCGCAGGCTTGCGCGAAAGCTTTGGACTCGAAGCGCGTGTCGTAGCCGATGCAGATGCCTTTGGATGGATCTTCCTGGGCTGAACCGAGATTGGAGTGAACGTAGGCGGCGACGGCTTCCGCTGCGACGCGGACGTTGGCGAAGGTGAAGTCGTCGGCGATAATTCCACGCCAGCCGTCGGTGCCGAACTTGATCTGTGGGTGGGGCATTGTAGGGTGAATGCTCTCCTTGCAAGAGTCTAATAAATCAGCCTCGAAGAATCACGATGCGGGTGAGCTACTTTTCTTTAGATGCTTCTTCACTGCAGGCTTCGCAATACGTCGTTTGCGTGGAGAGACATAGTGGAAGCGGATCAGATAGATCTGATCGCCCGTTCCGTGTTTGGCAACCTTAAGCAGATCCAGTACGCCTGCGAAGCCTGACTCCCGCGCCAACTGGGGAGTGATGTCAGGCAAGCCGATCGGCTCGATTGAGTCGACTTCCACTTCACCGTCGTCCATGCGGTAACGGCCGCCGACCCGCACATGGAGCCGCTTCCAAATCCGCACCGTACAGGTGATTCTGCCCTGCCGCACGCCCTCGCGAAGACGCTTGGCGAAAACCATAGGACTAGATCAGCTCGCTGCGTCCGGAGAGGTTGAGCTCTTTGACGATCTTGCCGACGTCCTGCGAGTGATCGCGATGGGCGATCAAAAGCGCATCTTCGGTATCGACAATAACCAGGTTCTCGACGCCAACCAGGGCTACGAATTTTCGCGGGGAATAGATGTAGTTGTTCCCTGCCTCGATGGCGAGATGGCCATCCGCTTCCGCGACATTGCCGTCGCCGTCGCCGCGCAGACGCGACTCGAGCTGGTACTCATAGAGCGAAGCCCAGGAACCGAGGTCATTCCAGGTGAACTCCGCGGAGAGGCAGTAGAGATTCGACAGATGCTCGCCCTTGGCGGAGCGGGGCTCGAGCACGGCGTAGTCGACCGAGATGTTTTCGCACTTGGGGTAGAGCTTGTGAAAGACCAGGTCGAACTCCGGCGTGCCGTAAGCGGAGGCGATCGCTTCGAGCAGCGGCGCGGTCTCGGGCAGGTGTTCGCGGACGGCGTTGGCGATGGTGCGCGCCGACCAGAGAAACATTCCGGAGTTCCAGA
>DATHNJ010000158.1:0-10325 GCA_035486155.1 Occallatibacter sp. | reverse complement strand
GCGTACAGCTCGTCGCGGAAGCTCTGCGGCGCGAACTCGAGGCCCGGCTCGATCAGCGCTGCATTTTGCTCCACCGTCAGATTCGGATTCGCTTCGAGATTCCCGAGAATCCAGCTCTCGCGCTCAGTCACTGTCTTGTCGCGAAACTCCTGTGTCGCGACCTCGTAGCCCCACTCGCGGAACGCGCCTTCAGTGAACTTCTGGATATTGCCTTTGTGCACCAGCGTCACCGTCTTGCGGCCGGTCTCCAGCGCATGACGAATCGCATACCGCACTAAACGCTTCGTCCCGAAGATCGAGATCGGCTTAATGCCCACGCCCGAATCTTCGCGGACGCGCTTCTTCGTCTTGCCCAGCATCTCTTCATTCAGAAATTTGATGAGCTTCGCGGCTTCATCCGTGCCCTGCTTGAACTCGACGCCCGAATACACGTCCTCGGTGTTCTCGCGGAAGATCACGATGTCGACCTTCTCCGGGTGCTTCACCGGGCTGGGCACGCCCTGGTAGTACTTCACCGGTCGTATGCAGGCGTAGAGGTCCATGATCTGGCGCAGCGCCACGTTCAACGAACGGATGCCGCCGCCCACCGGCGTCGTCAGCGGTCCCTTGATGGAGACGCGCAGGTCAGTCGCCGCCGCAACCGAGTCATCGGGCAGCCACGTGTTGAACTGCCGATATGCCTTCTCGCCGGCGAAGATTTCGAACCACTTGATGCTGCGTTTGCCGCCGTAGGCCTTTTCGACCGCGGCGTCAAACACCCGCTGCGATGCCTTCCAGATGTCGCGCCCGGTTCCGTCGCCTTCGATAAAAGGAATGATGGGATTGTCGGGGATCGTGTACTGGCCGTTGGAATATGCGATAACAGAGCCGTCTTTGGGCACTTCGAGCCCGTTATAAGTCTTCTGCATGGTTGGCGATGTCCCTTTCCCCAATACCTTTACAGACCAGGGCCAGAATCGGCAAATGGTCGATGGACAGACGGCCCACCTTGGTGGGCCGTCTGGGAACCTTCGCGAAGTTCAACCTATAGATGGATTGTCACCCGTTGCTCCCCGAAGGGATGAGGGAAGAATGTTTGAGCCTTGGGCGGACGGGGACTGTGGAACTGCATGCGCGTCCAGATCGCGCGTGCCCTACTGCTGCGTCCCGCCCGTCACGCCGTCCCCATCAAACCGCGGAATCCCGAAGTGTCCCCGCAGATGGAGCAGATCCACCGGGCTCAGGTTGCCTGCCACCGTCACCAGCGTCAGACTCTTCGGCGTCTCCGCCAGAACCACCGCGCCGCGCACGTTCACGCCGTCCATCACCACCCACAAATCGGTGGTTCCGCTATGCACCGGCCCGCCCGACCTCGCCGTTGTCACCAGATGTTTCCAGCCGCGCAGATGATAGGCGGCGCGAATCGAATCCACAGCACCCTCATCGGGTATGCCCATATCGCCAAAGCGCATCGTGTGGACGCTTACGCCGTCGAGCTTGCGAATCACCTGCCGGTCTCCTGCCTCCGCGTCGGGAAGCATGCCTGCGGCGACGCCCAGCAGATTCCGATCGAGTGTAAAGCTGGATTTGGTAGCCGCCTGACGGCTCAGCGCCTCTAAAGCAGGCGGGGTCCATTCCAGCGGCACAGGCGAAGTCGAAGCCGCGTCGGGTGGCGCGCTGGGTGAAGCCGATTCAGCAGTCCCTTGAGCAATCGTCAAGATCGGGCACAACGCGAGCGCCCCGAGAACGGTGATCCATTTCATGTTCTGTTAAACGCGAAAACTGCGAAAAAGTTACGCGGTCGCTTGCGGCGACAGTTCTGCAACACATCGCGCGTTGACGTATTCCGCACCTGATTTCCGGTGATGATCGCTTCCTCTGGTCTGCAAATTCCGGCTCTATGTGAATGTCCAATAAAATCCAGCCTCGCCCTGTTGCCGCCTGCCAGAATGCGATACACTCATGCGGGAACGTTTGCAAAACATCCATCATCAATAGCTGCGGAGGATACATAGAAATTGGGAAAGAGCATGGTCCCGAAGAAGATTTTCTTCACCAAGGGAGTCGGTAGGCACAAGGAGCGGTTGACCTCGTTTGAGCTGGCCCTCCGTGACGCAGGCATCGCTTCACAGAACCTTGTGCGCGTATCGTCGATCTTTCCGCCGCAGTGCAAAGTCATCACCCGCAAAGAGGGATTGAAATATCTGGACCACGGCGAAGTGGTCTTTGCAGTGATTGCCGAAAACTCCACGCGTGAAGCGCATCGATTGGTGGTTTCGAGCATCGGCGTCGCCATTCCGGCCGACCGCGACACCTACGGCTACCTCAGCGAACATCACAGCTTCGGCGAAACCGAAGAGCAGGCCGGCGAATACGCCGAAGAGCTCGCCGCCGAGATGCTCGCCACCACCCTCGACGTCGATTTCGATCCCGACAAGAGCTGGGATGAGAAGAAGGAAATCTACCGCATCTCCAACAAGATCGTTCGCACCAGTAACGTCACGCAGTCCGCTGTAGGCGACAAGCGCGGCCTCTGGACGACGACCATCGCAGCAGCGGTATTGATTCTCGAAGCATAGGGATTACGGATCGACTTCCGAGGCCAATCCCGCCACGCGGGGTTGGCCTTGCTGCTTGGAACAACTGTTGAACCCTTTGCGTGAGTCAATCATCTTTTACTCTTGCGTGTGGATCAAGGAGCGATCCCTAGCACGGAGAAACCAGCCGCGAGCCGAGCAATTTGGCTGAAGCCGGCCGAAGCGCAAAGAAGAGAAAAGGAACGAGTCGAAGATGTCGGAAAAGCGCAAATACAAAGTAGGCCTGGTGCAGATGCGCATGGGGCCCGATCCCGAGGCCAACTTCGCCTCGGCCGTTCGCCACATCCGCGAAGCTGCGCGGTTGGGCGCCAATGTCGTCTGCCTGCCTGAGCTGTTTCGCGCGCAGTACTTCTGCCAGCGCGAAGACCTACGTCTATTCGATCTCGCCGAACCAATCCCCGGCCCTTCGACGGAAAAACTCGGCGAGGTTGCGCGTGAGTCCCGCGTGGTTGTCGTCGCATCGTTGTTTGAGCGTCGCGCGCCCGGCCTCTATCACAACACCGCGGTCACCCTCGGCGTCGACGGCAACATCGCCAGCGTCTATCGCAAGATGCATATCCCCGACGATCCGCTTTACTACGAGAAGTACTACTTCACGCCTGGCGATCTCGGATTCAAGGCCGTCGACACAGCCTTCGGTCGCGTCGGCACGCTCGTCTGCTGGGACCAGTGGTATCCCGAAGGCGCGCGTCTCACCGCGTTGCAAGGCGCCGAAGTTCTCTTTTATCCAACTGCCATCGGCTGGCACCCAGCCGAGAAAGACGAATTCGGCGCGGCGCAATATGACGCATGGCAGACCATCCAGCGCGCACACGCCATCGCCAACGGCGTCTACGTCGCAGGAGTCAATCGCGTCGGCCACGAAAACGGCGATGTGCTCGGCAATCGCATCGAAGGCCCTGGGCTCGAATTCTGGGGCGGCAGTTTTCTCGCCGATCCGTTCGGCCGCATCATCGCCAAGGCCTCGCACGACTCTGAAGAGGTTCTGCTCGGCGAAATCGATCTTTCGCTGCTTGAAGACACGCGCCGCAACTGGCCGTTCCTGCGCGACCGCCGTATCGACGCCTACACGCCGATCACGCAGCGCTTTCTCGATCCAGCCACTTCGTGGGGCGGAGATTCGAAATAAAGATGCCCGACGAATCGACCGCACAAACGCCCAGAGAACTCGGCTACCGCATGCCCGCCGAGTGGGAGCCGCACGAGGCCACATGGCTCGCCTGGCCGCACAACCACGAAGACTGGCCAGGCAAATTTCAGCCCATCCCGTGGCTCTATGCGGAAATTGTGCGCCTGCTGGGCGCCCGCGAAAAGGTCCACATCCTCGTCGAAGACGCCAAAGCGGAGAAACTCGCGACCGGCATCCTCAAGCGCGCCGGAGCGAATCTAGCCCAGGTCATCTTCCACCAGTGGCCGACCGATCGCGTCTGGAGCCGCGACTCCGGTCCGATCTTCGTGCGTAACGTGCACGGGCAAGTCGCCATCACCAACTGGCATTTCAACGCCTGGGCCAAGTACGACAACTGGCGCCTTGATGACCAGATCCCTGGCCGCGCAACGGAACTTCTCGGCCTCCCTTCCTGGCAGCCGACAATTGAAAGCGATGGCGCTCCAAAGCGTCTAGTGCTGGAAGGCGGATCGATCGACGTCAACGGGCAGGGAACTCTGCTCACCACCGAAGAGTGTCTGCTCAGCGAGGTCCAGCAGCGCAACCCCGGCGTGAGCCGCGAGCAAATCGAACGAGCGTTCTACGACTATCTCGGCATCGATCGGGTCATCTGGCTGGGTCGCGGCGTTGCCGGCGACGACACGCATGGCCACGTCGACGACATCAGCCGCTTCGTTGGGCCAACAACCATCGTCACCGCCGTCGAGCCCAACACAAAAGATCCCAATCACGAGCCGCTAGCCGAAAATCTTGCCCGGCTCAAAGCCGCGCGCACGCCCGACGGCAAGCAATTCACGGTCGTTGAGTTGCCTCTGCCGCGTCCCGTTATCTTTCGCAAACAGCGCCTGCCCGCCAGCTACGCCAACTTCTATCTGGCCAACGGTCTGGTCCTGATGCCCACCTTCCACGATCCCAACGACCGCATCGCGCTCAATATTCTGGCCGAAGTCTTTCCCGACCGCGAAGTCATCGGCATCCACAGCGTGGACCTGATCTGGGGCCTGGGCGCGTTGCACTGCATGACCCAGCAACAGCCCGCCGCATTAACATCGGGAACATGACCGATCTTGATGCGATGCAGGCCACCCTCGCCGAAGCCCGCTCTGCCGCCGAGGCCGGTGAAGTCCCCATCGGCGCGGTCGTCATGCATGGAGAAAAAATCATCGCCCGCGGCCAGAACCGCGTGCTCCGCGACAACGACCCCACAGCCCACGCCGAGATCGTAGCCTTGCGCGAGGCCGCCCGCACTATCGGCAACTACCGACTGAATGGCTGCTCCGTTTTTGTCACCCTCGAACCCTGCGCCATGTGCGCCGGAGCCATGATCCACGCACGAATTGACCGCTTGGTCTTCGCCGCCTCAGACCCCAAGGCCGGCGCATGCGGATCTGTGCTGTCGGTGCTCAATCATCCGCAGCTCAATCACAAGATGGCAGTGGAGCAGGGAATCCTCGCCGACGAAGCCGGCGAACAGCTGCGCAATTTCTTCCGCGAACGCCGCGGAACGCCATTGCCCTGAACTGACTCCGCCAACACGCGCAAAGCGCGGCCAACTCGCTTAACTCCTCGTCAGCGCCCGAATCCGCTCCGCTTGACCCGGCCACTTCGCAATCAACTCCGCCGCCGGCGCATTCCTGTAGTCAGCAAAATCAAACCCCGGCGTGACCGTGCAGCCGAGCAGTGCCAGTTTTCCATCCCCGATCAGTCTTGTACCTTGCCATACGCCTGCCGGGACGACCACCTGAACCTCTTGCCCAGCCGCCAAGTCCGGTCCAAGAGTGAAAACGGCGGAGCGCCCGTCGGGAAAAAGCTGCAGCATCTCCACTGGAGCGCCGAGATAGAAATGAAAAATCTCGTCTGAATCGAGAACATGCAGCTCAGAGAACGTTCCCGGCTCCAGCAGGTAATAAATTGCCGTGCCCTGCGCGCGCGCTCCTCTCGGCAGCTCCACTGTGCCGCCGGACGTGTAAGTCCGCCGGAACCAGCCTCCCTCAATCGGGTGCGGCTCCAGCTTGAGCAAACTTTTGATCTCTTCGTAGGTCATCTTGCACCCAATGGCGGCAGCGAAAAGAGGCTAGAATTGCGAAATGATCGTGCAAGTATATACGGCGGCCTGGTGCCGCGATTGCCGGGCGGCCAAACAATTTCTCGATTCCCACGGCATCACCTATACAGAAATCAACGTGGATGAGGATCCGGCGGCATCCGAAGAGGTGGTTCGCCACGTCGGCAAGCGAGCCATTCCGCAGATGGTGATCAACGGCGAGTGGTTCCAGCCCTACAGACCTGGGCGCGGCCTGCTGTACGACGAGCTGCACAAGCGCTTCGGTATTCCGCAAGACTGACCGGCCCTGAGCGGCTATAGCCTCGTACAATCAAAGGTTGGCTTGCGCGTCGTTCAAGGCGTGCATTCTGCCCTTGGAGCTCGCCGTTGATTGATCGCTACACACGCCCCGCGATGGGGCGTATCTGGACCGAAGAAAACAAGTATCAGTGCTGGCTTCAAGTGGAGGCCGCCGCCAGCGCCGTGCTGGCCGAAGACGGCGTCATTCCCGCCGAAGCCGCCGAAGCGATCGCAAACAAGGCGCGCTTCTCCGTCGATCGCATCCGTGAAATCGAATTGGAAGTGAAGCACGACGTCATCGCCTTCACCACGTCAGTAGCCGAATCTCTCAAAGACCAGGGCCTCGACGGCCAGTCCCGATGGCTGCACTACGGCCTCACCTCCAATGACGTCGTCGATACCGCTCAGGCTTTGCAGATAAAAGCAGCATCGGCGATGATCCGCGAAGGATTATCCGCGCTGCTTGCAGTCCTCAAGCGCCGCGCCATCGAGTTCAAACACACCCCAACCATCGGCCGCACCCATGGCATCCACGCCGAACCGACCACATTTGGCCTGAAGATTCTCAACTGGTTCGCCGAGATGGAGCGCAACCTCGCCCGCTTTGACGCCGCCGCCGAAGACATGCGCGTCGGCAAGCTGTCCGGCGCCGTGGGCACGTTCGGCCATCTTAAGCCCGAGCACGAAGAGCGCATCTGCGCGCGCCTGGGGCTCAAGCCGGCGCCAGTAGCCACGCAAGTCATCCAGCGCGACCGCCACGCCGCCTACATCTCGGTCCTGGCCCTGATTGGCAGCACCCTCGACAAGATTGCCGTCGAGATTCGCCACTTGCAGCGCACCGAGGTTCGCGAAGCCCAGGAGTACTTCAGCGAAAAGCAGAAGGGCTCCTCGGCCATGCCCCACAAGAAGAATCCCATTACAAGTGAACAAATTAGTGGCCTGGCCCGCGTTTTGCGCGGCAATGCGCAAGCCGCATTTGAGAACGTTCCACTGTGGCACGAACGCGACATTTCTCACTCTTCTGTCGAGCGCGTGATCTTCCCCGATTCAACGATTTTGGCGGACTATCTGCTGGCCAAGACCGCCGATCTGATCGACCGCCTCCTGGTGTATCCCGAGCGGATGAAGAAGAATCTCGAGTCAACCGGCGGCCTCATCTTTTCAGGGCAACTGCTGCTCGATCTGGCCGAAGCCGGCATGCTGCGCGAGGACGCCTATCGGCTGGTGCAATCGCATGCCATGCGGGCGTGGAAAGAGGACCGTATCTTTCGCGAAGATGTGGCGAACGATCCCGCGATTGCCAAGCTGCTGAGCGCCGAGAAGCTGGAAAAGACGTTCGATTTCACCCGGCAGCTTGGTAATGTGGACGCCATTTTCAGACGCGTTCTGGGAGAGGGCTGAGAGCATTCTGTCACGATTTGCAGCGCGCATTGCTCAACCATTGTGATGAACGCCACAGAACTTGTCGCGAATGGCGCCGAGTGAGTGTTCGAGAGTGAAACCGATGAATCTGACCGTAGCGGTAACCGGCGCCTCAGGAGCTGTATTCGCCAGGGAGCTGCTGCGCGCCCTCGAGGCCGATGTACGCGTCGAGCGGGTCCATTTCGTCGCCTCAGAGAACTCGTTGCGCGTGATCGCCGAAGAATTGGGCGTCTCCGGCCGCAACGATTTGCTCGAGAAGCTGCTCGGCGCCAAGCCGCTGAAGGCCGTGCATCTTTCCGACGCAGATATCGGCGCGGCAATCGCCAGCGGTAGTCATCCATCCGATGGAATGATCGTTCTACCGTGCTCGATGGGGACGCTGGCGCACATCGCGCAAGGACTCGCCGACTCGCTGATTGCGCGCGCAGCCGACGTGGCGCTGAAGGAGCGTCGGCCGCTGATCTTGTGCGTGCGTGAGACGCCCTTCAATCGCATTCATCTGCGCAATATGACGCTCGCCGCCGAAGCCGGCGCAACCATCTTTCCAGTGATCCCATCGTTCTACAACCACCCTGTCGATTCGACCGAGATGGCGCGCCAGTTCGTATTTCGCGTGCTGGCGCATATTGGTTTGCCTCAGCCCGGCGCCTTTGTGTGGAAGGCTGACGAGTAGCCGGCTGCTCTCGTTTCAATCCACTTCTCGCAGCAGATTTACCTCGAGCGGCTCCCTCAGCAGGGACTTCGCCTTGCCAAAGATCTCGACGAAGTGGCTGCTCTTGGCGTGAACGTCCAGATCAGCCTGCGAATCCCACAGCTCGTTGAAGTAGAAGTGGCCGGGCAGATTTGACTCGAACAGTTCATAGAAGTGGCAGCCTTTTTCGACGCGCGTCGGCCTCACCATCTGCCGCAGCAGGGCTTTCAGTTCAGCGGCTTTTCCATCGATTGCGACAGCCCGCGCGATAACGCGTATATGAGGCATGGAAGAATCTCCTTTTTGGTTTTGATTCGGCCAGATAGTCAGTTGTGCTCGTGGAATCCGGTTCTATTCGTGGACTCCAGGATCGATCAGGGTGAGATCGGTCTCAGGATCAAGGCGTTTGTGCATCGGGTTGCCGTCTACCGTGACCATCACTTCGAGCGTAGGGTTGACGTGAGCTTCGAGCACATGGCCGCCGCGCGTCGAGCCATCGGCCAGCCCGACAACCATGTGCGTGTGAACCGCGGGCTTGCCCTTGTAGAGCGCAATGTCGCCGATCATGGAGAGCACTTCCACCTGCCCCTCGATGGGGATCGCTTTGTACATCTTGCGCGATGGGTCGAACCATGCCAGCGTAGCGCCGTTGAGCGCTCCAATGGCGGTGAAGTGCGCAGCGGTAATGTTGTATTGCTTGGCAAAATCGGTCAACCCCGAGAAAGCCTCATCGCCTTTGTAGAAAATGACCGCATAGCTCTTCTGCGATCCGTTCTCGCTCAGAAGCTGCACCTTCATCGACGGCGCTTTGCCGGTCGGAATCGGATGCGAGGGAGCGACCCATGCGTCCTGGCCCGCGCGAGCAACATTTCCGGAAGTCAAAGATCCAGCCAGCACGCAGAACGCGAGAAAGTGTGATTTCATCTCAACTCCTCAACTCGGGCGCGGAAGTTGCACATCGACGTATCGAGTCTATGTCAATCCAACAGATGCCGATCAAGCGCGCCGCGCTTCACCGGGCGCCAAAAGCAACTTAAGCTTCGCAGACCTGAGCGCGAAAGCAGTCAGCGCGGTTGACTTTCCTCAGCTCCAACATCGATACTGCCCTCAATGCTGATCCAAGGGCAATGCGGAGCGTTTGCGATGGCCATGTGTCTTTGTATGGCCTGCGGACCCGACCGCGCGGCTCTGGAACGGCGCATGCGCTAAGCGCAACCGATTCTAAAGCGATGTAGCGGCCCGGTCCTGCGAATAGGATTCGGGTTTTCGTGTTTATGGCCCAGAGGGCTCTTGATCGCGCTCTACGCGGGTCAAGAGCTGAACCAAGATCGAATCCGATAACCAGGAGCCAAGGAGTTTCGAATGCCAGATGAAAAGCAGTTGCAGTTTGCCACTCTAGCCGTGCACGCGGGCCAATCGCCCGACGCGGCAACGGGCGCGCGCGCCGTGCCCATCTACCAGACAACGTCCTACCTGTTTCAGGACGCCGATCACGCCGGGCGTCTGTTTGCGCTCAAAGAATTCGGCAACATCTACACGCGCATCATGAATCCGACCACCGACGTCTTTGAGAAGCGCGTAGCGGCGCTCGAAGGCGGCGCCGCAGGCCTGGCCGCGGCATCAGGCCAGGCTGCGGAGACGCTGGCGTTGACCACGCTGGCTGCCGGCGGCGATGAAATCATCTCCACGACTTCGCTCTATGGCGGCACCTACAACCTCTTCCATTACACGCTGCCGCGCTTGGGCATCAAGGTGAAGTTCGTCGACGCCGACGATTTCGACGGTCTGCGCGCCGCGATCAACGACAAGACGCGCGCCATTTATACCGAGACCCTTGGCAATCCCAAACTGGACGTGGCTGATATCGAAAAGCTGGCCTCGATCGCACATGAGAACGGGCTGCCCTTGGTCATCGACAACACCACAGCGTCACCGGCGCTGCTTCGGCCCATTGAGTGGGGCGCCGACATCGTGGTTAACTCAGCGACCAAGTTCCTCGGCGGCCACGGAACCTCCATCGGCGGCGTGATTGTCGACGCCGGCAAGTTCGACTGGGCCAAGTCCGGGCGCTTCAAGGAATTTACCGAGCCCGATCCGTCCTATCACGGATTGTCGTATGCGCAG
>DATHNJ010000157.1:0-6475 GCA_035486155.1 Occallatibacter sp. | reverse complement strand
GCGGCGCGGCTCTCGAGAATAACTTTCACCGGCATGTTGATGAGAAGCTGGCTCAGCCGTCCCTTATCCGTGAAAGCCTTCATAAATGTGCCGTCTTTCATCTTCTCCAGAATGCGCGGCGCGATGCCGCCACCGACGTAGAGTCCGCCAACAGACAGGATCTTCAGCGCCAGGTTGCCGGCCTCTGCCCCATACGCGGAAACAAACATATCCAGCGTCTTCGCGCAAAGTTCGCTCTTGGCCGCCAGTCCCATCTCCGTGATCACCGCATTCGCGTCGGGCACGGACGCAATCTTCTCCGCCAGCCACGCCGGCTCTTCTATGCCCTTCGCATCGCGCAGGAACTCGTAGATATTCGTCATGCCCATGCCGCTGATCACGCGTTCAAAGCTGATCCGGCCATTGTATTTGCGCTGCAGAAAACGCAGCAGATCGATCTCGTCTTCATTCCGCGGCGCATAATCGCCGTGGCCGCCCTCGGAAGGGTAGGGAATATGATGGCGGCCGTTCCACGTCAAAAGGCCCTCGCCTAGTCCCGTGCCTGCCGCGATCAGCGCGCGGTTGCCCACCTGGCTCGCGTCGCCCTCGCTCAACGTGAAGATCTGGTCGGCCGTCAACTCGGCGATGCCATACCCGTTCGCTTCTAGATCGTTGATCAAAAAGACGTGCGGAATATCGAGGCCCAACGACAGCTCGCGGCTATCCAGCGTCCAGGGCAGATTCGTCAGGCGCAGCCGCCCGTCGCGCACCGGTCCCGGAACGCCAAAGCACGCAGACGACACTTTGTCCGCGCCCAGAAACTCCTTCACGATCTCCGCGAGGCCGTTGTACTCCTTCGCTGCGTACCGCTCGTCGCGCGTGTGGGTCAGTTTTCCATTGGTAAAGTCGTACACTGCGAGGTGGACCTTGGTCCCCCCCACATCCCCTGCCAAAATCATCGTTCCCTCTCCAGAACCCCGTAGCCGTCCCCATCGGGTGCGGGCAAAAGCGCAGCGGCGGCCTTATCCAAAACCAGTGTGAGTATACCGCTTGAGGGCCATATCAGTTGACTGGGCAGCCGCTCCGGATCGCGCGGCCCCGCGAACACTTCATGAAGGATCTGCGCCTTGTCCGTCCCGCCAATCAGAAAGAACACCGACGCGGAGTTGTTGATCACCGGCCAGGTCAGCGTGAGCCGCCAAGAGTCCTTCACGGTCTCTACGTGGTTCGAGGTCACCAGCCGCCCCATCTCGTGGAGCGCCTCGGTATGGGGGAAAAGCGACGCCGTGTGCCCATCCGGTCCCATGCCCAGTTCGAGCAGGTCAAACCGCGGGCTCTCTGCCCCTTCCAGCCGAAAACCGTTCCTCAACTCGGATTCGTACCGCGCCGCCGCCGCCGCCGGCTCCAGCTCGCCTTCCATCCGATGCACCTGCTCCGGCTTCAACGGAACTTTATCCAGCATCGCCTCGCGCGTCATGCGGTAATTGCTGTCGGCGTGATCGGGCGGCACGCAGCGTTCGTCTACCCACCAAAAATCCAGCTTGTCCCAGGGCATCCGCGCGCGCCACGGCTTGGCCGGATCGGCGAGCAGTTGGAACGCCGCTTTCGGCGTCGACCCGCCGCTAACGGCGATCCGCGCTCGCCCGCGCTGGGCTGCCGCCTGTTCCGCGGCGCTGGTAAACCGCTCCGCCGCCTCAGCCGCCAGCGCCGCCGCATCCGCCACAACCTTGTACTCAATCTTGAGCTTCTTCGCCATGAAATGTGTTCCCTCAGCCAATGAGATGCGCAGATTCAGCGCTAGTTTTGAGGGTATACGGGAGAGTTGAATAGAAGATGTGGAAGGAATATTTTGGTGCTCTGCTCTACCTTCCCAGATAAACCCTGTACTGCTGCTCGAGAATCCCCGCAGCCCGCGCCAGCGCCAGCTTCGACAGATTGTATTGATACAAGCTCTCGATCAGGTTGTTCTGCGCCGAAGCCAGCGTCGCCTGCGCATCCACCAGGGGAAGATTGTCATCCACCCCCGCACTCACGCGATCCGTCTCATCGCTCAGCTCGCGCGTCGCCAGCTCCACATTGGAGCGTCCCACCTCAACCAGCTTGTGCGTCGTCGCCACGTCCATCAATGCTGACCGCACCTGCTGATCGATGTGCCCGCGCAGATCTTCCAGTTGCTCCCGCACCGAATCCAATTGCGCCTCGGCCGACTCTTCATCGCCGCGCAGCTTCGCCTCATTGAAGATCGGGAAACTCAACGTCCCCACCGCGGAGAACAAGCCGCGCGAAGGCATGCCATTGATCTTGTCCACGCCGTATGATCCGTCAAACTTCAGCACCGGCAACCGCTGGCTGCGATACGCTCCGTGAATCGCGCGCACTTCAACCAACTGGTTCTGCAGGTTCTGATAATCCTGGCGATTCTTCAACGCTACCGCGCGCACTTCCTCGGGCGTCTGCTCGGCCAGTTCCGCGTACGGCGTCGCATCGGTCAAGATCATTTTTTGTCCCGGATCGACGCCGATCTCGCGCTTCAGCAAAATCAGATCCTTGTCCAGCGTGTTCTGCGCCGAGATCACCGCCTGCTCCTGCGCCTGCAGCTGTACCCGCGCCCGCAGTTCATCCAGGTTGGCCACCGTTCCCGCGAGATGCGAAGCGTGCGCCTGATCAAACAGAACTTGATCGGCGTCCTGCAGCGCCTTGGCCTGATCGACTTCGCTCGCTGCGGCAATCGCATGCAGGTACGCCGTCGCCACCTGTTGCACCACTTCGCCGCGCGCCCTCGTCGTCGCAAAGTGCGCCGCCTTCTGCGCCGCGCCCGCCGCGCGCCAACCGGCGATCACAGGACCGGAAAATAACGTCTGCGAGTAGCCGACCTGTCCCTGCGTCAGATCGTCCCTGGTAATCGTAGTAAGCCCCGCGGGAATCGTCCCGCCGGGAAATACCGATTTGAACGAGTCGATAACGCCGGCATTGAATCCCAGCGCCGCCAGATTGTGCTGGAACACGCCCGTCCCGCCGCTCACCGTAATCGTCGGCAAAAACTCCTGCAGCGCCTGATTTTTTTGTCCCAGAACCTGCTTCTCGCCGGCCTCGGCCTCGCGCAGCCCTAGATTATTGTCCAGGCCGCGCCGCACCGCATCGTCCAGCGACAACTGCAGCACCTCATCCGTCGCAGGATGCAGCGTCACGCTGCCGAAATATGGGTTCGTCGCCGAACTCGGATTGCCTGACTGCGCATGAACCGCGCTGACACACGCCAGCGCCATGGCCGCACACAAAACCCGCGCCCCCACTCGTCGGGAGCTGAAATGAACCTGGTTCCTCACCGTCATCATTCTCTCAGATGAATCAACAGCCGCAACGATTCCTGAATTAGCGTTCGAATCATTCGAATCGGCCCAAATCCAGCGTCAAATCCGCCCGGCTGCCCTCAGGGAATCGCAATCAGCAGGCCGCCGCTCAGGCCAACCGACTGCTCATGTCCATGGGAGAAGTTATAGTCGTATGCCGGTTCGAGATACCACCCGTACTTGTGTTTTTTCGCTGGCCAGAACATGAAGTCCAGAGCCGCTTCGCCCGCCAGCGAGTTGTGGGTCGCGCCGTTCTCGTCCGTATGCGCCCACTCCGGCCCGATGCCCGCCATAAACTCCACCTTGCGCGAGAGCGTCCACGGTTTCTTGAATAGCAGGTCCGTGTCCCACTCCGTCGAGCCCTTCGCGAAAAGCGCCGTCACGCCGCCCTCAAGCTCCAGCCAGTTCTCGATCGGCGTCACCTCCGCGGCAATCGTCGGGCCGCCGCTGGATGACCCGCCGTGGAAGCCTCCGCTGCCCGCGCCGCCCAGTTCCAGAATCGCGACCGGCTCCTTCTCATCCGACTGCGCGCCGGCCAGCCCGCCCGCCAGCACGGCGAGCAGCGTGAACCACGCCGCTCGCTTCCATCGCTCGGTTAACTTCATAGAAATAGGATGCCAAATCCGCCAGCGGCCAGCGAGCCATCCTAGCGCAGCAGGGGTGGGAAACTTCCGTCGCCTCCCCGCTGCTCAACGACAGATCAAATCCTCTTCTGCGCCCACTTCCCGCGCCGGAACAGCACAATCCCCGCCCCCGCGATCGCCGCCTGCGCCACCACCACCGCAATCAGGCACCCCTCGGTCTCCAGGCGCAGATTCACCGCCAGCACCCACGCCAGCGGAATCTCCAGCACCCAGAAGCCGAGAAAGTTTACCCACGTTGGCGTCAGCGTATCGCCCGCTCCGTTGAACGCCTGCAGCATCACCATGCCGTACGCATAGGCGATGTTGCCGCAACTGAACGTGCGCAGCGCCGCGACCGCAATCGGAACCACTGCCGGATCGGTGACAAATAGCCGGATGACCGGCGCCGCGAATATAAAAAAGACCACGCCGATCGATCCCAGAAAGATCATGTTGTACAAACCCGTGCGCCACACCGCCAGAGCCGCGCGATCAGGCCGCTTGGCGCCCAGGTTCTGACCCACCAGCGTTGCCGCAGCATTGCTCAATCCCCACGACGGCAGAATGAAGAAGATCACGATCCGGATCGCCACCGTGTACGCCGCCACCGCCGGCGCGCCGAACAGCGCGATGATGCGCACCAATCCAATCCAGCTCGCATTGCCGATTGCAAACTGCAGCATACCCGTGAGCGACACGCGCAGCAGCCGCGTCATCACCCGCAAATTGATGTGCAGATGCCGCGTCATCACGCGAATGCGCTCCGAACCCTTCATCAGTCGGTAGAACTGATACAGCACGCCGATGCTGCGTCCCGTGAACGTAGCCAGCGCCGCGCCCGTTACGCCGAGATGCGGAAACGGCCCCAGTCCGAAGATCAAACACGGATCGAGAATGAAGTTGATGATGTTTGACACCCACAACAACCGCATCGCTATCGCCGCATCGCCCGCTCCGCGAAAGATCGCGTTGTTCAGAAACAGCAGAATGATCGCGCCGCATCCGCCCAGAGCAATCCGCGTATAGCCTGCGCCTGTCGCGACGATGGCCGGCGTCGCGCCCATCATCGCCAGTAACTGTGGCGCAAAGATTCCTGCCGGGATCCCCAGCACAAGCGAGATCGCCAGCCCCAGCACGATCGCCTGCACCGCCGCGATCGCCGCATCTTCCGGATCTTTTTCGCCGATTCGTCGCGCCACCATCGCCGTCGTCGACAGCGCGAGGCCGAGACCGATCGCGAACACCAGCATCAATATGGACTCGGTCATGCCCACCGTCGCCACCGCATCGGCGCCCAGCCGGCCAACGAAAAATACATCCACCACGGCGAACAACGACTCGAGCACCATCTCCAGCACCATCGGAATGGCCAGCAGAAAGATGGATCGGTTCATGCTGCCGATGGTGTAATCCTGATGCGAGCCGCGCAGCGCATCGCGCACCGACGCCCAGAATCCGCTTTGAGCGGACACGCTCTCATCCTCCGGACGCGCCGGAATCATCTCAGACAAAGACATGCAAACTTCCTCTTGCCACGCTCGAAATGCATGGCGATGCAAGTGGGGTCAATGCTGCGGTCAGCTTGGATTGTGCAGATTTGCCCCGGGGCTGAAGTCATCCTCGGGGAAGCCGCTGTTGGCGGCATTGGATCAAAAGACCCGAGGCAATGTTCAGCGAATAGGTCGAATTCTTTCGGCGCTGGGCTGATACATTGTTTCCTCCGTGGCCGGAATGCGGCGAGGTTTCTAGAGTGTACCCCGATTCGCGTTGGGACCGCCACTCAATTTCGTCACAATTAGCGGTTCGCAAACAAAGGCTCGCAAGAAACATGCAGAACCGGAGTAATTTATTCCCTGGCTTTGGTCGTTGTACCGCGCCTGCGCGATCTGAAGAGCTATTGCGCAAGCCCTTCTTCGGCCGCGAAGGCTCAGGCATCGACGGCGAACCGGCAGGCATGGGAATCCGCGAATCCAAAGGCCTGATCACCAACAACACAACTGCCTCGTACTGCACTTACTTAGTTAGATGGGTGCGCGGTCAACTCATCCACCGGCGCTATGCTCACCTTCAGCCACTCCGTCGGAATCCGTTGCACATTCAGATCGGGCCACACCGTCGAGAGCTGCGCAACCTCCGGCCTGCAGCGTTGGTGATCGATCGGCTGAAACACAAGGCCTGGATACAGATTTTGCGCCACCTGTGTTCCCGGCGGTAGCGAGCCCAATCGCAACTGCGGTGGGTGCACAACGATCTGCGGATCAAGCTGCATGCCGACGTGCGGATTAGGTTGCGGAACCTGCGGCAAAGCAAGGATCGATTGAGGCCGCGGCAAGGCCAATCCCGGCATAAAACGGAAATTAGGCGGCAACTTGCTGAAGTCTCGTTCCTGCATGCTCCAGGGAGACGAATTGGGTGGAGCCGTGAAGGGGATCGACGGATTCGATTGCGCGAAAATCGGCGAGACCGGGCTTAGAAAAAGAACCAGCACACTGAGTCGCATCGTATGCCTCCTCGAAAAACAAC
>DATHNJ010000156.1:0-4763 GCA_035486155.1 Occallatibacter sp. | reverse complement strand
CGCGGTGTTGCTCTATGTCGGCGGTCTCGCGACCGGACACCCCATCGACACGGTCCCTTTGTTCGGATGCTTCGGCGCGATCTTCGGCATGCTGGTGGCCATCGGCTATCTCTACGGAGACGTCCAGTTCATGATGTTCTTCGTGATCGGCATCAAGGCGCGCTATCTGGCGATCATCTACGGCTTAATATGCTTCGCTATGCTGTTCGGCGAGCAGAAGCTGTACGCCTTCGCGCAGGCCGGTGGCGCGTTGGTGGGCCTGCTCTATGTGCGCGCCGTGTCGCGACGTGGATTGGGGTTTGCCGTCAGCGAGCGCTGGTACGGCATGCGCAACAGCTACTATCGCTGGAAGCGGCGCCGCGCGGCGCGCAAATTCGAGGTCTACATGCGATCGCAGGGGCGAACGGTTCGTTTCGACGGACAGGGACGCGAGATCGAAAAGGACCAGGACGACAAGAGCCGTTGGAATTGATGGATAGGTTGTAACTCAGGCGTTCAAAATTGGAATTAGATTAGAACGAACTTCGACTGACAGATTACCCGCCTCAATTCAGCGATTTTCCGGCCGCGGCCCCGCACCGCCCTTGCTGACGCCATTGCTGATCGTGAGAGCCTCGGACCGCAATCTCCCACTTAGGTAACGGCCAAATCACGGTAATACCCCCAAAAGACGCATTGAAGCGTCCGGAAGTACCTCGCAAACTAAGTAGGAAGTTTTGATTCGTAATCTTCTTCTCAGTTGGTGAGGCAGGGCGTGGCGGCGACATCCCGGATGTTCAGACTATTGTTGCTTTCCATGTTTCTCCTGCTGGGGATCAGCATCGCTGGGTCATGGATGATCGATCACCAACCTACTGCTGCGTCCCCTTTGTACGGAACGCAGACTAATGCGAAGTCGAACGCGCTGCCCGGCGCGATCACAGCCTCACTGACCATTCGCAGAACGATCAAGATTGTCCAGGGGCTTTCCCTCATCGCTTGTGGAGCTCTCTGCTTCGCTGGTTTCCGTTTGCGCGACAACGCGCGGCGCAGTGAAATCGACAGAAAAGCCGCAGAGTTCGCACTGGAGAGACGGATTGAGGACCGCACCCGCGAGCTGTGGCAAGAGCTGGAAGAACGTCGGCTGGTGGAGCACCTGCATCGCGGTCACCGCCGGATCATTGAAATGCTGGCAGGCCCAGGCGACCTGAAGTCGGAAGACATTCTTCGCTTCCTCGCCGAAACAGTCTCTTCCCGCAGCCAGGGTTGGGAATGCGCGATCCACTTGATGGATCGGCGCGGCAAATCGCTACAACTGACCGCCCATTCCGATATCTCCGACCGGATGAAAACTTACCTGGAGGCCGTGGGGACGCAATTTTCCGACAGCCCCGAGTGCCAGGCCAGCGCTTCAGGCGAGACGCACATCGTGGAGCGGCTGAACGAGATTGGCCTGCCCTGGAGCGAAGCCCTCGCCACCGGCGGCGTTTTTTCCGCCTGGTCGATTCCGTTTTGCTCCAATGGCCTGAATCGGCTGGCGGGTACGCTCACCGTGTATTCGCGTGCGCACAGCAAGCCCACCGTGCATGCGCTGGAGATGACCGAGAGCGCGGCAAAGCTCGCGGCGCTGATCATCGAACAACGGCGCCTGCGCTCCGAGCTGATGCACAACGCGTATCTCGATCCGCTTACTGGACTGCCGAATCGCCGCGCGGGCGTGCAGGCCATCGACGCGGCCATCCTGAAAGCCGCGAGCCACCGCGAGTCTGTGGCCGTGCTCTGGATTGACATCAATCGCTTCAAGCGCATCAACGATCAATATGGGCACGAAGCCGGCGATCACGTTCTGCGCACCATTGCGGAGCGTCTGCGGCGCAGCCCGCTGAACACCGGCGCCGTGGCGCGCGTGGGAGAAGACGAATTTCTCGTCGTCATCCCCGGCACCGAAGATTCGCTCGACACCGTCGAGATTTCGCGCCGGCTGGGATCGGCGATCTCCAAACCCATTTACTCCGGCTCAACGCGCATCACGGTTTCGGCAAGCATCGGCAGTTGCATCTATCCGCGCGACGGAGTCACGGCCGACACTCTGGAGCGCAACGCCGACTTCGCCATGTTCCGCGCCAAGTCGTCGGGAGACGGGTATTGCGTCTTCTCGCCGGCGATGAGCGAAGAGGCCACGGAAGCGATGGAGATCGAAGAAGCGCTCGGAGCGGCTCTGGAAAAGAACTATCTCCGACTCGTCTATCAACCTGTTTACTCGCATCTTGGCGAACTGACCGGCTTCGAAGCGCTCTTGCGCTTCCGTCATCCCAAGCTCGGCGAGATCTCGCCGGCGCGCTTTATTCCTGTCGCCGAAGAGACGCGGCTGATTGTGCCCATTGGAACCTGGGTTCTGCAGGAAGCCTGCCGGCAACTCAAGGCGTGGCATGACGCCGGACTTCCCCGCGTCAACATGGCCGTCAACATTTCCGCGCTGCAGTTTGCACGCGACGATTTCGCCGATACAGTCGCAAAGATCTTCACCGAGTGCGATCTCAACCCGGAGCACCTGATCCTTGAGCTCACCGAATCGGTCGTCATGGAAGACTACGCGTCCGTCGTCAGCCAGATGAATCTGCTGCGCCAGTGCGGCGTTCACATCGCGATGGACGACTTCGGCACCGGCTACTCATCGCTGAGCTACATTCATCGCATTCCCGTCGATGTGCTCAAGATCGATCGCTCTTTCATCGAGCGCATCACCGACCCGGACGGCACGCGGCCGATCGTGGAGGCGGTGATCGCGATGGCCAGGCACCTCGATCTGCACGTAGTCGCCGAAGGCGTCGAGACCGAGGAGCAGCAGCGCATTCTGGAACAGGCGGGATGCCAGGGATTCCAGGGTTATCTGTTCTCGCGCCCGCTGGCGCCGGAGCAGGCGGAAGCATGCCTCAAGGCGAGCCGCTCGACTCCATTTGCAAAGCCAGAGGCGCTCGAAGCGGGAGGCGGACTTGCTGTCGCCTAACTTCGATCGCAGCGTGATCCCTGGCAAAGCGCGTGGTGTCGATAATCAGCACGCAACTGTGCATCCTGCACCGGATCAACCACAGTCTGACGCGACAGGCGAGCGATCGGGCTCGCGCGTCCAACTCGACGCGTCGTTTCGGCGCGTGACGCACGTCGGCGCATATCAGCCAAGTTTTCACCGCGGCGACCGCATCCGCTAGGCGCTCTCGAAACGGGCGCAGAGTTTCCACTCTTCCCAGAAAATCCGCCTCTTCACGGCGCGATACAATCCTCTCTTGAATGACGACGAAACTTGCTTTTCTCTTTCCCGGACAGGGCTCGCAAACCGTAGGCATGGGCCGCGAACTCGCCGAGCGCTTCCCTGTTGCAGCCAGGACCTTCGCTGAGGCGGATGAGGCCTGCGGATTCCCGCTTTCGAAGCTGTGCTTTGAAGGCCCCGAAGAAGAGCTCAAGCTGACGGAGAACACGCAGCCGGCGATTCTCACCGTAAGTGTGGCGGCGCATCGGGTGCTGGCCGAACACGGCGTCAAGCCGGCTTTGGCCGCGGGACACTCGCTCGGCGAGTGGTCGGCCCACGTGGCTGCGGGGACGTTGCAGTTTGCCGATGCGGTGCGCGCGGTGAAGGCGCGCGGCCGCGCCATGCAAGAGGCTGTGCCCGCAGGTCAGGGAGCGATGGCGGCCATACTCTCTCTCGACGCAGCGCAGGTGGCCGAAGCCTGTGCGGAGGCTGCCGCTGAAACCGGACTGCCGGTTGCGGCTGCGAATCTCAACTCGCCAGGGCAGACGGTCATCTCAGGCGCTGTGGCCGCGGTGGAGCGGGCGACCGCGATAGCCAAGTCCAAGGGCGCGCGCCGCGCCGTGATGCTTCCCGTGAGCGCTCCGTTTCATTGCGCGCTGATGCAGCCGGCGCAAGAGGAAGTGGCTCGAGTATTGGGATCGCTGGCCCTCGCAGACCCGACGATTCCAGTCGCGGCCAACGTGACCGGAGGCCTGGTGACAACGGCGGACGCCGCGCGCGACGCCTTGATCCGACAGGTCACAGGCGCCGTCAGATGGGTGGACTGCACGCAGGCCTTAATCGCCGCGGGCGCGACGACGTTCATCGAAGTCGGACCGGGCAAGGTGCTGAGCGGATTGCTGCGACAGATCGACTCAACACAGAAGGCGCTGAATGTAGAAGACGCGGCCAGCCTGGAGAAGACGCTGACGGAGTTGCAATTGTCTGCCAGCTAGTTCTCTGACCGTGTGAATTTGTATCAGCCCCGTGCCCCATCCATTCGCTTTCTTCTTACGAATGGGTGGGAAAGCACAGGCCTCAATGAACGAAATTAAGCGGTCAAAGGCCTAGTGGCTTCCGCCCTTCGCATCTTGCTCCGCCTCCGAATCCATCCCCGGTTTTCCGGCTGGAGCACTCGCCATATTCTTAAACACGTCGCTCGCGAAGAAGCCTTTTCCATCGAACGGGGCCATCACCACCTGAATCTTGTCCGACAGTCGCTCCGCCACAATCTTGTTGATCAACAGCGGCGACTTGTTAAGCAGTTCCGCTTCGCTGGTCATGCGCTCGGCATTGGCGGCGGCCATCAGCTTCACGCGGCTGGCCTCGGCTTCGGCCAACAGGTTGCGGCGCTCGAGTTCGGCCTTGCTGTCGATGACCTTGGCCTCGGCATCGGCCTGCGCGTTTTGAATGGTCGCTTCCTTGCGCGCTTCAGCCTCGAGCTTCGATTGCTCGATCTGCTTCTGCTTCAGCGGCAGGGTGTATTGCATGGCGTCGG
>DATHNJ010000155.1:0-2929 GCA_035486155.1 Occallatibacter sp. | reverse complement strand
CGCATCGCCTCGTACGGCATCACGAACTCGCCGAACTTCTTGTCGAAGGACGCGAAGTCCGGCTTGATCGGCGACTGCGCGTAGCCCGGCGGCTCGGGGTAAGCGTAGCTGTAGAACATGGCATCCATGCCCGGCGCGCCTGGCCAGAATCCGCAACTGCTCACCTCGTGCGAGTAGGCGTCGCGCGTGACGCGATCGGCCAGCCCCGGCACTCCGGGATGCTGCGGCGCCGTGCGGCCGGAGAAGCGCGTGCACGCCAAATCCATCGCGCCCCAGAACATATGCACCGGGCTCACCTTGCCCACGAACCGCGCGCGAAACTGCGTAATGATGCGCGTGGTCTGCAACAGAACGCGCCAGAAGCGCTGCGCGTATTCGGCGTCGTAGGCCTGATGCACGACATCCTCATCGAACGCAATCGGATTGGCCACCTCTTGCGGCAGGCGCCAGATGGGCACGGACGCTGCGACGCTGGCAAGCTCAGCCATGAATCGCTCGTAGAACGCGGCCACGGTCATCGGCTGCAGTGGGATGGTTCTGCTCTCTCCGCGGTTGGTTTCGATGCGCAACACGTGATCGAGAAAATCGAAGTCGATCTGCAGCATCAGCCCCCCATGCGCCATGGGCGAGGTGGTGAGGCCACGAACGGTCGGATAGAGCGTGACGTTCCAGCAATGATTGATGGGCGGCGTGAGGGCCATGCGCACCTTGCCGACGATCTGCATCCAGAGCTGCAGCGTGGCGCAGGTATCGGCCCACGCAGCGATCGGCAGCGCCGGCCACGCTTCGGCAAAGGGCAAGCCGGAATTGGGTTTGGTTGGCATTGCGCCTCCCAAGTGATGCGCGGAGTTATGTTGGATCTGTCCGCGTGAGGTACTTAACCGCGTTTGCGTTGAAGATGCGAAGAAGGTCTTTCAGATCCTTCGTCATCATGGCCTGCAGCTCCTCTGAAATCCGCCTTCAAAGAATAAGCGGCTTCGCTCAACTCGCAGACTGCGACAAGGCGTTCGCCAACTGACCGGCTCTGCCAATAGCGGAGAGTCTCCAGCTCTTGTTCGATCGGGTCGGTCACACGGCGAATCGTCTTGTCCATCAGCATTCCCTACTGGATCAACGTTCCCTGTTCGTCATCCTTGCCATTGCCGTTCAACTCCTCCGGCGGAATAATGACGGCCGCCGCTACCTTATCGTCGTCATCCAGGTTGAGTAGTCGAACGCCTTGCGTGGCGCGACCAGCGGCGCGAATCTGCTTGGTGTCGATGCGAATGATCTTGCCGAACTGGCTGATCACCATCAGCTCGGAGCTTTCGTTCACCAGCAGGATCGACGCGGTCTTCCCTACCTTCGGAGTCGCCTTCAGGTTGTTGACGCCCTGCGCGCCGCGCGCTGTGAGACGATACTCGTCCACATCGGTGCGCTTGCCGAAGCCATTCTCCGTCACGGAAAGGATGCGCGACTGCGTGACGCAAAGCTTCTCGTCAAGCTCTTTGAGAGCCGTCCAGGCGTCTTCGTAAGCCTTCTCCGCGTTCTTTTCCTTCGTCTTCAGCTTCTCGTCGTCGGCGGCGCCGTTGCGGCGATCTTCGCGCGCCTTCTGCATTGCGTTCTCAGCGTCCTTATACGCTTTGCGGAGAGTCGCGAGCTTATCGGTCAGGCCACGAGCCTTGGCGCACTCATCGCGCTCTCTGTCTCGCGTCTCGTCAGAGTCAGTGATTGCTGCTCCGATGAGATAGTCGTCCTTCTTGAGCGAGATGCCTTTGTTGCCGGCGGCATTGCGGCCCATGGGACGCAGGCCGATGCCGCTGCGCTCCGGATCGTATTCCTCCTGGAAGCGGATGGCCATGCCCTCGCGCGTGGCGAGGAAGATGAACTGTTTGCCGTTGGTAAGGCCGGCCGTGACCAGATCGTCGTCCTTGTCGATAGCGATGGCGATGATGCCGCGCGCCATGACGTTGGAGAAATCCTTGAGCGGCGTCTTCTTCACAATGCCGTTGCGCGTCGCGAAGAAGATGAACTTTCCTTCCTCGGTGAGATCGCGTATGGCGAGAATCGCGCGCACGTTTTCGCCGGGCTGCAGGCTGAGCAGGCTCTGCATGCTCTTGCCTTTGCCCGCGGCGCCTACGTCGGGTACCTCATAGACCTTGAGCCAGTAGACGCGCCCCGTGTTGGTAAAGCAGAGCAGGAAGGCGTGGGTGGAGTCCACGATGAGCTGCGAGACAAAGTCTTCTTCGCGCGTCTTCATGCCCATGCGGCCCGTGCCGCCACGGCGCTGCTGGCGATAGATGGAGATCGGCGTACGCTTCAGATAGCCCTGGTGGCTCACAGTAACGGCCACCTGCTCGTCGGCGATGAGGTCTTCGATCTGCAGTTCGGTGGACTCATCGATGATCTGCGTGCGGCGCTCATCGCCGTAGCGGTCGCGAACGTCTTCGAGTTCCTTGATGATGACCGAGCGCAGCTTTTTGTCGTTGGAAAGGATCTCTTCGTACTCGGCGATCTTGGCGCGAATTTCTTTCAGCTCGCCGAGAATTTCGTCGACCGAGAGCTGGGTGAGGCGATAGAGCTGCAATTCGAGAATTGCATCGACCTGGCGCAGCGTGAGGCCGCGCTCTTCATTGGGCAGGCGCTCGCGACCGAGTTCGATGACAACATCTTTCCCTTTGGCCCATGTGTACAGATTTTCGCGGGCTTCGACGCGTGAACGCGATCCGCGAATGATGCGGATGACTGCGTCGAGATTGTCCAGGGCGATCCTGTAGCCTTCGAGGATATGCTCGCGCTCGCGGGCTTTGCGCAGCAGGTAGACGGTGCGGCGCTGCACCACGTCGATGCGGTGATCGATGAAGGTGCGGAGGGCTACGTCGAGCGGAAACTCCAATGGCCGGCCGTTGAGCACAGCCAGGAAGATCATGGAGAAGCTCTCCTGCATCTG
>DATHNJ010000154.1:0-5265 GCA_035486155.1 Occallatibacter sp. | reverse complement strand
CGAAGGACTTCATCCAGGACGCCGCACGAGACGCCGGCGTGCAATTCGATGATGCGGGCTTCGAGGCCGCCCGCGCCGAAGAACAGGCCCGCGCCCGCGCCTCATGGAAAGGCGGCGCCCAAAAAACCGCCAGCCCCGCCTTCCGCGAACTGCCCAAAACCGTCTTCGAAGGCTACAAACAGCTCGAATCAACCAACTGCGAAGTCCTCGCCATCGTCAAGAACGGCGCGGGCGTTCCCGCCGCGCAGGCTGGTGATGAAGTTGAGATCGTCCTCGACCACACCAGTTTCTACGCTGACTCCGGCGGCCAGACCGGCGACACAGGCGTCTTCGTTTCCGCAGACGGCAACACAACAATCGCCGAAATCACCGGCTGCGTAGCCCCAGTACAAGGCGTACGTGCGCACAAGGCTCTGTTGAAACAGCCGCTCGCGCTCGGCGACCGCGTCAACACCGTAGTCAACGGCGAGCGCCGCGACGCCATTCGCCGCAATCACACCGGAACTCACCTGCTGCACGCGGCTCTGCGCCAAGTTCTCGGCACGCACGTCAAGCAGGCCGGCTCCTCCGTGCATCCCGATCGCATGCGCTTCGACTTTTCGCACTTCGCGCAGGTCGCCGATGAAGAGCTGCAGGAGATCGAAGACATCGTCAACCGCGAGGTGCTCAAAAACGCGACTGTAGAAACGCTGGTGGACGTGCCGATCGACGTGGCCGTCAACGAGTACCACGCCATGGCGCTGTTCGGCGAAAAGTACGGCGACAAGGTGCGCGTGGTGAAGCTCTCCGATGGATTCTCGACCGAACTCTGCGGCGGCACGCACACCTCGGCTACCGGCGAGATCGGCCTCTTCAAGCTCACCGGCGAAACGTCGGTCTCCTCCGGCGTGCGTCGTATCGAAGCCATCAGCGGCATGGGCTCGCTCGATGTCTTCCGCCGCGACTTTGCGGTCGCGCAATTCGCCTCGCAGATCGTCGGTTCCCCCGACGGCAATCTCTCCGACGGTCTTCGCGCCCGACTAACCTCACAAGAAGACGAACTGAAGAAGCTGCGCCGCGAGCTCGAAGAGATGCGCATGAAGTCCGCCGCCGGATCGCTGGATGATGCGCTGAGCCATGCCATCGATGTGAAGGGCGTCAAGGTGTTGACCCACAGAGCCGATAATTTAGAGCGCGGCCAACTGCGCACTCTGGTCGACAACCTGAAACAAAAGGCAGGCGAGGGCGTTGTGATTCTGGCCTCAGCGCAGCCAGAAGGCAAGGTCGCCATCATTGCGGGCGTAACGCCGAGTCTCGTCACGCGCATCCAGGCCGGAAAAATCGTCGGCGCTGTAGCCAAGTTCGTCGGCGGATCGGGCGGCGGCAAAGCCGAGATCGCCGAAGCCGGCGGCAAGGACCAATCCCAGATCGACGCCGCTCTCAAAGCCGCGCCGGAAGTGGTCGCATCGCTGTTGAGCTAGTCGACCGAACCCAATCAACCGGATTCAATCAACTGAACTGGGTTAACCGCATGCAACAAAGGCCGCGACAAATCGCGGCCCTTGGTTTTGAACGAATTGCTTCAACGAAATCTGCAAATCAATGCGCGCCGCCACCGCCGCGCAGCGGGATGCTATACGCCACGCCAAACGAAAGAATCGGATAAGTCTTGAGCGGATCGAGATCGCTCTTCCACTTGGCGATCTGCGCATTGAGACTGCTTTGCACATCCACCGCGGTGGAGTTCGACATGTCCTGCACATTGCCGCACTCGGTCTGCGCCTGGTCCTGGCAGGCCCAACCCGACAAGCTCACATTCACTGAAGGCGCTCCCACAAGCGCGATGCCCGCTTCGAAGGGGAAAGACCAATGGCCGTTGCGAGGAATCGTGTTGCCCCATCCCGTGGTGATGGTGAAGGCCGGTTTGGTCTGGTTCAGTCCTAAAGAACCGACGACATTCAGTGGCGTTGCGCCGGTCGCCGGATTCGCATTCGCCGAATAATAGGTAGCGTCGTCGAACGTGAAGCTCGTGCCGCCCGCCGCCAGCGCGGTTGCTCCCACGCGATTGTTATTCAGCACCATCAAGCCGGGGCTGAGCCGGAAACCGCGATGAAACGGATACACGTCGAGCGCCACGCCCGCCGTCGCCATGTTGAGCTTGGCGTGTGCGTCGAATCCGCTGTCATTAAAATTAGTCGAGTAATAGAAGGCATTGCCCGAGGCGCGCAGGTTGAAGTGGTCGGCCAGGTTGGTCGTGATCTGGATGCCGGGTCCAAGCGTCCCAAAGCCGCCGCCGATGGCAATCCGCGAGAAAGGCGAGTTGTAGCCGGGGCCTTTTTGCACGGTGGAGGCCGGCCGATACGAGCCGCCGTCGCTGTTGCCGTCCCACAGGCTGGACGACGTAGTGAGTGTTTGCGCCGCCCCGGAGGAAGCGGCAAGAAGCAAGGCAATGAGTAGAACTGCTTTGTTTTCTTTCAAGAGTGGCCCCCTCAACTGCAGAATATGAATCTGGAACCCAGCCCGGCTGGACGACGCAGGGGCTGTTCTCAAGGCTTTCGACCCTCTAATTTGGATGAGATGACGGAAGTGCTATTGGGAAAGTACCACGGAGCTGATCAAATGATTACCAAAGCAAGGTGACCGACCTGTTACGTTCGGTGTGAAGAGCCCCGAACCGGATCGGCGCCTGGTTTTTGGGCCGCGTTTTAGCGGAGAGTCCCCCATCTCCGTCTGTAGTAGAGCTTGCCTATGTCCAAAACAGATATCGAATCCGAGGCGCGATCCAGAATCCAGCAGCAGTTGTTGGACTGGTATGACAAAAGCCAACGCGATCTGCCCTGGCGGCGGAGCCGCGACCCCTACGCCATCTGGGTTTCGGAGATCATGCTCCAGCAGACCCGCGTCGCCGTGGTGATTGAGCGCTATCAGGCCTTCATGGCGCGGTTTCCATCACTAGTTTCGCTTGCCCTGGCGCCCGAGCAGGATGTGCTGGCTCTTTGGAGCGGCCTCGGCTACTACCGGCGCGCGCGCATGCTGCATAAAGCAGCGCAGTTTGTCGCCGAGCATCGTGAGGGCAGCCTGCCGACGACAGCAGAAGAGCTGCGTTTGCTGCCCGGCATCGGAAACTACACTGCCGCAGCCATCGCCAGCATTGCGCATGGCGAGCCCATTCCCGTCGTCGATGGCAATGTGGAGCGCGTGATCTGCCGCATGCAAGGCTGGGAATCGGTCGGACGTTCCGGCGCCGCCGCCTTGCGGCACAAGATAGAGGCGGCCGCATCGCAAATCCTCGATCCGGCGCGGCCAGGAGACTTCAACCAGGCGCTCATGGAGCTGGGCGCAACGGTATGCACGCCGCGCAGTCCGCAGTGTCTTACATGCCCGTTGTCGGCTGACTGCGTAACGCGCGGAGAGCACAAGACGCAGGCGCGCGCCCGCATGCTGAGCAAGGAAGTGTCTTACGCGCTTGCGGTGCGCAACGGCAGCTTGCCGGGATTCACCAACCGCGAAGTTCTGCTGGAGCAGCGCTCCGATTCGCACACCGTGATGCCGGGTTTGTGGCAGCTTCCAGAGCTGCATGAGGCGGAGATGCCGGAGGCCGAGCTGAAGATGACCGTGCGGCACGCGATCATGCAGGTCAACTACTACGTCCGCATCCGCAATGTCGGCGCAGAGGATGTCGACCGGCTGACGATTCTGGAAGGACGCCGCTGCTGGGTTCCGTTGATTAATGCTTCAGGCATGGCGCTCACCGGCCTGGCTCGAAAAGTGTTGAGCCGCGCGCATCTATTACCCGTTGCCCCGCTTGAAGTGCTGACCCTCCAGATGACCGGGTCAGCGAGTTAGCCCGCTTCGCCGTTAGCAGACGGCTTTACGCGGCGATCAAGCCGCCTCTCCCTTAGAAGATCTGTGAGTACTCGACAGGCGCAGTCTGCCCGAGAGTATACTGGCCGCGTTCACCAACAGGTCATGAGCGGGGTCCAGGGGCCAGGGTCGCTCCGGCGCCCTCGCCGCGAGAGAAGAAGGGAGAATTTATGTTCAGACGAGTTGCGTCTTGTATGGCTTTTGCAGTTTGTCTTGGTTGGTGCTGCTGCGCGGCGCCGGCGCAGGAGGTGGTGCATGCGCTGACGGGAACAGTAAGCTCCATCGACGACAAGGCCAAAACCATCACCGTATTTGTTGACGGCGGCGACCTCAGCGTATTCAAAGACATGACGAATACCAAGACGTCCCTGTCTGTGGACAAAAAACTTTTGTCTGACGCGACGACCGCCGATGACTTCAAGAAGCAGGGCGCGTACGTGCTGGTTTTCTACTTCAGCGATGGCCACGCGCGCACAGCGGTTGCGCTGCGAAGCCTTGGTCCGGGGCCGTTTACGGCCGCGGCGGGCACTGTGACGGACTTCAAGGGGAGGCGCTCCATCTCCATTATCGACAAGACAGGCGCGACCCAGACCTTCGACCTGAGCTCGAACACGGTCGCCGAAGGGGGCTACGGAGCGGTGAATGGGGCCAAGTTTCAGGCCGAGAAAGGCGATCACGTGCGCGTAGTCGGCGCCGCGCAGAACGGCGAGCCGATAGCCTTGTTTGTCACCCAGACCATGTAGGGGACTGGCCGTCCAGGCAATTGCTTCGCGTGGCTTGCGACGATTGTGGCTTTCCTACAGATAGTGAGTCATATCGGAATGCCATTGAAGAATGGCGCCCTTGTAATCTCGCTGCGTGGGAAGAGTAGTTGCTTCATTGCGTCGCTCATCGCGGCGTTGATTGCGAAGGTTGCTAGGAGCCTTGCGTGGAATTTCGCTCCTCCAGAGGATGATGAATACGGTAGGGCTTTCACTCCGCCGCATAGTGTGTCCGCTTTCGTTCCAAACAAGCCGCACAGCCAAGCGCAAAAGCATGCCAAAGTGCGCCATTGAACGCAAAATAAGGCGCCAAAACGCGCCATTTTGTGCATGGTAGCGGCGCGTATCTTGCCCATCTTCAGCAGCTTAGGTGCTTTTGAGACGCGCAAAAAATGGACTGTGAAACTGTGAAACTGTGAAACTGTGAACGGGAGCGCGCCATGCGATCTCGTAGAGTCGCAGACCACGGCTGAGCCAAAACGTACCCCCCTCCCCCCAAACAGGCTGTGGGACTGTGAAGCTGTGAAGCCTAGAATTCTTCGCAAACCCTCCAAACAGGAGTGATCGAGTTCACAAACGTTCCACGTGGAGTCACCCAGGCTGCTTCGACGCTTGGTTGCGTATGATTATTGCGAGCGCCCATGGGAAACAAAAACAGGCG
>DATHNJ010000153.1:0-4707 GCA_035486155.1 Occallatibacter sp. | reverse complement strand
TCATGAAAAATAGGTTCGTTATTGGGCAGGCTCTGCGGCGCCGGCTAGGATGCGTGTCTCAGATCCGAAGCGGCGGTATTGGTCGTAGACCGCCGATCAACAGGCCGACGGCGAATGGAAAAGCGCGCATGGCGACTCCGGAAAGACGGGGACCATCTTACGCAGGGAATGCGCCTTGAGCAACGGAGACGAAGCTAGATCTTTTCCAGGTTGGCGAACTTCTCCACCAGCTTCTTCATGCCGTGGCGATTGAACATCACGGTGAGCTTGGCGTCGTCACCGTCGCCCTCGCGGACGAGGATCGTTCCTTCGCCGTATTTGGCGTGACGGACGCGCTGGCCTTTCTTCAGGCCGCTGGCGCCGCTTGGCTCGGAGATATCCATGCGCGGGCGGGCGAACGAGCCCGCTTTTCCGTTGCCAAATTTTCCGCCGAAGAAGCGCGCGATGTTGTCAATAGAACCGGCATCGGGGACAGAGGCGCCGCTCTTCGGGCGGGAACTCCCCGCAGAGGATGCGCGCGGGGCCTCCTGGCTTTCGTCTTCGTAGTTGTAGTGGCCGCCTTCCACATCGTTGTTGCGGTTGGCGCCGTAGCCGCGTCGTGCGGAGGCGCCGTAGCTGTACGCGGGCGTGGCCCAGGCGGGCGAGCGGCCGGTGAGATTTTCCATGAGCTGCGGCGGAACCTCTTCGAGGAAGCGCGAGGGGATGGATTGTTCTGGTGCGTCGTTGCCGTAACGGCGGCGGTAATGCGCGCGGGTAAGAACGAGCGTGTTCATCGCGCGCGTCATGCCGACGTAGCACAGGCGACGCTCTTCCTCGAGCTCTTCGGGGTTCATGAGCGTGCGCGAGTGCGGAAACAAGCCTTCTTCCAGGCCGGAGAGAAAGACGAGTGGGAACTCGAGACCCTTGGCGGCGTGCAGCGTCATCAGCGTCACGCGCGATTGAGGATCGTACTGATCTGCATCGGATGCGAGTGCGGCGTGGTCGAGAAACTCGGCCAACGTCTCGCCGCGCTCTTCGGCATCGTGCGCGGCGTTGGCAAGTTCCTTCAGGTTTTCGATGCGGCTGAAGGATTCCGGCGAGGCTTCTGTTTCGAGGGCTTTGATGTAGCCAGTGCGATCGATGAGAAAGCGGATCAGCTCGGGAAGCGTGGCTGCGTCACCTGGATTTCTAAAGGCGCTTTCGCGCCCTTCTGCTTCGGCCGGCAGCGATTCAGTGGGATCGGCGCTTTGACGCTCCGGCCGATCCGGCTGGGGTGTCTTTGGTTGTTTCTGCGTCTTGAGGAAGGGGCGTTTTGGTTCGGCTGCGAAGGGCGAGAAGTGGCTCGCGTCGAGCAACGACATCTGGGCGTCATTGTCGCCGAAGAGAAAATCGGTCGCGGTTTCAAGCTGTTCGACGACCTGCTGGTTTTCTTTTTCAGTGGGCGCTTCAGCGCCAAAGTTGAAATCGGTATCAGAGGGCTCGGCTGGGGTCCCGACTGCGGGCTCCGCGACGTCTGCTGAAAGTTTGCCGGCGAAGTCGGGATCCATCATAGCCTGCGCATCGCGAATCAACTCACGGAACGATTCAAGAGCCATGAGCGCGCGCGTAGGGATGAGCCGTTCACGCAGTGCGGCGCTGATGGCGTCCCATGTGGACGCGCCGGTTTCAAGTGCGAGCCGTTCGAGCGTGGCTAGCGTCGTGGCGCCGATGCCGCGCGCGGGCGTGTTGATGACGCGCTGCAGGGCCATCGAGTCGTGCGGATTGCGCACCAGACGTAGATAGCTGAGCAGGTCCTTGATCTCGGCACGCTCGTAAAAGCTGAAGCCGCCGACCATGGTGTAGCTGATTCCGTAGCGGCGCAGCGCTTCTTCCACCAGGCGCGACTGCGAGTTGGTGCGATAGAGCACGGCGCAGTGGCCGTCTTCGCCAGAGCTGCCCTGCTCACGCAGGAACTTTTGAATCTTGTCGGCGATGAAGAGGGCTTCATTCTCGCCATCGGGCGCTTCGTAGTAGCCAATCAGCGAGCCGCCCTGGCGATCGGTCCAGAGTTTCTTGCCTTTGCGGCGCAGGTTGTTCGCGACCACGGCGCCGGCGGCTTCAAGGATAGTCTGCGTGGAGCGGTAGTTCTGCTCTAGTCGTACGATCTTGGCGTTGGGAAAGTCTTTTTCGAACTCGAGGATATTGCGGATGTCGGCGCCGCGCCACGAATAGATGCTCTGGTCTTCGTCGCCGACGGCGCAGACGTTTTTGGCTTCGCCGGCCAGCAGTTTCATCAGCTCGTACTGTGGGCGGTTGGTGTCCTGGTACTCGTCGACCAGCAGGTAGCGATAACGCCGCTGATAGCGCTCGCGGGTTTCGCCGGAGACTTTGAGCAGGCGGACGGCTTCGAGCAGCAGATCGTCGAAGTCCATCGCGTTGTTTTTCTTGAGTTCGGCCTTGTAGCCCTGGTAGATGTGCGCGATGCGCTCGCTGTTGGGGTCGCTGGAGCCGAGGTAATACTCCTGTGGATCGACCATGTGGTTTTTGGCCCAGGAGATGCGGCCGAGCACGGTGCGCGGGGTGAGTTGCTTGGTGTCGAGGCCCATGCGGCGCATGATCTGCTTCACGATGCCCTGCTGGTCGTTTTCGTCGTAGATGGCGAAGGAGCGCGTGAGTCCGTCGTTGCCGACCTTCAGGGCTTCGATGTCGCGGCGCAGAATACGGACGCAGAGCGAGTGAAACGTCGCGATCAGCGGCTTGGCGACTGAAGAGTGGCCGAGCAGTTTTTCGATGCGCTCGCCCATCTCGGCGGCAGCCTTGTTGGTGAAGGTGACGGCGAGGATGGAGTCGGGCGCGACGCCTTTTTCCTGGATGAGCCAAGCGATGCGGCTGGTGATGACGCGGGTTTTGCCCGAGCCGGCGCCGGCGAGAATGAGCACAGGGCCGTCGGTGGTTTCGACCGCAGCGCGCTGCTCAGGATTCAGTTTGGAGAGAAGCTGCTGCACGACGCGGGTCCGGGAGGGAAAGACTTCCTTGTTCTAGTTTACCTGCCCCGAGGGATTGCATGCAGCGGACCGAGAAGCCTGACGGGCTGAGAAGCCGGCTCCGTGTGGAAAGCGCCGTGAATGGAATTGAAGCTAGATCGGTTTGGGCGTCGTGTTCTGTGCCTTAGTCACGTTATCGGGCGTGTCGGTGAAGGACTTGCCGGCGCCATAGGCATATTTCTGGAACCCGGAGCCGACCTTGCGAATAGCGTCCTGCGCGCCGTCGTCCCAGGTGATGCGCGCTTCGCCGTTTACATAAACCCATCTGCCGTGGAGCTCGTGCAGCGAGCGCATGGCGCTGCCGTCTTCTCTAAGCGCGATCACGAATGTATCGTTGCCGTCATCGTTGACGCCGACAACCCAGCGACCCACAAATTGACCACGCGAAGGTAGACCAGCGCCTGATTCGGCAGTTGTTTCCGAGGCGCCGGCGAATTCGACGCGGGAGATATCCGCGAGGTTGAAGGTTTCACGATGGCCATCTTTGAAGACGATGACGATGGCGTTCGCGGTGTCCTTTTTCTGCTGTGGAGTTTTGGCGTACAGGGCAGGCAAAGAAAGCGCTGTTAAAGCTGCGAAGGTAATAATCGAACGCATAGGCATCTTCCTTAGGCAGCTCGGGGCTGCACGGGAGATGGTACGCCGGATGAACGGGAGAAGTTCCGCAAAAAAAGCGGCTTTCGTTGTCGAGCGACGGCCTTACGGGGAGCGCGGCAGCGAGGAGGCGCGCTATGCTGGCAGCAAGATGAAGTCGATGGATGGAGTATCGCGGAAAGTTGCGGTTTACTGCGGTTCGGCGAATGGAAGCAATCCCGAGTTTTTGGCGGCAGCGCAAGCGCTGGGAACGGCGATTGCAGCCGCAGGGCTGGGTATGGTGTATGGTGGCGCCAGCGTGGGGCTGATGGGCGCAGTAGCCGATGCGGCGCTGGCGGGCGGCGCCGAGGTAATTGGCGTGCTGCCGGAGATTTTGTCGGGCAGCGAGATTGCGCATACCGGCTTGACTCGCCTGGAAGTAGTGAAGACCATGCATGCGCGAAAGGCGCGCATGGCGCACCTTGCCGATGCTTTCCTGATTTTGCCTGGAGGCTACGGGACGCTCGATGAGCTGATGGAGATTGTGACGTGGAAGCAGTTGCGGATGCACGCCAAGCCGTGCGTGCTGATCAATACGGCTGGCTATTGGGATGGACTGCTGACATTCCTCGATACTGCGGCGACGGCGGGATTTTTGAGGGCGGAGAATCGTGGGCTGTTGGGAGTGGCTCGTGATGCGGAAGAAGCGGTGGGGATGATCGCGAGGGACTGAGGGAACAGGAAGAGACTCTGAGGAGGAATCGCGCGTGGTCCCTTATCTTCGCCGCGCGCGTTCGCGCTGTAGTTCGCGATAGAGCTCGGATTTAGATTGGCCGAGTTCGCGCGCCAGGCGTTTGAGGGCTTCTTTTTCGTCGATGCCGGTTTCGGATTGAAGACGGGCTATTCGTTCAGAAATCGTTGATCGAGAGTGCGAGCCCTCAACCGAAGCGTTCGCCGCCCGCGCAGGGCCTTCGATCAGCAGCACGAATTCGCCGCGGATGCGATCGCGGGAGGCGAGTTCCTTGCGAATGTCGGCGACTGCGCCGCGCAGAAACTCTTCATGCAGCTTGGTCAGCTCGCGCGCGACTGCTACGCGGAACTCCGCTCCCCAAATCCCTTCGATGTCAGCAAG
>DATHNJ010000152.1:0-9596 GCA_035486155.1 Occallatibacter sp. | reverse complement strand
CGCCCAGGCCTTCAAAGAAGCGCTGCTCAGGCGTGGCATCTCCGTTACCGGCTCGGCCACCGCCGCGCATCGAGATCCCAACGGCACGGGCGATTTCATCGGCGAACGCGCCGAGACGCTGCGCCTCGAGCGCAGCAATCTCGCCACGGTTGAGGCCCCCATCACTGGCAATCGCGTTCTGGCTACGCACATCTCTGTGCCTGTCGCCGAAGACATCGCCGTCACCAATAAAGTGAGCCAGAACCTGCATGCCGAGCTACTGCTGCGCTTGCTGGGCAAGGTCTTCGCGCGCGATGGCAGCCTCGCGCAAGGTGCGCGCGTCGTGCGGCAGTTTCTGGTCAACGCCGGCATCAGCGACCAGGATTTTTTCTTCTATGACGGCTCGGGCATGAGCATGGACGATCGCATCGCGCCGCGCGCCTACACGCAATTGCTTTCTTACGCTGCGCGCCAGCCCTGGGGCGCCGAGTTTCGGGCCACCTTGCCGGTCGCCGGAGTCGATGGCACGCTGACAAATCGGTTCAAGAATTCACCGCTCAAGGGCAAGCTGTGGGCCAAGACCGGCACGTTGAATGAGACGGTTGCGCTCTCCGGCTACCTCACTGCGGCCAGCGGCAAGGCTCTTGTCTTCTCTGTCATGGTCAACGGCCATCGCCCTGGCAGCGGCGCCGAATCGGCCGCGGTCGAGCGCATCTGCGAAGCCATTGCGGCGTCGCAATAAGGCGAAGCTGCGCCTCCGTGGCCCCGTATTTTCAGCGCCAGGAGATTCATCCAATTCTGCACATCGTGCGATAGCCTTGTTGCCAGGAGCGCGCCCCCCTTGAATAGCCCAATTGGGAGTAGTCCAATTCGGAATAGCCCAATTCTGAGTAGTCCGGTCCAGACGAGTCCGGCCCAGAGTGGAGCAAAACCGTCCGATGCGCTCGCCCTCTCGCTGCATGGCCTCCGCAAGGCCTTTGACGACGTGGTCGCCGTGGACGGCATCGATCTCGAAGTGGCGCGCGGCGAGTGCTTCGGTCTGCTCGGCCCCAACGGCGCAGGCAAAACCACCACCATCGAGATCTGCGAAGGCCTCACCACCTCCGACGCCGGAAGCATTTATCTCTTGGGCCTCGACTGGCGCGCCTCGGCAAACGAACTGCGCCAGCGCATCGGCGTGCAACTGCAGGAGACGCAACTGCCCGAGAAGATGACGGTCGAAGAGGCGCTGCGTCTGTTTCGCAGCTTCTATCGCCGTGGCCTCGCGATCGAAGAGACCATCCAGCTTGCGCAGTTGGAAGAAAAGCGCCGTGCACGCATCGGCACGCTTTCCGGAGGTCAGAAGCAGCGCCTGGCGATGGCTTGCGCCTTGGTCGGCGATCCTGACTTGCTCTTTCTTGACGAGCCCACCACCGGCCTCGATCCGCAGGCCCGCCGCCACCTGTGGGATCTCGTCGATCGGCTGCGCAGCGCCGGCAGAACAATCATTCTGACCACGCACTATATGGACGAGGCCGAGCATCTCTGCGATCGCGTGGCCATCATGGATCACGGACGCATCATCGCTCTGGGAACGCCGCAGCAACTGATCGCCTCGATCGGCGGCGAGCACGTCGTCGAGTTCGCAATCGCCCCGCACGACGCAGCCAATCCCATTGACGCGCGCCCGCTGACCGCCATCCCCGGCGTGCGAAGCCATCGCGTCGACGCAGGCTTGCATCAGCTTTCGGTCGTCGAGCTGCATACGACCGTGCCGCACATCTTCGCCACGCTTGCCGAGATGGACCTAAAACCCACCGAGTTTCGCACTCACTCCGCCACCCTCGAAGACGTCTTCGTCGGCCTCACCGGGAGGAATCTGCGCGATGAGTAGCTTTGCGGAAAGCTCTCTCTATCAACTCACGATCACGCGCTTCAAGCTCTTTCTGCGCGAGCCAGAAGCGCTGTTCTGGGTCTTCGTATTCCCCATCCTGCTCGCTGTGGGCCTGGGCGTCGCCTTTCGCAATCGCCCGCCCGACATCCTGCAAGTGGGCGCAACCACCACGCAGCTTACTCAGGCGCTCAACACCGACAAGGGCCTCTCGTCGATCGCAATCGATCCGGCCGAGGGAGTCCACGATCTTGCTACCGGCCGCATCGTGCTTCTTGCCGTGCAAACTCCAACAGGCGTTGTCTACAAATACGACGACACGAACCCTGACGCGCGTTCGGCGCGTCTGCTTGTGGATCGCGCGATTCAGAAAGCCGCAGGACAGAAAGAAGCCGTGGCTTCGTCGAACGATCTCATCCACGAAACCGGGGCGCGCTACATCGACTTCGTTGTGCCCGGTCTGCTCGGGATGAACCTCATGGGCTCAGCGATCTGGGGGCTTGGCTTTTCAATCGTCGAGGCGCGCCAGAAGAAACTGCTCAAGCGCTTCGTAGCCTCGCCCATGCCGCGCTGGCAATACCTCGCCTCATTCCTGCTTTCGCGCTTGGTGTTGCTGATCATCGAAGTCGGAGCATTTCTCGGCTTCGCGCGCGCCGTCTTCGGCGTGCCGTTTCGCGGCTCGCTGGTCGAACTCGGCGCCCTCTGCGTCCTTACGTCGCTCTCGTTCTCCGCGCTCGGCCTGCTCGTGGCCTCGCGCGCCCGGACGATCGAAGCCGCGTCGGGCCTGATGAACCTCGTCATGCTTCCCATGTGGATACTCTCCGGCGTCTTCTTCTCGGCTACGCGTTTTCCTGCGCTGCTGCAGCCCTTCGTCCGCGCGCTGCCGCTCACCGCAGCCATCGACGCCCTGCGCGGCAATATGCTGCAGGGAACGAGCCTCCCGCAGTTGACGGCGCCTATCCTGGTCCTGATCGCTTGGCTGCTGGCATGCTTCGTGGTCTCGCTGCGCATCTTCCGCTGGCGATAAGAGGATTTGATCGAACGTTCGTTCGCGGATCAATCGGCGACTTGCTCTTGTGCGGCTCCCGCTGACAGGACGCCATCGACCCCGTGCGTTTCAGGGAAAAAGAAAAAGAGCAGGAGCCATGCCAAGAGACCGATGGCGGCGAGACCAAGAAATGAGGCGTTGTAGCTGAACTTCTGCACCAGCAATCCCCCGAAGGTAGTGCTGAGCGCGGCGCCCAAGCCGACGGCGCTGGCCAGCGCGCCCTGTGTAAGGTTGAACCGGCCGGTGCCATGAGTACGGTCGGCGATGACGAGTACGGCGACGAGGCCGAAGATGACGTTGGCTACGCCGTCGAGCAATTGCACGGCGACGAGCGCGACTACGCCGTGGACAATGGTATAGAGCCAGCCGCGAACGATCAACGCGCCAAAGCCAAGGAGCAGGAGCGGGCGCCTGCGGTGATGAGCAGCGTACTTGCCGATGGGGGCAGCGCCAACCGTAATAACAAATTGCGTGACGATGACGCATGCGGACATAAAAGCGCCGGCGGCGTGGCCGTGGCCGTGGGCTAGCATCTCTCCGAGTTGCGGCAGCATGGCCGCATTGGCGAGATGAAAGAGCGCTGCGCAAACGAGGAAGATCACCAGAGCGCGATCTCGCAAGAGCACCACGGCGATCTTGTCGCCCTTTTGAGCGTCTCCAGGAAGGCCGCCACGGGCTTCCCGGTTGTCGATGGCGGCAGGGTCGATGCGGGAAAGACAAGCGAGCGAAGGTATTGCAAGAAATGCGGTCGCGATGAAGATGCTCCGCATGCCGATCCAATAACTGACGCCGGCCATCAGCAGCGCAGAGACGACGTTACCGGCAGCGGAGAAGGATTGGTTGCGGCCGATCTGAGGGCTAAAGCCTGATGGTCCGACAATACCCAGAGCGATGGCGGCGAGACTGGGAGCAAGAAAAAGTCCGGCGACAGCGAAGAGGATCTGCGCAGAAGCGACAAACGGCAACGTGGACTTCCAGGCGATCAGGAGCGCGCCGATGGCGATAGCGATAACCGCTCCGCCGATGAGCGAGCGCTTGTTGCGGATGAGATCGACTGCGCCGCCGGCGGGCGCTTGGAAGAGGATGGGAAACATTCCGCCGAAGGACAGAAAGAGGCCAACCTGCGCGGGATTCCAGCCGCTGAAGGCCAGATACGCAGCCAGAAATGGGCCAACGCCCGTCTGTACGTCGGCAACCCAGAAGTTGAGCCACTCGAGGGCGCGCAGGCTACCGGCCGCAGAAGCTGTTTTGGGGAGCGGATCGGAATGCACATTGCGCCTCAAGTCGAGCAGAGATGAGAAGCGAGACGGTTCTCTTTTTGCCGTCCTATGCTGGGATGCAAATTGTGGGCTATGCAGCCGAGCGGTCGCTGGTTCATAGTTCGCTGGGAGGGCTCGATCCGCTTATGCTCCAGCGAAACTGTGAACTAAGAACTGTGAACTAAGGACTCCTCAGTAGGAGCGCCTGTGGCGGCGGACGACGTAGCGGCCAATCATCCAGCCGACGGCGCTGCCAACCAGCACATCGGATGGGAAATGCTGCCGCGCGAGGATGCGCGTGGCGCTGACGCCCGTCGCGAGCCCGTAGGCTGCGATCTGGGTGAACACGCCGTTGTATTCCGACGCGACGACCGCGGCGGAGGACCACGCGAGGATGCAGTGATTCGAAGGAAACGACGAATCTGCGCCCACGCTGGTCTGGAAAAACTTGCCATGGGCATTGTCGAGCGTTGGGCGTTCGCGCAGCGAGATGAGCTTTAGTACTTCAGAGACGGCGAGACTGTTCGCCATGGCCTCGCCGCCGAGGATGCCGGTTTCCGTTGCGTGCTCGTCGTGATGAATTGCGCCCATGCCGTAGAGAATGGCCGGAGCAGCGACAAATCCACCGAGCAGGCCGTTCGAGGCAGTGGAGGCTTCGCTGTTGAGCGACGGGTTCTGCAGCTTCGAGGAGGTCATCACCTGATGGTCAGTCGTGACGGCGACGGTGGTCGCGATAACAAGCAGAGCCGGGCCGACGGCGTTCGATTCATTCAGGCGGGCCGGGCTCGTCCAGATCGCGGCCTGATCGTGCAAGAGGCGTTTTGGCGTGCCTCGAAGAGTGACCTCCTCTTTCTTCTCGGCGATTGCCTGCGGAGTCGGGGCATCCGGCAAAGCGGACGGGGAATTTTGCGCTGAGAGCGGGGCGGCGAGCAAGCAGAGAAGAAGAACAAGAAAAAGGATGGACGATTCTGGACGAAACGTTCTGGCGCACTTCACGGTGCCTATAGGGTAATTGACTGAAACTTAAATGAGAATGAAGGCGCCGCGTCCGCTAGATGCTTTTGAGGCTAGACTCTCCGCGCATCTCGGCGAGATAGATCTCGACGTAATCAAGATAGTTCTGGGCGTACTCGCGGATCAGCGCGCGGTCGCTGTCGGCCAGCTCGCGGCGCATTTTGGCGGGCACGCCGGCCCACAGCGTGCGCGGCGCGACGACGGTATGTTCGGGAAGAACGGCCCCGGCGGCGATGATGGAGCCTTCGCCGATGCGGCAGTCGTTGAGAATGGTGACGCCCATGCCGATGAGGACGTTGTCCTCGACCACGCAGCCATGAACGGTGGCGTTGTGGCCGATGGTCACCCAGTCGCCGACAGTAACGGAGTAGAGATTGCGCTGGCCGTGGAGGACGCAACAGTCCTGCACGTTGGAGTTGGCGCCGACGCGGATGGAGTTGACGTCGCCGCGTAGCACGGCGTTCATCCACACCGAGGACCGTTCGCCCAGAGTGACGTCGCCGAGCACCTGCGCAGATATATCTACATAACAACTACCGGGGATTTTCGGGGTGTGGTCCCGCCAGGCGCGAATCATGGAAACCGGACTCCAGAGGCCAGTCTAGAACATGGTCAGTCCAGAAATGAAGGAAAGGCGGAAAAGGCTCTGGCCGTTCGCGGCAGCGTCCTGAATGATCTTGCCGAAACGGGAATTTTCCTATGACTTGGTGCGATTTCGAGACTAATCTTGCGGATTATTGACTCAAAGGTAACAAATTCCATTAAAATTAGCCTTGCCCCTTGGCAGGTTTGGAGGTGGGACCCCTTTGGCAGAGGTTCGCGTACAAGAAGGCGAGCCGCTCGAAAATGCTTTGCGCCGGTTTAAGCGGAAGGTACAGCAGGAAGACATCATCAAGGAAGTCAAGCGTCACTCCTACTACCTGAAGCCGGGCGAAAAGCGTCGCGTCAAGGCTGCATTGGCGCGCAAGCGGAATCGTAAGAAAGCTCGGAAAGAGCAGGACTAACACTGGTTCGCCGCGGATAGGAATCCGATCCGCGGAACAACTGAATCGTGACGGGGCGTTTCGCCGCAATCCGGAGAAAGACAACCGGATCGCGGAAGAAAGCTTAAGACAAAATCGAGCGCCCCATCCCGATTTGATGCATTCACTGCTTTCCGCCGATACACCCATTCAGGCGGAGCCATCCCCGTCCTTCGCGCCAGTGAAGGAATGTTCTCGATAGCCGCTCCCCTTTCTCGCGGCCCGGGCCCCTTGTTAGCAAGGACGCACTAAGACAGGGAAACGGGGCCGGCGCAGGTTTTCACCAAAACGGCCGATTTCTACAGTGTCCCTGCTTTGGGGAACGGCCATGGTGTTTACCGATCGAGTTTTGATATGCGTGGACTGCGGCACAGAATTTGTGTTCACCGCAGGCGAGCAGGTTTTCTTCAAAGACAAACAGTTTCGGAACGACCCCAAGCGTTGCAAACAGTGCAAGGCAAAGCGGAGTTCCGGCGGCACCCGCGTGCGCGCGGAGACGAGGACGACTTGTTCGGAGTGCGGGGACGAGACCACGGTTCCGTTCAAGCCCACGCAGAACCGTCCCGTTCTTTGCCGCTCTTGTTTCCAGAAGAAGCAAAAACCTGTGGGCAGTCCCGCTTAGCGCAGGGCGGTTGAGAAGAGAAGATCGCCGCCAAAGCCGGAGGCAAACCCGGCTGCGCGAACCAGCGTCGCAAGTTGCGCCCAATGCCTTTGCGCGTGCAGCAATGCATGCCCCATGATTTTGCGCCGCGTGTGAATACGCTTCTCCGGCGGCAGCCGTCTAGCCGTCAGGGTATACATCGCCTCCCAATCCTGGTTGGGATCGGCCAGGAGCTTGTGCAGAATTTCGCTGGCCTGAATGTGGGTGGCGTAAAGCGCGTCCAGCGGTCCTGCGGGCATATCGTCGGGAACGACTTCGGGCAACTGCGCGAGGCGATGCGCCCAGCGGAGTTCTGCGACCCAGATGTGCCGCACCAGGCCCTGGACGTTGGCGACGCCGCCGATATCACAGGGCAGTTCCAATAGCCCCAGGTTAGCGCCAAGATGAGCCTTCCACCATCGCGAGGCTTCGTCATTCCAATGAAGGAGTTCTTCCAGCGTCAGTGCGGGCGTCATGATTTACTTGCCGGCTGCAGCGCGCGATGGCCGATGTCGCGACGGAAGTACATGCCCTCGAATTGGATCTCAGCCAGGGCCTGATAGGCCCGCGCCAGGGTTTCTCGCAGCGAGTCGCCCTGCGCGGCGACGGCGAGCACGCGGCCGCCGCTGGTGACGAGCTGATTGCCGAAGCGGGATGTTCCTGAGTGAAAGACCTGCACTGTGGGAACCATGGCCGCGTTGGTTAAACCGGAGATCGGAAGGCCGGTTTTGTAGTTGCCGGGGTAGCCGGCCGAGCTGGTCACCACACAGGCTGAAGCGCCCGGGCTCCAGCGCAGCGCTGTCTGGGCGAGCGTGCCATCCACGCAGGCCTCCAGAGCGTCGAGCAGTTCGGATTCCAGGCGCAGCACGATGGCCTGCGTCTCCGGATCGCCGAAGCGCGCGTTGAATTCCAGGACTTCGGGGCCGCGCGGCGTCATCATCAGGCCGCAGTACAGCACGCCGACGAAGGGAGTTCCCTCTTCGGCCATGCCGCGAACCGTAGGCTCGGCGATGTGGTGAAGAATCCACTCGGTCATCTGCGGCTCCAGCATGGAGTCGGTGGAGTAAACGCCCATGCCGCCTGTGTTGAGGCCGGTGTCGTGTTCACCGATGCGCTTGTGGTCCTGCGCGGGGACCAGCGGCGCAACGTGTTTGCCGTCGCTGAGGCAAAGGAAGCTGATCTCTTCGCCTTGGAGAAATTCTTCGAGCACCACCTGCTGCGAGGCCTCGCCCAGCAGGGTTCCGTCAAAGAGGCCATGCGCGGCTTCCAGGGCCGCGTTGCGCGAGTCGCAGATGAGCACGCCTTTGCCCGCGGCGAGCCCATCGGCCTTGACAACGATAGGCGCGTGGAAGAAGGCGATGTCTTTTTCCAGTTCCTTTGCGCTGGCGCAGACCGCGTACTTGGCCGTAGGAATCTGGTGGCGCTTCATGAACTGCTTGGCGAAGGCCTTGCTCGATTCCAGGCGCGAGGCCGCTTGCGAGGGCCCGAAGACCCGCAGGTCGCGCGCCTGCAGCGCGTCGACGATGCCGAGCGAGAGCGGCAGCTCCGGCCCGACGATGGTGAGCGCGGGCGCTTCGGCTTCGACGAGCCGGACCATATCGTCCACGCTCTTGAGATCGACCGGAACGCAGCGCGCGACCTGCGCAATGCCGCCATTGCCGGGCGCGCAGACGATTTCAGTGACGCGCGCACTGCGCGAAACGGCCCAGGCCAGCGCGTGCTCGCGGCCTCCGGAGCCGAGGATCAAAACCTTCATGAAATATGCCCCATCTCTTCCGGCGTTTGCCGGACCCCTGAACAGGTTATCGTCGGCAACCGGGCGAGGGGAAGTCAAACAGAGCGAAAGGAGATCCGAAAGGAGATCAAGGATCGAGCTCTCCTATACTGAGGCGTGGTCACGCTCCCAGACGAGGGCGCTCTGTCTTGGACTTAGGAAATGGTTGAAACCCGCATCAAGCCGCATCAGGAGCAGGTCGCCGAACAACAACGGCGACTGGAGCAGCGGCGTGCGTTTGTGCGGAATCAGACTATTGGCCTTGTGCTGCTCGCGGCGGTGATTCTGGCCTGGTGGCTCTTCCATACGAATCCGAAGTGGATCTTTCCGTCCGGCTGGTGGCGCCTGTGAATGCTGCGAAGGGTGCGGGCTTCAGCCCGTACATCCATTCAGAAATCGCGCATGGGGCTTCAGCCCCTGAGGGAGCGATTTGAGTCCCGACCCTCTTGCAGTCCTTCTTCTCGGTCCCACAGGCAGCGGCAAGACGGCGCTCTCGCTGGCGCTGGCGGGGCGCTTCAACGGCGAGATCGTAAGCTGCGACTCGGTCGCCGTGTATCGCGGGATGGACCTCGGCTCGGCCAAGCCTTCGCGCGCGGAGCAGGCGCGCGCGCCGCATCATCTGATCGATGTCGCGAACCCCGATGAACCCTTCACCGCAGGCGAGTACAGCCGCAGGGCCCGCGCAGCCTTACGCGACATCGCGTCGCGCGGCAAGCTGCCGATTGTGACGGGCGGAACAGGACTTTATCTGCGGGCGCTGACCGAGGGATTGTTTGCGGGACCGGCGAGGCAGGAGGAACTGCGCGAGCGATTGCGGCGCAGCGCCGAGAGGCATGGGGGCGCGTGGCTTCATCGGTTGCTGACGCGGCTCGATCCGGCGTCGGCTGCGCGCATCCACGCCAACGATGCGCCGAAGTTGATTCGCGCAATTGAAGTCTGTCTGGCGGGGCGGAGACCGATGTCGGAGGTTCTGGCGATTCCCGAGACCAG
>DATHNJ010000151.1:0-4853 GCA_035486155.1 Occallatibacter sp. | reverse complement strand
AAAGACGGTCAGCCCGCATACGAGATCCATCATCCCGTCGCATGGGATGGGCTCGAGCTCTCCGATGAATGGCTGCAACTGGCCGAGCGCGCCGACGCCATCTGCTTCGGCACGCTTGCGCAGCGCAGCCTCGAGTCGCGTCAGACCATCCAGACGCTCGCCGCGCAGACTTCCTCCCAGTGCATCCGCATCTTCGACGTAAATCTCCGGCCGCCCTTCTACTCCAGCGAGATCGTGCAGGAGTCGCTCGAACTGGCCACCGTCGTCAAGATGAACGACGCGGAAGTCCCTGAAATTCTCGGCTTGCTCGGCCTACCCTTGAGCGACGATCTTAGCGCGACGCGGCTGCGCATCGGCGCCGAACGCCTGCTCTCCGAATTTCCCACCGTGCGGATGATCGCCATCACCTGCGGCGGCCACGGCAGCCTGCTTGTGACCCGCGAAGCCTGGCATCAGCACCCCGGCGTTCGCGTGCAAGTCGTCGACACCATCGGCGCCGGCGACGCCTTTACCGCCGCCATGACCCACTACCTGCTGCGCGGCGCCGATCTCGCCACATTGAACGAGGCAGGGAATCGCTGGGGCGCATGGGTCGCCTCGCAATCCGGCGCCATGCCCGAGCTTCCCGAAGCCATCTTCGCAGGTCTCGCCGCCGCCATCGAGAGCGCGTTCTCGCGCAAGAAATAAAGATCCCGTCCTAAGTGCAGCACAAGTCGCCGTGAGCCGAGTAGCGCAGGAGAGCCACGCGAAGCTCCCGCCTGGACGGCCAGTCCTTTAGAGTAAAAGCGTGATCATCAATTTCGCCCGCCGCGCGCACGACCACAACTGGGAACTCGATCCGATCACGCGCTCGTTGCTCGACACCGACTTCTACAAGCTCCTCATGCTCCAGTTCATCTGGAAGCACTTCCCCAAAACGCGCGCCAAATTCACCGTCGTCAATCGAACCTCATCGGTGCCGCTTGGCGACATCGTCAACCTCGATGAACTGCGCGAGCAGCTCGAAGCTACGCGCAAGCTGCGCTTCCATATGTCCGAGCTGATCTGGCTGGCCGGCAATACCTTCTATGGCAAGCGCGGCATCTTCGAACCCGATTTCATGGAGTGGCTCGGCCGCGACTTCGCTCTCTCGGACTTCGATCTGACGGTGCGTGATGGACAAATCTCGCTCAGCTTCGACGGTCTCTGGACCGAGACGACCATGTGGGAGATCTACGCGCTCTCGGCCATCGATGAACTCAAAACCCGCGCCAGTCTCAAGCGCCTCTCCGAGCTCGAGCTCGACATCCTCTACGCGCGCGCGAAGACGCGCCTCTGGGAGAAGATGGAGCGCCTGCGCGGCGTTCCCGGCCTCAACGTCAGCGACTTCGGCACGCGCCGCCGCCATAGCTTTCTCTGGCAGGAATATGTCGTGACTGCGATGGCCGCGACGCTGGGCGCGAACTTCACCGGCAGCTCCAACACCTATCTCGCCTACAAGCACGACCTCGAAGCCATCGGCACCAACGCGCACGAGCTTCCCATGGCGATGGCGGCTTTGGCCGACACCGACGAAGAGGTAAAGTCCGCGCAGTATCGCCTGCTCGATCTCTGGCAGCAGACCTATCAGGGCGAGCTGTTGATTCTTTTGCCGGACACCTTCGGCACTACGCAGTTCCTGCGCGACGCGCCCGATTGGGTGTTGAAGTGGACCGGCCAGCGCATCGACAGCAAAGATCCCTTCATCGCCGGCGACGAATATATTGAATGGCTCAATCGGCACAGCGTTGACCCGCGCAAGAAACGCCTCATCGCCTCCGATGCGCTCGACGTCGACTCGATTCTCTCTCTTCACGCCTACTTCGGCGGCGCCTTGCAGAACGGCGCTTCGCCCTCGAGCTTCCGCCACGCGCGCGACTTTCTCGACGAAACCCGCTGGCTGCCCGATCGCCGCATTCGCTTCAGCGCCGGATGGGGCACATTCCTCACCAACGACTTTCGCAACTGCAACCCCCACGGCGACGATCGCTTCGATCCGGTGAGCCTGGTGTGTAAACTCAGCGAGGTCGATGGCCGTCCAACTGTGAAACTGTCTGACAACTACTCCAAGGCCATGGGGCCCGCGAACGAAGTCGAGCGCTATCGCCGCATCTTCGGAACCGCCGGCGTCGCCAACGCCCCCGTGCTTGCCTAAGGTCCTTGTCTGATCTGTGCCCGCCTGACCGACGGACTGGCGCCGCGCTCTGAACCAGGATGGTTCACGGCGCGCTGATTTTTATCTCGCTCTTAGCCCGAATGCGATAGGAATGGTTTAGCAACTCAGAAACAGCGCGTAAGGAGTAACGGCGATCGTTTCTACGGGCTCTCCATTGAAGTGGTGTTCGGCGGATATTCCATCGCAGGCTGGCAAGCTTGCAGTGGTGACAGGCGGGACAAGCGGTCTGGGCTTTGAGACAGCAATCGGTCTTGCCCAGGCTGGCGCGGATGTGATCATCGCGGGACGAGACGAATCGCAGGGCCGATGGGCCGTTGGCAAGATTCGCCCTTTAGCGCCGCAATCTCTGGTTCGATTTGAGCGGCTCGATCTGGCCAGCCTCGCAATGGTTGGGGACTTTGTCCTGCGCATCGAGCGCATGGAGCGGCCCGTCGATCTGCTGGTGAACAACGCCGGCGTGATGGCGATTCCCAAACGTCAAATCACGGTGGACGGCTTCGAGATGCAGCTCGCCGCCAACTATCTGGGGCACTTTGCTCTCACCGGCCATCTTCTGCCCCTGCTGCGCCGCGGCCGCGAAGCGCGCGTCGTTCAGGTCAGCAGTCTTTCCCAGCGCTGGGGACGCATTCACCTGGACGATTTGAATCTCACGCACTTGTACGGTCCGATGAAGGCCTACGCTCAATCCAAGCTGGCCGCGCTGATCTTCGCTGTGGAATTGCAGAGACGAAGCGACGCAGGCAAATGGCGGTTGATGAGCGTCGCCGCGCATCCCGGCTACGCGCGCACGTCTCTGTTCGAGAAAGGTCCGGGAAAGGGCAGCCTGGTCGACGCGATGCATCGGCGCCTCAGCGGCTGGATCGGCCATTCGGCGGCGGATGGCGCGCTGTCGCTGCTCTATGCGGCTACTTCTACAAAGGTCCGGCCCGGCGAGTATTACGGCCCGCAGGGTTCGTTCGGCTTGACCGGTCCCGTGGGCGTCGCGGCAATCGGCAAGCGAGCAACCGGCGCCGAAATCGCGCGGCGGCTCTGGGATGCTTCCGAAAAATTGACGGGATTCACCTGGCCCACGGCCTCCGAGAGCGTTGAAGCTGCAGCGGCCGGCGCCTCAAGCGTATCGTGTTGATGTGGCGTCGCAAAGGAGCCTCTACGCAGCGCAGCTGAGAGCGGAGTTGATGACGCGCAGTCGCCTCCACGCCCGCGGACGCCTGCATGCCGAAAGCTACGGCGGCGCGCCGGTAATCGTCTATGCACCGGAAGACGAGCGCCACGGCAACTTCTTCGATACCGCATATGCGGCCATTACGGCGCGGCCGGATTGGGCGAAGCGCCTCGAAAAGATCCATGCCCAGGGCCGCTCGCTCCCCAAAGCAGAGCGCAAATGGCGCGAGCTGGACTCTTCGATGAGCTCGGACGCGCTCCTGATGAACATCTTCTGCGCGCCGGGCGTCGTCGAATCGAAGGCAGTGCGCCGCATGCTCGGCGTAGATGGAGAGGATCGGCCCGATTTTGGCTGGAAGGCGCGTACGCCGCTGGCCAACGGAAGATTCGATCGGACCGAAGTGGATATGCGCTGGGGATCGCTGCTGGTCGAAGCCAAGCTGACCGAGTCCGATTTTCAAACCTGCAAGCCGGAGTTGGTGGAGGCATATCGAGACCTCGACGATGTCTTCGATCGCGGGCTGCTGCCGCGCGCGCCGATCGCGATCAGCCGCCGCAAACAATCCATCGAGTCTCCCGAGGACTACTCGCAAGAGGAAGTACGCGTAGCCACAGAGGATTGGAGTCCGCATGTATGGGAAATTCCGCAGCAGACAATCGACGGCTATGCAAGCTATCAACTCATCCGCAACGTGCTCGCGGCGCATGCCACGGGAACAAGCTTCTGCGTTCTGTACGACGAGCGGCGTCCCGATCTGCGCGAGGCATGGTTCGACGTGATGGCTGCGGTGAAGAACGCTGCGCTGCGAGTCAGGCTAAAGGCGCTCACCTGGCAGGAACTCGCTGCGGCGCTGCCGAACGAACTGCAGGATTTCCTGAGCAATAAATACGGGATTGTCCCGCCGGGCGGCGCGCGCCCGTCCCTCGAAACGGCAGCCGCGTTCGATCGTCCCTGATCTTGGCGAGACCCGCATTGCGCGTCAGCGGGCTGCAGCCGGCAGATCGAACACCTGAATCGCATCCTCATTGACGACAGCGAGCCGGCGTCCTGACGGCGAAAACGCAATATTGCCGCCTGCATCGAAGGTCGGGCTGATGGGCGTTTCCATCACGACCTTGCCCGTGGCCGAATCGAACACGCGAACCACTTGGCCCTTCACGGTGTTGATCCAAAGGGTCTCCTCGCTGGAACTGGGCGGATGTTTGAACACGATGGTCTCGCGAGCGAAGCGTGAACCGTCGCGCGAAAAAGCAAACAGAGGCGGAACGATTGCGATTGGCGTCTCATCTTGCCAGATCTGTTGGCCCGCCGATACCGCCATCAATTTTGGAATGTGGCCTTCGGTGCATCCGGCGACCAGAACCTCGCTTTCGGATGCGAAGAAAGCAGTAGGCAGACAGGTTGATTCCACATGGCCAATCCACTGATCTTCGCCGCTGAATCGATGCAAGGTAAGATGCCACTGATCGAGCTTTTCGTGAACCGCTTCCAGATAGC
>DATHNJ010000150.1:0-3832 GCA_035486155.1 Occallatibacter sp. | reverse complement strand
ACAAGATAGCCGCGCCCATTGGTCGCCGTCCCTCCCTTCTCGCGCAGCGTTTCAATCTCGCTGAAACGCTTCACCATCGCCAGGGAGAGAAACAGAAAGCTCGAAAACCCCGCCAGCCACTGGGAGATCTCCGTGCCTGTCGCAGCGCCGCCGGCCAACAGCCGCAGCGTATACAAACCGGAGAGCAACAACACGTCCAGAATCGCGATCCGCTTCAGATAAAACGAGTAGCTGGTTGTGACGGCGATATAGAGTCCCAGCCACAACGCGAACGCCTTGGGCAAAAGCGGTAAGAGCGCGATCGAAGCCACAAATAGCCCGACGGCCAGCGCAGCTCCCCCCGTTACCGATAAATCGCCCGCGGCAAATGGCCGCAGGCGCTTGGACACATGATGCCGATCGCTCTCGATATCCAGCATGTCGTTGACGAGATAGCTCGCCGACGCCATAAAGCTAAAGCAGAGAAATGCAATCAGGACTGCGTTGATCGAGCCGCCGTTCAGCTTGTGCGATAGCAGAAGAGGCGCAAACAGCAGGACATTCTTGGTCCACTGATGAACGCGCATCGCCTTCACAAGGGTCCGCGCCGTCGGCCGCCGGTCGATAAACTCTCCGGCAATCGCAATCTTTTTGCGGCGCAGGCCACGGCGAAGACCACGCGTAGGATTGGCGATCAACGCCTCGCGAGCGCCTGCCAGCACCTTCAGATCTGCCGTGGAATTGCCGATGTAGTCAAACTCGCCGAACTGCGTCTTTAGCCGCGACAGCTTATTTTCGCTAGTCAGGTTTGTCTTTCCTTCGGTTCCCAGCACTCCACGGAAGAAGCCCAGGTGTGCGGCGACCCGCTCGGCGAGCGGCACAGCGGCGCCTGTCGCCAGGTAAATCGGCCGACCATCACGGTGCTGATCTTCGAGGTAGCGCAGCAATTGCGCGTTGTAAGGAAGGCGCGCCGGATCGAGCTGCGACCGTTGCGCCACCTCCGCTTTCAGCCGCGCCTTTCCGCCCAGCACCCAAAACGGCGCCTGCAACGCCTGCAACGGATTGCGGCGCAGCAATTCGCAAAATGCGTCATACAGCGAATCGGACTTGATCAGCGTGCCGTCAAGGTCGACGCACAGCGGACGCACCGTCTCTGAAGGCGTCAAGATCGCTGATCCCATGCTGTGCTTCTTCCTCGCAAATCAGTTGCGCCGTTCAAACCCCATCCCAGATGCAGGATTGTCGCAAAGCTGCAACCAGGCACAAAACGAACGAGGGAATATCGGAAATTATAGGAGACCACGCCGGCAGCGCCATGCTTCCATCGGGTGATTGTCCCCTTGAACAAGAGGCGCGCCTCCTGAAACAAAAAAGGCGACCCCCTCTCGGGCCGCCTTTTCTTCAGCTGATTTCCGTCGAGGCGTCTACTCAATGCGCGTAGGCAGCCTCTTCCACCTTGACCGGCTCCATCAGCTTGACCGGATAGTACGCATTGCGCGCATACTGCTTCACCATCCGATTCGTATTGAAGTACGAGCCGTTGAACGCCAGAGTCGTCCGCATCAGCCGCGCCCACTTCTCGGGAACATCGCCGTACAGCGGCGCCACCGATTTCTCCAGCTTGGTGTAGAGCGACTCCGCTTCTTCCGCATCGTCGGCCCCGTCTTCAATCGCCCATCCTGTTACGCCTTCGATGCAGCCCTCGATCCACCATCCATCGAGAATCGACAAGCTGGGCACGCCGTTCAGCGCCGCCTTCATGCCGCTGGTGCCCGAAGCCTCATAGGGCCGGCGCGGCGTGTTCACCCATACATCAACGCCTGCGGTCAGCAGCGCGCCAAGGCCCCAATCGTAGTTCTCGAGATACACAATCCGCAGAGCATCGTTCGACAGCCTGTGCGCCGCTTCAATGACGTCGTGAATCAGCGCCTTGCCCGGCACATCCTGCGGATGGGCCTTGCCTGCATAGAGAATCTGCAAACCGCCGGCCTTGGTCGCGATCTTCAACAGACGCTCCGGATCAGTGAACAACAGATTGGCCCGCTTGTAGGTCGCCGCGCGCCGCGCGAAGCCCAGCGTCAGCACCCGCGGATTCAGCACTCGCCCGGTGCGCGAACCCAACTCGGCCAGCAAGGTCTCCTTGGCGCGCTGATGCGTCTTCAAAATCTCCTGCTCGGGCAGATCGATCGCATTGCGCAGATAGAGATTGTCGCGCCGCCACTCCGGAATGTGCGCATCCAGCATCTGCTGCACCGGTTCGCTGATCCACGTCGTCGCGTGAACGCCGTTGGTGATTGAACCGATGGCAAACTCGGGAAACATTGCGCGAGACACTTTTCCGTGCTGCATCGCGACGCCGTTCGCGTAGCGCGAGAAGCGCAGCGCGAGAAGCGTCATGTTCAACAGGCCGTCTTTAAAGCAGCCCAGCTTGTCCAGGCGCGCCGCGCGATCGGCGCCAAGAATACGGATCGCCTGCTCCATCGAAAAACGATCGTGCCCGGCCGGCACCGGCGTGTGCGTCGTAAAGACACACTTGCGGCGCACCTGCTCGATATCCACCTCGGTCGCCGCGCCCTGCGGTCCGCCGCCCAGCTCTGCCTCGAGCAGCGCCAGCGTCAACAGCGCAGCGTGTCCTTCATTCATGTGATAGACGTTGACGTTCAGGCCCAGCGCATTGGCCATGCGCACGCCGCCCAGACCCAGCACAATCTCCTGCTGCAGCCGATAGTTCGTATCGCCGCCATACAGGTGATCCGTCAGCCCGCGATCCCAGCCCGAGTTCTCCTCAAGATCGGTGTCCAATAAATAGATCGGCACCACGTGCCCGGAACGACCCACCAGGTCGTAGCGCCACGCGCGCACGGTCACAACACGATCTTCCACCGACACCGTGATCCTGGCCGCCTCTTCCTTGCAGAAATCCGACGGATTCCAGGGCTGCACCTCTTCGCTCTGATCGCCCTCGCCGCTCAGGTGCTGCTGAAAATATCCCTTGCGATGCGCCAGCGTGAAGGCCGCCAACGGAATGCCCACATCGGCTGCGGAGCGCAGCGTATCTCCGGCCAGCATTCCCAGGCCGCCTGAATACGTCGGCATCGCAGGATTAATCGCGATCTCCATCGAAAAATAAGCGACAACACCGGATGCGGGGAATGGCTCGTAAGCAAAAGGTCTAATTGTAGAATTCTCCATTGATGTCTCTCTGCTGGGCCGGTTCGTTGATCCCTAGTAATTAAAAACTAAACTCCGATTCGAAGGAATGCCCCTAAAGGGTGGGAGCTCTCTTCTTTCATCGGTTTTGACTTTGAACGATTTTAGCAAGGAATGACGGAGATCTTCGCGCAGCCCCGCGCCCGGTTCTCCGTTGGGAACCGTTACTTTGGTCGTACCGACACAATCCAAACGGCCATCTGTCCAGTATGATGTTCCGCTGCCTCTCCAAAATGCATTAAACCGCGCTCACACTATTCTGCTCTCACTGCGACTCACAGCGTGCGCCCCGTTTGAGGCATTGCAAATCAACACCTGGGGCTCAATGCCCGTCTCCAGTGCGTAGCGAGCCCCGAGCTCTTCCGCAAACTCCTCTGCAACGTCGCGCTCCACAAGATTGATCGTGCATCCGCCAAATCCTCCGCCGGTCAAGCGCGCTCCGATCAATCCCGGCAGATCTTGCGCCAATGCAACCATCGCATCGGCTTCAACGCAACTGGCCTCGAAGTCCCGGCTGTAGCTGGCGTGCGCCTCCGCCATCAGGCGGCCCAGCGTTTTCAGATCGCCCTGCAGCAAAGCACCCGCCGCGGCCACCGTGCGCGTATTTTCGCTGATCACGTGCCGCGCGCGCTTCACCGCCTCG
>DATHNJ010000149.1:0-21964 GCA_035486155.1 Occallatibacter sp. | reverse complement strand
CCGCGGCGCGCAGTTTTTCCTCGACCGTCAGCAGCGCGGTCTCCAGAATCACCTTCAGAATCGCTCCATGATGGTGCGCTACCGAAGCCGCTGCTTGAACTGCATGCTCAACCGCGTGGGGATTGCCGCTCTTCAGTTGCCCAATCGGAATCACCATGTCCAGCTCGCGCACGCCCATCCGGGCTAACGCCGCAGCCTCCTGGCGCAGCGTTGAAACCAGTGAAGCGCCGAAGGGAAATCCGATGACAATCCCAACAGGAATCCCGGTTCCCGACAGCATGCCTACCGCCGTTGAAGCCCAGGTCGGATTCACCATCGCGCACGCAAAGCGATAACGCACAACCTCGTCGCAAAGGCTCTCCACCTGCTCGCGCGTCGCTTCGGGCTTCAACAGCGTGTGGTCAATCACCCCGGCAAGCGTCTGCCAGTTGGCCATTGTTTGCTTGGTAAAACCGGCAGCGTCAAAAGTGCCGTGATCGAACTCCAGATCGGCTTCCCCTATGGGCGTTGTCGTCGTCATTTTCGAACTCCTCTCCGCAGCGCCGGCGGCTCTACGATTCGCCGGCGAAGTTGCCCAGGGACACGAGTATAGTTCTCGTTCCACAATTGGCCAAGTAATGGAAATTGCAGTTACTGAAGCGGGATAAGCCCCTGGCTGCGCGCCCAGTGAACCGTCCGATCATTGGATGATCGCTTCGCTGAAAGGACACTTGCCCTGAGCCCGATTTTTTCAGAAGCGAGGCTCTTTGTGGCGAATGCGCCACTCGTCCCCACCATCATCGCCGATCCGCCCTTATTCGGGATGATCCGGCGACATCAAGCAAATGTCGGGAAGATTGCGATAGCGTTCGGCGTAATCCATTCCATAGCCGATCACGAAAAGATTCGGAATCGAGAAGCCCACATAGTCGGCATCGATCCGCTCAATTCGCCGCGACGGTTTGTCGAGCAGCGTCACAATCCGCAGCGTCTTGGGACGATGCTGTAGAAAAATCTTCCTCAGATAGGCCAGCGTAAGGCCCGTGTCGAGAATGTCCTCCACTAGAAGGACGTTCTTTCCCTCAATCGGCTCATCGAGATCCTTGATGAGTTTCACCGCGCCGGAAGAGCGCTGTCCCTTGCCGTAACTGGAGACGGCGACAAAGTCGAATGTTGTGTCCACCTGGACCGACCGCGCCAGATCCGCCAGGAAGATCGCGGCGCCCTTTAGCACCCCTACCATCACCGCTTTCTCGCCATTTAGATCCTGGGTAATCTGCGCGCCCATTTCGGCGACGCGTTCGGCTATCTGTTGACGCGTGTAGAGGATCTCAAGCCCTTGATAAGTGATGGCGGCCATGAAATTAGTATCGCCTGAAGGGGTGGGACGCCTGCAAACTTCGCTGTGAAAAATGCCGCCCTGCCGGCTCGCGAATCAATTTGTTTCAGGCCGCGTCTATACTTGAAGAGACGATGATTCCGTACCTGCATTTCTTTGGACTTTCCATCCCCACCTTTGGCCTGATGTTGTGGTGCGCCGCGGTTGCGGCGGCCTTCGTCATGGACCGTTCTTTCCGCCGCGCCGGGATCGATGCCGATGCAGTCGGTATGGTCGCCATCGCCGTCGTTGCAGGCATCGTCGGCGCCAAGGTGTGGCATGTTCTGGATACGCCCTCTGAGTTCCGTGAGATTGGCTGGCGCGTCCTCTGGGACTCCGCCGGCTTCGCCTGGTTCGGCGGCCTCGTCTTCGGTATCGGCGCTTTAGTGATCCAGGGCTGGCGCGCGAAGATCGGCGGGCTGCGAACGCTCGATCTCGCAGCGCCTGCAGCGGCCATCGGATACGGCATCGGCCGCATTGGCTGCTTTCTCTCCGGCGATGGTTGCTACGGTCTGCCCACCAATCTTCCCTGGGGCATGAGCTTTCCGAATGGGATCGAGCCCACCTTCGTTCGCGTGCATCCTACGCCGCTCTATGAGCTCATCGCGGGTTTGCTCATCGGAGGCTGGCTCTGGCTGCGCGGCCGCACGCCAAGACCCACCGGATGGATCCTCGGCGAGTATCTCCTGCTTAGCGGAACAGCTCGCTTTTTAGTTGAATTTATCCGCCGCAACCCAAAGATAATTCTTGGTTTGTCGAATGCTCAGTTGGCTGCCGCCGGTTGCGTGGTTGCGGGCGTCTGCCTTCTCGTCTGGGCTTCCACACGGAAGCTTGCCGACCCGGAACGGATCATCCATCCTATCGGAAAAGTCGCTTAGGCTGATCGCTCCGATCGAGATCCAACCGTTACGTGCTCAGAGTCAGAGAATTCTCTCGCGGGCGGCCGACCTTTGTCCGAAGCTGCGCCCCGTTGAGGGGCTGTGTCCGAACCTGAACGAGCGGCTGCGCGCTCCCTTTTGATCTGCCGCCAGCAGCTCCAGATACGTTCGCCATCCGACCCCTCGATCGGGAGAATATTAAAAAACGCAAAGCAGAGGTTCGCCAGACCCAGCTTGGGCGATAAATGCCAGAACGCCAGGAGCAGCAGATTCGTAAACGGGCCTGCCAGGGAGACAATGATGTTCTTCACCGGCGGGCCTGGCTCCCGCAGGGTGTAAAGTCCCTTCCACCCGAATCCAACCGTCCTGACTTTGATGCCCGCCAGCGGAGCAGCCACCAGATGTCCCACTTCGTGGAGCGTCATGGCGATTACGCCCACAAACAGGCCCTGGAAAAAAGGGATCAGCCACCGCCATACGTGCATCCAGCCTCCCATTCGCTCCCCCTTTAGATGCCGATACTACTCTTATCGCCCGGAAGGCAGAGATAATCAAAGGGACAAGCGACCAGTGTAACTTGCTGGTGGTTACTGCGCTCAAAGAGTACCCAAACTGGCTTCAGAAAATGAAAGGGCGTTCAAATTGAACGCCCTTTGCAAGGAACAAGAAGCTGCGTTGTGCCGGGAACTGCCCGTGACCGGGTGAATGGGGAGGGCTTGATCTGCCGGGTCGTCTGACAAGCGGAGATCGTTTCTGATTGCTCTGTCACAGGAACGAGCAGAGCGCAGAATCGGATTTCTCCACTCGGATTTTTTTGCGAATGTTTTTGGGCCGTTCTTCCCCGTAGAATGGTTCTCGCTCTCGCATGTCCGATCCCCGGTCCAATCCGCAAGCGCCTCCTCATCGTTCTTCCAACGAGGGCAGCGAAGTGATCGGAGCAGCCGTTAGCGCTGATGAGCCCCTCATCGGCCGCGTGCAGGCGAAAGACCAGACAGCAATGGGTGCGATCTTCGATCGCTATGCGGCCATGGTGTACTCCGTGGCGCTGCGCGTCCTGAGAGATCCTGGCCAGGCCGAAGACGTGATGCAGGAGATATTTCTTCAGGTATGGAACCGGCCCGACCGCTTTACACAGGGCCGCGGTTCTCTAGGCGCATGGTTGGCCGTTATAGCGCGCAATCGATCCATCGATCTTTTGCGGCAGCGCCGGCCCACGGAACCTTGCGAAGACGTTGTACTTGAGTCCGGAACCAATCTAGCCTCCGAGGTTGAGCGAAACACGATGATGACGAAGGTGCGCGGCGTGCTCAGGAATCTGCCCCAGGAGCAGCAGAAATCCCTCGAGCTGGCGTTCTTTCAAGGGCTGACGCATGCCGAGATCGCCGAGCGTACCGGCGATCCGCTGGGCACTGTGAAAACCCGGATTCGAGCGGGCCTGGCGGCGTTGCGAAAGGGGGTCGGCGCATGACAGACGCACGTCACATCTCGCCGGAAGACCTGACCCTCTACGCGATGCAAGCCCTCGCGGCGAACGAAAGCGCGGCGGCCCGCACACATCTGGCCGAGTGCGCGCAGTGCCGCGAACAGTTGGCGTCGATCAACGGCGACCTTGCTCTTGTGGCTCTCAGCGTCGACCAGCAGCCCTTGCCTGCCGGCGCACGCGCTCGTTTCCTGGCAAAGCTTGCGCCAACAGCCGATCAGGCTCCAGTTGTCTCCATCGCTTCGAACCGAGCCAGCCGCGCTGCCGTTTTCATCCCATGGCTGGCTGTGGCGGCGCTTCTTGTCCTCTCTGTCTCGCTGGGAGTTCAGGTGCAACGGCTCACGCAACAAATACGCAGCGTCTCCGATCAGACGGCGCGCCTCGCCATAGAGAATGCCCGCGCGCAGGAGGTTCTCGAAATCCTTTCGGCGCCGGCGGCGCAACGGGTCGTTCTCACTGGACCGATGCCTCCGCGTCCTCTTCCCACGGGTCGCGCCGTCTATCTCCCCGCGCGCGGCGGTCTCATCTTCCAGGGCAATAACCTGGCCCGCCTCGCAGACGATAAGACGTATGAGCTCTGGGTGATTCCCGCCAACGGCTCTGCGCCCATTCCCGCCGGTCTCTTCCGGCCCGACGAGGCAGGCAATGCCAGCGTAGTCTTACCACCGCTTCCTGTAGGAGTACCGGCCAAGGCCTTCGGCATCACCATCGAAAAGGCTGGCGGCTCAGCGACGCCCACGGCGCCGATCGTCCTGTCCGGCGCTGCGCCAGCCTCCGGCGAATGACCACCGGCCCATGTGTCTTGTGGAAAACTAGGGGCCAAATGGGTGAACCATAATCGTTAAGAAGCTGATCGCTGGCCCCCCATTCTACTTGCTTCAGAGCCGTTTGATGAACGCCAGCGCTTCCTTGAGCTGCGGGAACTGCCGCTCCTCCGCCTTGAACGCAGCCGAATGAACACAACGTCTTAGCCCGCGCATCTTCACCGGATGCTTCAAGTGCAGCATCTCGTGATAGAGCAGATACTCGATCGCATAGCGCGGGCTCGATGGCCGATCGAAGACTCGGCTGACGACGATCGTGTTGTGGGCTGCGTCGTAGTGTCCCAGCAACCGCCGCGCGTGACTTTCGCTCCATGTCAGCTCTGGCCGGCCAAGCAGCCCCCCGAAGAAGCGCATGTTCAGCGTGTCGAACACTTCCTCGAGGTGGTAGTAGCGCCCCTCGGGCCCGGTATAGCGCTTGCGCCCCCGCGCGGTTCGAATCAGTTCGGTCTGTTTGGTGACTGCAGCGCTCGAGGCGAAACGCTTGAAACGCATGTTGTGCGTTGCGTCGATCGGCTTGCGATAGAGCTTGGCCAGCAGAATATGCGCGATCGCGCGCAGCACGCTCTCCGGCGCGCCTTCCAGCAAATCCGAAAGGCTTACGAGAATCTTGCCCTCGCGCAGGCGAATGGTGGTGTTCAGAGAAGTGAAGCGGCGGAAGCGCACGAGAAAAGGAGGCATCGGCGCGCGCGGGCGCAGAACACGATACTCCTCTTGAAAAATCGCAACAGAATCGACGCTCACCAAAATGGAGGTTAGCACAGCGAGAACGGCCCGCGATCCGTCACACTACGCGCCCATCGAGCATTCGTATCTTCCTGCTCGCGAAGGCCGCTGCCTCGTCATTGTGCGTGATCATCAGGATGGTTTGGCCAAGACGCTCGTTCAGATCCTTCAACAATTCCAGCACCGCCAGCGAGTTCTGGCTATCGAGATTACCCGTCGGCTCATCGGCAAGCAGAATCGCGGGTTCATTCACAATGGCGCGCGCAATCGCTACACGCTGCTGCTGGCCGCCGGACAGCGCTCGCGGCTTATGCTTCATCCGATCCGCGATGCCCAGAACACTGAGCACCTGTTTGAACTCTGCGCTGAACGTCTGTCCCCGATCGCCGATGTACTGCACAATACGAATATTGTCTTCTGCTGTGAGCGTTGGCAGAAGGTTGTACTTCTGGAAAACGAATCCGACCTTCTTCTTGCGCAATTCCGTGCGCTCGCGGTTCGAAAGACCAGCCAGATCTTTGCCGTCGATCTTTGCCGTTCCAGACGTAGGCGACGTTAATCCGCCGAGTACATTGAACAGCGTGGACTTTCCAGAACCCGACGCTCCCACCACCGAAACAAATTCGCCCTTCTGGACATCGAGATCGACGCCTTGCAGAGCGTGTACGTCCACATCGCCCACGTGATAGGTCTTGTAAAGATTGCTTATGTGAATCAGAGGCTCTTCACTCATAGCTCAACGCCTCGGTCACGTCTTGTTTTACTGCCTTCACTGCGGGAACAATCACGCCTAGAAGAGATCCGGCGATCGCGATGCCTCCCGAGATTGGCCACCATGAGTACACAATCTCTTCTGTCAGGCTTGAAGGGAACGTCGCTTCCAGAAGCGCTTTTGCGCCGTACGTGAGGCCGATTCCTACGATCGTCCCAAGAATCGAAAGCAGAAGCGTCTCGCGCACGAGAAGGTTGAGTATGAATCCCGACGATCCTCCCACCGCCTTCAGAATTCCGATCTCGCGCGTTCGTTCCAGAACCGCCGTGTACATGCCCATGAAGACAACGATGAAGCCAACCACCACCGCCACTCCGATCACCACATCGATAAAGTTGCGCAGCAACCCCACGCTGTTGACAGTCAACTGCGAGGTAAACTCTTCCATCGTGTAAATTGGATACCCCTTCATCTTCTCGCGCAGGTTGTTCAGCACTTCTTGGATGTGATCCGATGAATCAGCCTTTACGTAGATCAGGCTGAGCCGGTGAGGATTTCCCATCAGGGTCTGCAATACCGGCAATTTCACACAGATTCGTGCCAGCTTACCCGACTCGAAAACTCCCGCAACCCGCCACTGATGATTCATCAGCGTCAGGTTGTCGCCCACATGGAGCCGTTTCTCCCTCGCGTAGTACTCGTCAACGATGACATCCTGATCCGCCTGAAAGGGGCCTCCGGCCAAAAAATGAAATCCTCCGCTCATTCGCGAAAAAGAATTCAGATCCACCCCGGTGATCGAGTCGAAGCCCGAAAGCGGCTGGACGGCCATTCCTGTGACCGCTGCGACATCTGGTTGCTGGGCAACGAAATCGAGAAGCTTGTCCGTCATGGGCGCTGTGCTAAGCCCCAGGATCGACGACCCTGGGGGACGCACCATGATGTCGGCGCCGACGCCCCGCGCGCGACGCGCCGATGAGTCCAGCGTCCCATAGCTCACCCCGACAAGAGTGAGGATCATGCTTACCTCTACTCCGATTGCGAGTGTGCTCAAAAGCGTGCGGATGGGGCGATGGGCAATATTTGATAGGACTAGTTTGTTAATCAATGGGGCCTCAAGCGAGAGCCATAACCGGGTATCCCTGGTTTTGTGCTCTTGACTAGGATAATCGGGACAACTGAGGCGCCCATCGAGTCCTATCTGCCGGACCGCTCGATCTGATCCCTGTTCCCTAATCCCTGTTTCATTGCGGCTTCGGCTCCGCGCGGTCCTGTCCCTTCTCGTCCTTATGCGCGGCGAAGTAGTCGGTCTGCTCCTTCAGCATCTGTGTCGCTTGGTCGGCCAGGTCCTTTTCACTGTCGATCGCTTCCTTGCGCGACAGATCGAACCCCGGCTCGCTGGGCAGGGCATTGAGCGTCTCCAGCCATTGTTTGCTCGAATCCGAGAGCGTCTTCAGCGACTTGCGCAGGTCCGCCTTGCGCTCTCCGTACTGATCGAGGTTCGACCCCAGCTCGTCCATCAGCGCCGTCAGGTCCTGCAACTCGTTGTCCAGGCGCTTGGTCCGCGTGCCTGAGTGGATCCGCGGCGTGAGGCCCTTGATCGTGTCCACTTTTTCGCCGACGTATTGCGTGTAGAGCTTGATCCGCATATCGGGATCGATCCCTGCCTCACGAATGTCGTCGATCTGCTTCTCGCTAAGAGGCTGGCGATGTTCCTTTTGCGCCGCAGCAGAAATCGTCAGCGCCAGACATCCCAATCCAAGCAACCAGAGTCTTCGCATGGTTCTCCATCAATGGCCGCAGATCATTCAAGCACAATTCTGCGCCCGCGAGAAGCCGATCGATTGGAAAGAAAAGAAGAGGGAGCGTCTACTTCTTGAATACCTGCAGCATGGCTTCACTTTCAGCCTGATTCACCTGCGCCAGCGTCTGCTCCACCAGCTCGCGATCCTCGTAGCTGCTGGAGTGCAGCATCTCAGTCAGGCGAAACGCCGTATGCCGGAGTAAAATCTCCGCGTTTTTCAGCCGCTTGTTATCATCGGCGACCGACAGGTGAACGCGATGCGCAATTTGTTGAATGTGCTTCAGCAGATCGCTGGCCTTATCGACGTTGCCCGCGGCGTATTGCTTGACGCTGAACTCCGTCATCTGATGGATGAGCTCCGCGTAGAGGAAGCATTGCTCTTTGGGCTGGGCCTGCAAAACCTTGGCCTCCAGCGCATTGATGCTGTCCTGATCGACGACTTTTTCATCGGGTGTGTAGGCGCGAGCTGGCGCCGACAGCATGGAAGCAAGAACGAGAAGCGCTAACGAGAAATGAATACGCATGAGGAACCCCCGCCTGCTGCGGACAAATCGAACGGCCTGGCCCCAGCCGCTCTACCCCACGCCGTAACAATAGGAGTAAACAGAGAGAAGTTGCAATAGCAATTGCATTTATCTCGTTACTACCCTGCGCCGCGACGTACTCTTTTGGAGAAAACTGTGGATATCCTTCCGCAAATAGTGAGTGGTTCAGTTCTTCTTTTCAAGGACAATCAACCGCTGCTTTGCCTGCCATTCCTGATCCGGGAATTTCCCTGCGGCTGATTCCAGAAAGTGGTGGTAGTACATGACAGCTTTATCTTTGTCATGCATCGTATCGTAGGATGTCGCCCAAAGAAAATATGTGGCAGGCGCCTCTGGAAGGAATTTTGACCGCATCGCAAGTGCATGCAATGTAGTAGCGGGTTGCCCCATCTTTGATGCAACAAAGGCCAACCCTGCCCACCCATCCCCACTGTTCGGGTCGATTTTCGTCGCTTTATCGAATTCCGCGAACGCCTCGCCGTACTTCCGCTGACGGGTCAGGTCCTGTCCATGGGCCACCAGCAGCTCCGGATCATTCGGCTTTTTCGCAAGCAGGCTCACGTACAGAGCGTCCGATCCGGCCACATCGCCGGCCTCGGCGTCTACGTCCGCCAGCATCCGCGTAAGCGCGTCATTCTCCGGGTGAGCCGCATGCAGCTCTTCCAGCAGAGGGAGCGCCTCAGCCTTATCCTGCGCGACAAGAACCGTCGCCAGTTGCGCCTTCAGCACTGTATCGTTCGGCGACTGCGCCAGCGCAGCCCGCAGGAAGGTCTCAGCCTCCGGATACTGTTTCTGGGCAATCTGCAAATGCGCCAGGCCCGCATTCGCCTCCGTTGAGTGGGGATCTTTGGCCAGAATCCGCCGGTAAGCGGCCTCGGCGGCGTCGGTCTGCCCGCTCGCCTCCGCCAGATTTGCCGCCAGCAACGTATCCGCCGGCGTCTCGGGAGTGAGTTTCAGCGCCTCCAGCAACTCCACGGACGCCTGCGCCGCATCGCCGGGGTGATCCGGGCCCGGCTTGTCGATCTGCGCCAGCGCTCGCCACGCCCGCGCCTTCAGCGCCGGCCCGGCTTCTCCCGGATCGAGTTTGGTCGCCGCCTCCAGTTCGGGCCGCGCCTGATCCAGCTTGTTTTGCCGAGCCAAAATCAGACCGAGGGACAGATGCGCCTCGAACGATTGCGGATTAGCCTCTGTCGCCCGCTTGTAAAACCCCGCTGCGGCCTCCAGCCGGTTCTGTGCGTCGGCCACATAGCCCGCGTCAAACAGCGCGCGTCCGTCGGTTGGATGTGTCGCGAGGTACGCGTCGAGCTTCGCCTCCGCTGCCTTCCAGTCCGATTTCACGATCGCGGCCTCGGCATCGACAACCTGCGGCGCCAGTGCATCACCCTGCGTGTCTTTTCCAGGCGCAGCCGGAACCCTCGCCGCTCCGGACTGGCCAGAGCTCTGCGCCGCGGCGCTCCCAAGGGTGAACAGCACAAGCGCAAACAGAAGGGAAGAACGAACCACGAAGTACCTCAGAAATATTGTAGTCGGCGGCTTTCTGTTGGACGATTTGGAGCCGCATTCGTGATGATCTCTCGCGTCGCTGTGTGCTCAAACGTTTGACTTAAGGTCAACGAGAGTGCTAGCGTTCGGCGCAAGGAAGGAGGGTCCTCACGATGAATCGTCGTAAATTTCTCGGCGGCGCCATCGCTGCGGCAGGCGCGGCGACGCTCTCGCAGAGAGAGATGTCAGCCTCAACCGCTCCAGGCGCCGTGAATTCGAGCGCGCAGTCTGTCCCCGGGGCGATCCCCTCGTCAGACATCGAAGCGGCCCGTTTTCCCGAAGGCTTTCTGTGGGGCATGGCGACGGCCTCCTATCAGATCGAAGGCGCTTGGAACGAAGACGGCAAAGGCGAATCCATCTGGGATCGCTATGCGCATGCTCCCGGCCACATCAAAGGGGGCGACAGCGGCGACATCGCCTGCGATCACTACCACCTCTACAAGCAGGACATTGCCCTGCTGAAACGCCTCAACCAGAAGAGCTATCGCTTCTCCATCTCGTGGCCGCGCATTCAACCTGACGGCGTCGGCGCGCCGAACCAGAAAGGTCTCGACCATTACAAGCGCGTGATGGATGCTGTGCTCGAGGCCGGCATTCGTCCCTTCTGCACTCTCTACCATTGGGATCTACCGCAGGCCCTCGAAGATCGCGGCGGCTGGCCCAATCGCGACCTCGCCGGCTACTTCGCCGACTACGCCGGCATCCTCGCCAAGGAACTCGGCGACCGCATCACCGTGTGGGCGCCGTTCAACATGCCGTGGGCCTTTGCCTACTATGGCTATGGCATCGGCATCCATGCGCCGGGCCGCGCAAAGTTCAGCGACTTTCTGAAAGCGCTTCACACCATCTCTCTCGCGCAAGGCGAAAGCTTCCGCGCCATCAAAGCTGCATCGTCGAAAGCAACCGTCGGCAGCGCGTACAGCATGGCGCCGGGTTATCCCAAGACCGACAGCGAAGCCGATCGCGCCGCCACGGCTCGCTATCACGCGATGAACAACACGTTCTTTCTGCATGCCGCGTTGAAGGGTGAGTATCCCAACGCCTTTGTCGATGAACCGCCTTACGAACAGATGGGCGTGCGTCCAGGTGACGACAAGATCATGCGCGCCCCGCTCGACTGGGTCGGCTTTCACTACTACACGCGCCGCATCATCTCCGACGCCGGCGGCGCCCGAGCCGGCAATCACCAGCAATACGGAACAGAGATCGAAGCTGATACGGGCGACGTCAATGGTCGCGATCCTTACACGCGCTTTCATGCCGTCATGCCGACCGAGGGCCCGCTCACGCATGCGGGACTGGAGATATGGCCGCGCGGCATCTACGATCTGGTCACGCAAATCTCGCGCGAATACGATCATCCGATCATCGAGATCACCGAGTGCGGTTGCTGCTATATGGACACGCCGTATCCGAAAGAAAGCGGCCGCATTCCTGATGATCGCCGCACCGCTTTCTTCCAACAAATTCTCGCTGAACTAGCGCGCGCTATCTCTGATGGGGCGCGCGTCCGCGCGTTTCACGCGTGGAGTCTGCTCGATAACTTCGAATGGACCGACGGCTATAGCCAGCGCTATGGCCTCAGTTATGTCGACTATCGGGATCAACAGAGAACGATCAAGAATTCGGGCCTCTGGTATGGACACGTTGCGGCTACAAATCGCCTTCGGACTTAAATCGGTTCTTTCTTTCGATTGCGTGCGCGAAAGTTCAGTGGTGCATCTCTCCGATGAACTGATCGCATCTCAGGGTGCTGAGGTGAAACGTATGGTCGACACAAACAAGAGAGTTCCTGAGAAAAGGCCTGAGCCTCGGCCTGACACGACAACCAAACCTGTCACCGCTCCGCATAACCGAGCCGAACAGGCGGCAGATAAAGCCGCGCACAAGGCTGCGAAGACCGAGCAGGAGTACGACCAGAACAACACGATCATTTCGAAATAGATAGCTGCAAAACCCCAGCGCCGGCAAACGTTTGCCGGCGCTTTTTTTTGCCCCCAACAACATAGGTAGTAATCAATGGAACGGTACTAAACGGGAGGGTTATCAGAGAGGTTAGTCACCAGTTTTTCACACAATTTGGGGAATAGAAATGCACATCGTTCTTCGCTAAGCTAAGTGTCAAAGAGGTGGGAATTCGATGAGGATTTGGGGTTCCTCTGAAGATGTAGTTTCCGGCCCGATTTTGTCACGACTCCGAACAACTCTTTGGCCTTTTGGTCCATCAATTTTAATAGGACTTTTTTGAACCGACAGTAAGCCGTGTTCATTTGTTGCCAGAGACAGCTTCCATCCAAATAAATAAGTGAGGAACAATGACTTCCCCAATGATGCAATACATTCCTTTGATGTCCGCCTACCTTTGCCAGGATTGCGACTGCGTTGGAAATTCAGCCAACCATTGTCCCGCATGCGCTTCAACCGCTCTGTTGAATTTGGCCTCTGTGCTGAATCGCGGCGAGATGGAGGCCGAGATCCCGATGGCGAGCTTTGCGTATGCCTCTTCTGCGCCATCCTCAACGGCTCTAGCAGCCTAGCGAAACGATCGGTGGTTCGAATACACGCCGAAATTGTCGGCGCGCATTCGCCTTTGTGTGTCTGCTCGCCGCGCCGGCGCTCTTTGCCGTGTGCTAAGGCCAAGGACTGAAGTCAGAAGCCGAAAGTTTATAATGAAGATTGGATGATTGCGCCTTGAGCCCTTCAGGGCGATAGACGGGACCATCCAACTTTCTTTCCGGTGCTTTCCCGTTGACTTCAGCGAACGATGCGATCGTGATCCGCGGTGCGCGGACCCACAACCTGAAAAACATCTCCTGTGAAATCCCCCACGGCAAGCTGACCGTCGTCAGCGGCGTTTCGGGATCGGGCAAGTCGTCGCTGGCCTTCGACACCATCTATGCAGAAGGCCAGCGTCGCTACGTCGAGTCGCTCTCCGCCTACGCGCGCCAGTTTCTCGAACGCATTGAGAAGCCCGACGTCGATGAGATTGAAGGCCTTGCGCCCGCGATCGCCATCAAGCAAAAGAACACCACGCGCAACCCGCGCTCGACTGTAGCGACGGCCACGGAAATTTACGACTATCTCCGTCTGCTCTATGCGCGTTGCGGCGAAGTGCACTGCATCTATTGCGACGGCATCGTCAAGCGCGACTCTATGGACGAAGTCGCTGCGGCGATTCTGGCTCTTGGCGACGGCGTGCGCCTGAACGCCCTATTTCCCATCCGGCATGAAGAGCCGGCCGCGGAGACCGCCAAGCCGGTGAAGCGAGCAACAAAATCCGGATCCAAATTAAGTACGAAATCTGCGGCGAAGGCAGACGCCGCAACCGCAGTCGCCGAGCCCATGAGCGAGTTGATGAAGCAGCGCCTGACCGATCTGCGCGCGAGCGGCTTCAATCGTCTCTACCAGAACGGCCAGATCTTCGAGTTCTCCACGCCGGAGTCGCTTCTCGATGTGGACTTCGACGAACCCGTCTACGTTCTCGTCGATCGCATCGTGGTCAATGCCGACAATCGCTCCCGCATCGTCGACGCCGCGGAGATCGCCTACCGCGAAGGCGGCGAAGTGGTCTTCGAAGAAGTTCCGCGCGACGACTCCGAACGCAAACAACACCGCTTCTCCGGCGAGTACCGTTGCACCAACTGCCATCGGCCCGGTAAAGAGCCCGAGCCGCGCCTGTTCAGTTTCAACAACCCGTTCGGCGCCTGCCCGCGCTGCCAGGGTTTCGGCAACACGGTCGATTACGATCTGAACCTCGTCATCCCCGACAAGAGCCTCAGTCTCAACGACGGCGCTATCGACCCCTGGAACCGCCCAAAGTATCGCTCGTGGTTCACCGATTTCAAGAAGCAGGCCGCCGAGCTGCGCGTCCCGATGGACGTGCCGTGGCGCGAGATGTCAAACGAGGCCCGTGAGATCGTACTGCACGGGAAGGGAAGCTTCGTCGGCGTGCACGGATTCTTCGCGCAGATGGAGAAGAAGAAGTACAAGCTCCATGTACGCGTCATGCTGAGCAAATACCGTGGCTATGCCGAGTGCCCCGATTGTCGCGGCCAGCGTCTTCGCGCGGAAGCTCGCGCCGTGCGTATGAACGGCTTGAATATCTGCCAGGCCGCAGCGCTTACCATCGCCAAGGCGCACGACTTCTTCACCTCGCTTACGTTGTCTCCGATGCAGGAAGAGATCGCAGGCTCGATCCTCCACGAAGTGCGCCAGCGCCTCACGTTTCTCGACGCCGTCGGCCTCGAATACCTCACCCTTGACCGCCTCGCGTCCACGCTCTCCGGCGGCGAGGCGCAGCGCATTCAGCTCGCCACATCGCTTGGCTCGCGTCTCGTCGGCGCGCTCTATGTCCTCGATGAGCCTTCCATCGGCCTCCACACGCGCGATACCGATCGCCTGATCCGCATCCTGAAAGACCTGCGCGATCTGGGCAACACCATCGTGGTCGTCGAACACGATCCCGATGTGTTGCGCGCTGCGGATTATTTGCTTGACCTCGGTCCGGGCGCCGGCGAGTTCGGCGGCAAGGTCCTTGCGGACGGCAGCCTCGCCGAGATCGAAGCGAATCCCAATTCTCTGACGGGCAAATATCTCTCCAACAAAATCACCATCCCCGTTCCGACGCGCCGCCGCGAACGCGGTCGCGAGCGCCTCGTCCTCAAAGGCGCAGTCGTAAACAATCTGCACGGCCTCGACGTTGAGATTCCGCTGGGCATGCTCGTCGCTGTCACCGGCGTCTCCGGCTCTGGCAAATCGACGCTGGTGCATCAGGTGCTCTATCGCGCTGTCGCTCGCGCGCTCGGACAGACCGACGGCAGCGATCCCACAGCGCTCTTTAAATCTCTCTCCGGAGTGGAGCGACTCAACGATGTCGTGCTCGTCGACCAGACTCCCATCGGCCGCACGCCGCGCTCCAACCCCATCACCTATATCAAGGGCTTCGATCTCATTCGCGAGCTCTATGCAGCGCAGCCTGAGTCGAAGCGTCTCTCGCTTACTCCTGGCCACTTCTCCTTCAACGTGCCCGGCGGCCGTTGCAACACCTGCGAGGGCGACGGCACAGTCACCGTCGAGATGCAGTTCCTGGCCGATGTCGAGCTGCCTTGCGAAGACTGCAACGGCACGCGCTATCAAACCAAGATTCTCGAAGTGCAGTACAAGGGCAAGAATATTCACGAAGTTCTGCAGATGACCGTGAAAGAGGCGCTGCGCTTCTTCGTAGGCCAGACGCGCCTGCTCGAAAAGCTTGCCGTGCTCGATGAAGTCGGCCTCGGCTACTTGCGTCTGGGTCAATCGGCGACGACACTGTCCGGCGGCGAAGCCCAGCGCGTTAAGCTCGCCGCGCATCTGGCCCAGGTTCGATCGGCCAATGCGAACGCCAAGCCTTCGCAGGCCAGCCGCGTCCTCTACATCCTCGACGAGCCGACCACCGGCCTGCACTTCGACGACGTCTCGAAACTTCTTACAGCGTTTCGCAAGCTGATCGACGGGGGCGGTTCGCTGATCGTGATTGAGCACAACCTCGACGTGATCAAGTCTGCCGACTGGATCATCGACCTCGGCCCCGAAGGCGGCGAGGGCGGCGGCAAACTTGTTGCGGAAGGAACTCCGGAAGAGATCGCAAGCAACCTGCACTCACACACCGGCCACTGGTTGGCGAAGGTGCTCTAAACGCAGACGACCAACTCGCTGTAGGTCTTGAGCTGGCTATCTGCGGTCAGCAGATGCAGTGGTTCATTCATGGCCTGTGCAATCAATAGCCGATCGAATGGGTCGGTGTGGTGCAAGGGCAAAGTGGCGACTAGTAAAGCGTGCTTTGAGAACACAGGCAACTCTTGGAACCCTGCTGCGGCGATATTCTCCGCAAGCTCGGAAGGATCGCCCTCCATCTTCCCGAGACGAACCTTGATGGCCATCTCCCAGATGGACGCTGATGAAACGTAAACTGCTTTGGCGCCGTTGATGGTTGCGATGGTTCGTTTCGACAGTCGGTCAGGATCGTAGAACGACCAGTAGAAGATGTGCGTATCAAGCAGCAGTCGCATCAACGCCCTTCGAACTGAGCCAAAATCTCCTCAGGTAGTGGCGCGTCGAAATCAGCGGCGAGCCAACCGCCCTTTCCTTTGAGCAGGCCAAGCTTATACGTGGGCTTGGTTTCTTTAATCGCTGTGAGCTTGGCTACAGGCTTTCCGTTGCGTGCGATCACAACGTCGGTTCCCTCCGACGCCATATCCACCAGCTTCGAAAGTTGCGTCTTGGCTTCGTAGATGTTGATCGTTGGCATGGATTCACCTCTTAACTAGACCAAGTCTAGTCTATCACGGATTAAGTCAACTGCTTCGGGCTTCCCATCTACCAGCCGCCGAATCCCAAGCGGATTTCCGTCCTGCAATTCTGCGGGTAACATCGCCTGGGGAAAGCCCTGGAAGCATACGGGCCGAGCAAATCGATAAATCGCCAGACTTCCGACCGAAGTAAACCGTGGGTCGGACGTCGATGGATACGGGCCGCCGTGAACCATTGCATGGCCCACCTCCACCCCAGTTGGGAAGCCATTGAAAATGAGCCGCCCAGCCTTCTTTTCGAGAATTTGGATGAGCTCCTTGTTCGCGGCAAGATCGTCGTCATCGCCAAAGATCGTCGCCGTCAAATGTCCGTCCAGTGCCCGCGCAGCCACAAGATAATCGTCTGTGCTCTTGCAGCGCACCAGCAGAGTATCCGGCCCAAAGATCTCGTCCCCCAAATCCGGCTTGGCTAGAAAATCTCCGAGCTCCGCGGTAAACACCTGCGCATTCACCCTGCAGAGGTGTTCGGGGTTCGGCCGTGCCGCCGTCGCTGCAATCGTCGCTGTCGCCGATCGTTCCTGTATGGCCCGCCCGTACTCGCGCGCAATGCCTGCCGTCAGTAGCGTGTACGGTTGCGCCTCATCCACCAGCTTTCCAAGCTCGTTCACGAAACTCGCCGTCTCCGGGGATTCGGGAGTCAGTACAATTCCAGGCTTGGTGCAGAACTGTCCCGCGCCCAGCGTGAACGATCCGAATAGGCTGGCAGCCAGCGCGCCCGGCCCGTTGCGGAATGCGCCCGGCAACACAAACACCGGATTCCCGCTCGACATCTCCGTGAAGCAGGGAATTGGATCAGGCCGCGCCGCCGCAAGATCCATCAACGCGCGCCCCGCTCGCAGCGATCCTGTAAACGCCACCGCCCGCACCAGTGGATGCTTTACCAGAACGGTTCCAGCCTCAATCCCTGCATCAAACACCAGCGAGAATACGCCGGCGTGCAATCCCTCGGCCGCAGCGGCATCTGAAATGATCGTTCCCACGATCTCGCTCGTTCCCGGGTGCGCCGGATGAGCCTTTACAATCACGGGACATCCCGCCGCCAACGCGGACGCTGTGTCTCCGCCCGCCACCGAAAACGCCAGCGGAAAATTACTCGCGCCGAAGACCACGACGGGCCCGAGCGATCGCAGCATCGAGCGAATGTCCGGCCGCGGCAACGGCTGCCGATCCGGCAGCGCCGGGTCGATGCGCGCATTGACCCACGAGCCTTCTTCCACCACTCCAGCGAAGAGTCGCAACTGGCCCGATGTGCGCCCAACTTCGCCCGTCAGTCGCGGAATCGGCAGCGCCGTCTCCAGATGGGCTCGTTCGGCCAACTCCTGTTTGTGCGCATCGAGGCCATCGGCGATCCTGCGCAAAAACGCGGCCTTTACTTTGCCGCTCGCGTGCGCGTAGCTCTCAAAAGCCTCTGCCGCCAGCCCGATAGCCTCTTCGACTTCATGTACCGTCGCCGAGCAAAACGTGGGCTCCAGCTTCGAGCACGTAGCCGGGTTCATCGCCTGAAAACATCCGCCGTCGCCCGTTGAGCGCTTGCCGCCGAGAAGTGATTTCCCTGAGAGTTCCATAGTCAATTCGAATTATCCCGCATCTCGTTGAACGCCGTATTGCGATGATCTCGATGAGTAGAGATTCACCGAGCCGCGCAACCCAACACGATCACTCCGCAACAACCGGGTTCGTGAGCGACCCCAGACCCTCGATGGTCACAGTCACTGTCTCGCCTGGCTTGAGCCAACGTCTCGGCGTGCGTCCCAAGCCAACGCCCGGCGGGGTGCCGGTTGAAACCACATCGCCCGGCAGCAGAGGAGTGATCGACGACAGATGCTCGATCAGTTGTGGAATGCCGAACACCAGCTCGCGTGTGTTCGAGTTCTGCAGCACTTCTCCGTCGATCGAAAGACCGATCGCAAGCTGGTGAGGATCGGCAATCTCATCGGCCGTCACAATCGCCGGCCCCATCGGACAGAACGTCGGAAAACTCTTGCTCATCGACCACTGCGACGTCGCGAACTGCACATCGCGTGCGCTCACGTCGTTCACGATCGTGTAGCCGTAGACATGCTCGCGCCACGCCGCTGCCGGAATTCTGTATCCGCCTTTGCCGATCACAAAAGCAAACTCCGCCTCATAGTCAGGCTCGGTTGAATTCTTCGGCAGGACGATGTTCTCGCCCGGCCCGATGATCGACGTCGTCAGCTTGAAGAAGACAACAGGAGTCTTGGGAACCTCCATCCCCGACTCCTTGGCGTGATCGCGATAGTTCAGCCCAATGGCAAACACGCGCGGAGGATTGGCCAGCGGGGCATGCAAGCGGACTTCGTCGACTCCCAATGTCGCTGCGCTTGGCGCATCAACCGCCGTCACGTCGGCCGCGATCGCCGCCAATGCGTCCGCACAGCTCCCCGACAGATCCACGACCTTCGTGTCTTTCTCGATCAGCGCTCCGGGACGAATCCTTCCGTCCGCGGCGGAAAACGAAACCAGCTTCATGGAGCCTCCAGGGCCAAAGAAATAGAACGAATCGCAGAACCGGAAGTTAGGCCGCAGTCCATCCGCCGTCGATCGTGAATACGGAGCCCGAGATGAAAGCCGCTTCGTCCGACGCCAGATACCGCACCATCGACGCGATCTCTTGCGGCTGCCCCAGTCGTCCCACCGGCTGACGCGCACGCAGCTCCTCGCGAACTTCTTCCTTATTCTCTTTATGAAACTTGTCGAGATATCCTTCGACAAACGGCGTCTCCACAGTTCCAGGGCAGATCACATTCACGCGCAGCGTCTTCGGATACTCGACTGCGAGCTGCCGCGTCATAGCGATCACCGCGCCTTTCGTCGTGCAATACGCGAAACGCTGCTTGATCCCAACCAGCCCCGCAACCGATCCAAGATTCACGATCGCGCCAACACGCCCGGCCCTGCTTTGACCCGCCAGCAGCAGCGGTAGAAACGCGCGTGTCACCAAGTAAACAGCACGCACATTCACGTTCAACAGGCGATCGAAGTCCGCCGCCTCGGTTGCCTCAATCGAACCCACGTGTCCGATGCCCGCGTTGTTTACCAGAATGTCGAGCTGTCCGACGCTCTTCACCGCCGCTGCAATCGACTCCGGATCGGTCACGTCGAGTTGAATTGCCTGCGCCGAACCGACCGACGCCGCCAACGCCTCAGCCGCGCTAAGATTGATGTCCGCAATCCACACGAACGCTCCGGCGCGCACCAGTTCCTTTACCGTTGCTTCGCCGATTCCGCTGGCGCCGCCCGTTACCAGCGCGCGCCGATTATCCAATCGAAAAGGAGATTGCGTCATGGGGGAAACAGCTTCACTGCTCATGCAAATCGAATTCCTTTGCGTTCGATCTCGTGCTGCGACTCATCAAGGATAGCTGCCGTAGGGTCATCGGTCGTCAGCGCGCGCGTGACAATCTCGTCGATCACGCCAGCAAACTCCGCCATCTTCGGCCCGGTCGGCAGTTGCCGCGCCCCGAGAGAAATACCTTCAATCTCGCGATACGCTGGAATGCGCGCCTGCAACGCTGGATCGCGCCACGTAGAAAGCCGCCCGCCAACTAATCCATGCCTGGTGATGCCCAGATCGTGCTCGGGCGTGGCGGCAAACCGCAAGAACTCCCAGGCAAGCTCCTTCTGCTTCGATCCAGAGCCCATGGTCAATGCCCAAAACACGGACAGCGAGACCTGCTTGCATCCTGGATCAGCAGGAATCGGCGCAATCGCCACCTTCCCCGCCAGCCGAGAGCCCTCGCGATCCGATCGCGCCGCAAATCCAAACCAGTTCACCATCATCGCGATCTCGCCCGCCAGAAATACATCGCCGGATTGCGTCGAATCGAGGCGAGGCGACTGCGGATGGCAGACTGCTGGATCGCGTACGATGCGCCGGTAAAACTCGATCGCGCGAACCGCTTCAGCCGCATTCACTCGCGGAGTTCCATCGGCATCGCTCAACTCGCCGCCGCGGCTCCAGACCTGCAGCGCAAAGTCGTACAGCGTATTGTGCCCATCGGGAAACGCCGCGAAGAGCGTCCCGAACAAACCTGTCGCGGGATTGCGAAAAAAGCGCGCCGTCTCCTCAAACTCTTGCCAGGTCGTCGGCGGCTCAAGCTCACGTCCTACTTGCACTCGATGCCGCGCCCGCAGCGTCGAGTCCTCAAAGAGATCCTTGCGATAGACCAGGCATTCGGGCCCGTCGTGCCATGGCAACGATGACAGTTTTTCGCCGAAGGTTAAGGGCCGCGTCAGCGATCGCGCCCACCCATCCGGCCAATCCGCAATCGGCGTGCGCCGTTGCCAGATGTGTAGATCCTCCAGAGCTCCGCTTGCGACGCCCTCGGAAAGCCAGTCGGTCACCAGCAGCGCCAGGTCGAATCGTCCCTCGCGCAATCCGCCAGCCTTCAATGCCGACTTATACAGCTCGTGAATGCCGATCGAAACCAGCTCCACCTTGACGCCGGCATGGCTGGCTTCGAAGAGCCGTGCTTCTTCTTCGAACGCCCTCTCGAAATCTTGGTAGTTGCGGATCGCGATGCGAAGCGTCGTCATATGGTCAGATCGCGCGGTTTAGCGATTTGCCGGTCCCGCGCTTCGGAAATCGGCAAATACCTTCAAATAAGCGCGAGCCGATTCCGTAATCGTCTCAGGATGGCCCTGATCGACCGCGTCAAGATTCACCAGATCGCTCCCGATGCCCAGCGCACGCGCTCCAGCCTTCAAGAAGCTCTCCGCCGTCTGCAGCGTTACGCCGCCCGTGGGAATCAACTTCAAGTGTGGGAACGGCGCCAGCAGAGCTTTCAGATACCCCGCACCGCCCACGGCGGAGCAGGGAAAGATCTTCACGTAATCCGCGCCCGCGTCCCACGCAGTAATCGCCTCGGTCGGCGTCAGCGCTCCAGGAATCGAAATTTTGCCCAGTCTCTTGGTCGTCGCGATCACTTGCGGATGAAGGCTCGGACTCACGACAAACTCCGCGCCCGCATCGATCGTCTCGGAAGCTTGTTCTGCCGTAGTCACCGTTCCTGAGCCCAAGAGAAGCTTCGCGCCGTATTCTTTTTTCAGCTCTTTCAACAGATGAACCGCGCCGGGCACCGTCATCGTGACCTCAACCACCGTCACGCCTCCGGCGATCATCGCATCCACAACCGCGCGTCCCTGCGCAACTGACTTAGCGCGCAGCACCGGGATCAGCCCCACGCGCTCCAGCGTCTCCTGAGTCGTCTCCTGCATGCTTCCCCTTATTTGCTCTTATCGTGCAATGCGCGCCGATCCGCCCTTCATCGCGCGCTCCACTTCCGCCAGTGTGGCCATGCTTGTATCGCCGGGCGTGGTCATCGCCAGCGCTCCGTGCGCCACGCCGCACTGAACCGCCCACTCGATCGGCTTGCCTGCCAGCAGGCCGTAGATCAATCCAGACGCGAAGCTGTCTCCACCGCCAACGCGATCCAGAATATCGATGTCCTTCTGCGGCACGTGCACAATCTTGTCCTGATAGAGGGCAATCGCACCCCAGCCATTCCTGCTCGCCGAATGCGCCGTGCGTAACGTGCTCGCGATTAGCTTCAGATTCGGATACGCCTCCGCTAACTCGCGCAGCATCTCTTCGTAACTCGCAATCGGCAGCTCGGCGAAGTCCTCGCTCACGCCCTTGATCTTCACTCCAAGCATCGCCGTAAAATCTTCTTCGTTGCCCAGCAGAAGATCGACCTTGCGCACTAGCGTGCGATTGACTTCTTGGGCCTTG